>NZ_BAAGXC010000013.1:0-166728 GCF_054780035.1 Mariniluteicoccus endophyticus | reverse complement strand
CTATCCCCGGACCGACGCGCCCACACCGCCATCGACCGCTACACCCTCATCTGTGAAGAGCCGGATAACTAGGATCCTTACTACAGCGTTGCTTCTGCCCCTCGTTGCGGCCACCACGTTCATCAGTCCGCCCCCGGCGCAGGCCGAAACCACCGTCACCTTCACCTGCGGGCTACGCAACTATGGCTGTTACTCGCACAATGGGGGGGTCTCTATCTATGTTGGCCCGCCCGGGGCCCACACGATCGCGGGCCTGATCCGAGACAAGTATCAGTCCACCGGGTGGGAAAATGGGTTCCTGGGTTATCCGACCAGCAGCGAGTTCTGTCACCTGCGCGACGGGGGGTGTGGGAACAGGTTCGAAGGGGGACTGGTACTTTACAGTCAGGCCACCGGAGCGCATTACGTACGTGGCCTGATTGGCGACAAGTACGCCTCGATGGGATGGGAGAACTCGTCTTACGGATACCCCACTTCAGATGAGTTCTGCGGGCTCACGCGAGGGGGTTGCGGGCAACATTTCGAGAACCATCAAAACGGTTCAATCTACTGGTCTCCGGGGTCAGGGGCGCACTCGGTGCAAGGGCTCATCAAGGACGCTTGGGCTGGTGCAGGGTGGGAGAACAGTTGGACGGGATACCCGATCAGCGATGAGATGCCCGAGGGCGATGGACGAATCTCGAAGTTCGAGTACGGGTTCATCTCTTGGCACCCCGCTACCGGGATCTACGGCGAGGGGTACCTCGACAGCGCACGCAGCGACCGGACGTCAGCCGTGCCGAGGATCGGCACGCCACCCCCCGCTCCTGAACTTGAGAGGATCCGAGCGGCGGCCGGACGCCGATGATGGACGAGCGCCCCGCTGATCTCACGCCCTGGCCCGATGTCAACGAACGCATCACCATATGGGCCAATGAGCGGGCCTCGCTGAAACGTGAGGCCCGCGCAGATCAGGCGTCCTACCCTGCTCTCCTCGACAAGGCTCACGGCTGGGTCCGGAGCAAGGAGTCCGACCTGGTCATCCAAGCCAGGACAACAGCCTGCACGATCGCCAGCAAGTCCGAAGACCCCGAGACCGTCAACAGCGCGCTGGAGCTGTTCACCTCCAGCCTCCACATCCCCGTCAACGCCCCACCTCAGAGCGAGAAGTACCTCGACTACAGCTTTTGGGGCGTGGAATGGACTGACGTCCGCCTCGACTGGAGCGGCGTCACCTTCGACAACGCATGCATCGGGATCGAAATGAGCCAGGTGACCGGCTCGATCATCGACCTCAGCGGCACCACGTGGAAGAACGGAGCGGTGATCGCGTTCGGCGCCACCGTGTGCGAACGCAGCCAGTTCCGCTTCGTCGACGCACATTTTGAAGGGAACCAAGGCATCGGCGTCGCCCGCTCACACCTTCACGACTGCCGCATCGACCTCACCGGAGCCACAGGACTTCCACTTCGCGCCGTTACAACCAGCTTCGACAACACCCAGATCGTCCCGACCCCCGACGGCGAGCCCACTCCCGGACGATTTCTCAAATGCAGATGGGCATAGACCCGCCAAGGTTGCAGAGCCATCACCCTCGGCCTGCTCGAACAGCAAGGGATTGCCAGATGTCCAGTCCGGTCACGCCGCCGCTGGTCCATAACCACAATTGCGAGACAGCCACTCAACAACAGTGCGTCTGCCTTTGCAGTTCCGTGCAACACCAGAGCCGCGTGGTTCCTAGGCTCGGGACGGTGCGTGCGGCTCGTTCGATGTCTGCTGCAGTGGGTGGCCAAGCGGACAGCCCAGCATCTCTGCGCAGGTCGGTCTGATCAGTCGCTCGAAAAAATCGAGAGTATGACCGGCGGCCACGAAGAAGCTCGTGATCAAGGCCATGGTGGCCGCCGGTTCCCTCGGGTCCTTCTTGTCCTGGTCCTCCTCATCGTCGTCATCATTGTGGTTGCGCTTGTTCGTGGCTGCGTTCATACGCACCCTCCGTTTCTGGACGTCTGGCGTCCCTCGGGAGGGGGGCACTAACCACTTTAAGGGCGGTGTCTCCCGCTGTCGCCTGCGCATCCACAGGTTTCTGAGAGATCCTCAGAAAAAATGCTCATATACGAGGAAACAGGCCCGAATGTGATGTTCATCATCACCAGATACAGACCGAAGAGGACCGCCACGAGCGCGATGAGCGCGGCAGCAGAACTCAAAGCCTTGCCCAAGCGGTCCAAGTAGAGCGAGACCAGAGCCGCCACCAAGTCACTACGGAACGGGCGGATTCAAGCGGTCAGCGCAACGAGTCCTGTGAGATGAGGCAGTCACTGTTCACAGGAGGATTCAGATGCAGGGCAAGCACGGTCATCTCAGCCGGGAGCAGAAGCAGCTGGCGCTTAGGCTCCACGCGAGGGGTTGGCGGCTGGTCGACATCGCCCAAGAGATCGGCTGCAGCGCGCCGATGGTTGGGATCATGGCCCGCACCGGCAGGCACGTCGACGCACAGCCGTTCGGCTGGGAGCCACGCCAGGGTTGCCTGACGATTGACGAGCGCGAGCAGATCCTGGTGGGGATCAATCGTGGCGACACCTTCACCGCGATCGCCGAGCACCTGGGGCGTGCGGTGTCGACTGTCAGTCGTGAGGTGAAGCGTGGCGGGGGTCGCTGCGGCTACTCGGCATGGCATGCGCACGAACGTGCTCGCGATCAAGCGCGTAGGCCGAAGCCGTTCAAGCTCGCGTCGGGTCGGCTGCTCGAGGAGGTCGCCAGCCGACTGGAGCAGTTGTGGTCGCCGCAGGAGATCGCGGCGCGCCTACGGTTGGATTACGCCGATGATCCGGAGATGCGGGTGAGCCACGAGACGATCTATCAGTCCCTGTTTGTCCAGGGCCGAGGCGCGTTGCGCCGCGAGTTGGCGCGGTGTCTACGCTCCGGAAGAGCGGCCCGCAAGCCCCGCGGCACCACTGATGGTCGCGGCCGTATCCCCGGCATGGTGATGCTTAGCGAACGCCCCGCAGAAGCCGACGACCGCGCCGTGCCCGGGCACTGGGAGGGCGATCTCATCCTTGGTGAGGGCAGCCGCAGCGCGGTGGGGACGCTCGTCGAGCGCTCGACACGAATGACGCTGCTTCTGCACCTCCCAGATGGCAAGAGCGCAGAGCAGGTCGAGGCAGCGATGCGCGCCGCGATCAGCAAGCTGCCATCCTCGTTGACGCGCACGATCACCTGGGACCAGGGCGCGGAGATGTCGCAGCACGCCGCGTTCACCACCGCCACGGGTATCCCGATCTACTTCTGCGATCCGCACTCGCCCTGGCAGCGCGGGAGCAACGAGAACACCAACGGTCTGATTCGCCAGTATCTACCCAAGGGCACCGACCTGAGCATCGTCAGCCGGGAGGAGTTGGACGCGATCCAGGACAGCCTCAACGGACGCCCACGCAAGACTCTGGGCTATCTGACACCATCAGAGAAACTCGCAGAGTTCCTTGCGCTCACCGCTTGAATCCGCCCTGGTGAACACCCCCATCGTTTCCCAGTTCGGCCCCGTCGCTCCGAGAAGCACCTCGTGTCGGTGCCATCCCCTAGTCTGTGGACGTGCCGAAGTCCGATCACCGTGCCACCCTTGCCAAGCGCCGCGCCGATGTCGCGGCCATGTTCGACGGGGTCGCGCGCCGCTACGACCTGATGAACGGCCTGATGACCGGGGGTCTCCACCTCGCGTGGCGCCACGCCACCGTCGCCGCCGTCGACCCGAAGCCGGGCGAGAAGGTCCTCGACCTCGCCGCCGGCACGGGCGTGTCGACCCAACCGTTCGCCGACGCCGGCGCGACCGCGATCCCGTGCGACCTGTCGCTCGGCATGCTGAAGGTCGGCAAGGAGCGCCTGCCCCGGCTTCCGTTCATCCAGGCCGACGCGCTGAACCTGCCGTTCGCCGACGCCGCGTTCGACGCGGTGACGATCTCCTACGGGCTGCGCAACTTCGAACACACCGTCGACGCGCTCGCCGAGATCCGCCGCGTCACCCGGCCCGGCGGGCGCATCGTCGTGCTCGAGTTCTCCACGCCCGTGGTGCCCCTGGCCGCGCCGGTCTACAAGAACGTCGTCCTCGGCGCCATCCCCCACCTGGCCCGAGCGTTCGCGTCGAACCCGGCGGCGTACGTCTATCTCGCCGAGTCCATCGCCGCGTGGCACGACCAGCAGACCCTCGCCGGGCTGATGGCCGAGGCCGGCTGGCGCGGCGTCGAGTGGCGCAACCTCACCGGCGGCATAGTCGCGCTCCACCGGGCGGTCGCCTGACATGTCGGTCGGCGGTGACGCGCGGCCCGACGTCGTCCTGGACGCGTACGCCGCCCGCACGTGCGCGGTCAAGACCTGGAACCGGTTCGCGCCCGGGGTGGAGGTCCCCCGTCCCAGCGAGGAGATCGACAAGGCCTCCGGTGACGAGGCCCTCCGCGAGGGCTTCGACGGGGGCCAGTCGTTCACCGACATCGTGCTGGCCGACCTGCTGGCGCGCTGCCCGGGACCGGTCACCGACCTGCGTGGGTTGGCCGAGCAGCCCTGGGCGCGGCAGGAGCAGGAGTGTTCGGCGGCGATGGACCGGGGGGACGCCGTCATCATCGGCGGTGTCCTGCCGCTCGACCTCGACGGCCACCGCTCCGGCCGCGCGACGTTCTGGGTGCGGGGCGCCGACACCGCCGACGGGCGGCCCGGCTACCACCCGGTGGTCGTGAAGCGGCGCCTCCAGACCGAGAAGAGGCAGTCGGGCCGCGAGACCCACTGGGCCGTGCCCGTGTCGACGCTCGACCGCCCCTCCCCCGACGACGCGACCGAGTGGCCCGACCGCACGATCCGCACCGGCCGCGACGGCGACCTCCTCCAGCTCGGCCACTACTGGCGTCTGCTCGAGGCCGCCGGCCGCGCCCCCCGCAACCGCCTCGGCGGCATCGTCGGGACCGACATGCGACCCGACGACGACCGTTTCATGATCGCCTGGGTCGACCTGGCCGAACCCCTGATCCGGACGTTCTCGCGCTCCAGCGAGACCGGCTGGCGGCTGCGTACCGTCCTCGAACGCTACGACCACGAGCACGACTTCCGCGTCCGCGTCGCCGAGAACGCACTCACCGGCGGCGACCCGCTCGTCCTGCCCATCCGCAACCGCGAGTGCGATTCCTGTGACTGGTGGGAGGTCTGCCGGCCCACGCTCGGCGAGGACGACCTCTCGGTCCGCATCGACAAGGCCCCCCTCGACGTCCGCGAGATCCAGGCGCTGCGCCGCCTCGGCGTACGCACGATCACCGACCTGGCCGCCGTCGACCTCGACGCGCTCAAGCCCGACTACCTGCCCGAGGTCCGCCACCGCGACCGCGCCGAGCAGCGCCTCGAGACCGCCGCCCACCGGGCGCGGCTCATGGTCGACGAGGTCGACCTGGAACGCATCTCCACCGGCCCCATCGACATCCCCGGAGCCGACCTCGAGATCGACTTCGACATCGAGACCGCCAGCGACGAACGCGTCTACCTGTGGGGATTTCTCGTCAACGACACCCGCACCGATGACCCGCCGCGGTTCGTCGCGTTCAGCCGCTGGCACGACATGTCGCGCGACGAGGAGGGCGAGCTCGCCGTCGAGGCGATGACGTGGCTGCGATCGCTCGTCGAGTCCGACGCGACGGTGCGGGTCTACCACTACTCCAGCTATGAGGTCGTACGCCTGGGCCAGGTCGCCGCAGCCTATGACCACCCGGTGCTCGACTGGGCGCTGACGTACGCACGCTCGGAGTTCGTCGACCTGTTCCAGACCATGAAGGACCACTGGTTCGGCGCCCGCGGGCTCGGGCTGAAGGTGGTGGCGCGGCTCGGTGCGGGCTTCGAGTGGCGCGACGAAGACGCGGGCGGTCTCAACTCGCAGGCCTGGTACGACGAGGCCTGCCACGGTGCCACCGACGAGGCCCGGGACGCGGCGCGGCGACGCGTGCTCGAGTACAACGAGGACGACGTACGCGCCACCTGGCAGCTCCGCGACTGGCTCCGCGGCCAGGACTGATCCACCCCCTCCCAGATCCCCGCACGCCCCGCCCCGAACCCCAACTTGTGCCCAAACACGCTCGAGCTGGTCCGCGGGAGGCGCGGGAGGGGGTCAGGCGTCCGTGCCGAGGCCGCGGATACGGGCGTCGAGGGCGCGGCGGTCGGTGCGCTCGATGGGCACCTCGACGATCGACGTGCCGCGTACGGGCTCGGCGAGCAGCGCGGCCAGTTCGTCGCGCGACGCGGCCTTCGCGTACGCCCAGCCATACGCCTGTGCCAGCGGCTCCAGCGCCACCCCGGTGGGCGTGCCGAAGACGCGCTCGAAGGAGGCCGCGTGCTCCGGCGCACCCTGTTCCAGGGTGTGGAAGATCGAACCGCCGTCATCGTTGGCGACCACCACGCGCAGGTCGGGGCGCCGCTCTTGAGGTCCCACGAGCAGGCCGCCGACGTCGTGCAGGAACGTCAGGTCACCCATCAGCGCGGTCGTCGGCAGGCCGGAGCTGAGCGCGATGCCCTGCGCGGTGGCGATGGTGCCGTCGATGCCGGCGAGGCCACGGTTGGCGTACGCGGGGAACGGCTCGGCGGGGACCGGCGCGAGGTCGAGGTCGCGGATCGGGTTGGACGAGCCGGCGACGAGCACCGAGGGCGCGGACGCGACGACCTCCGCGGCGACCACCGGGCCGGTGAGGCCGACGGCGAGTACCTCGTCGAGGCGTGCGGACAGCTCTGCGTCAGCGGCGGCCCAACGCTCGCGCCAGTCGGTACGCGACGGCTTGGCGGTCACCCCCGGCACGATGACCGCGTCACCGCGCGGCACACCCCACGAGGCGGTGCCCGCGACGACGACGAGCTGGACGTCGGCCCGGGTCAGCAGCGATGACACCGGCCGCGAGAGCGTCGGGTGACCGAACACGACCACGCGACGGATCTCCTTGCCCAGTCGCGTGCCGAGCACCAGGCGGTAGGTGCGCACGGCATCATCGCAGCGGGCGTTCGACGTCGGCTCGGCCAGCAGCGGCAACCGGGCGTCTGCGGCGAAGGTGCGCGCACGCTCCCCGATCGCAGGCGACGCGTCGCCGACGAGCACCACGGTCGGCACGTCGCCGTGCAGGGCGTACGCGTCGTCGGTGACCAACGGCGGGTGGACGT
Source organism: Mariniluteicoccus endophyticus (assembly GCF_054780035.1). Classification (NCBI taxonomy): domain Bacteria; kingdom Bacillati; phylum Actinomycetota; class Actinomycetes; order Propionibacteriales; family Propionibacteriaceae; genus Mariniluteicoccus; species Mariniluteicoccus endophyticus. The sequence continues at coordinate 159,579 of NZ_BAAGXC010000013.1, read as the reverse complement.
GGCTCGCGATCGCGGGCGCGTGAGCGGGGCCCTTCGCCACCAGCGGCGGGGCCAGCGACACGTTGAGGTGGACCGGACCGGGGTCGCGGGTGAGCGTGCCCGACGCTAGCGCCGCGAGCCGGGAGACCTGGAACGACCACGTCGACGGGTCGCCCTCGCGGTCGGAGATGCGCGCGTCGCCACGCACGAAGCCGCCGAACAGCCGCACCTGGTCGGTGGTCTGGTTGGCCCCGGTGTGGAGCATCGACGACGGCCGGTCGGCCGACACCACCATCAGCGGCGCGCCGGAGTGGGCGGCCTCCATGACGGCGGGCAGGAGGTTGCCGACGGCCGTGCCCGAGGTGGTGATGACGGGCACGACGGGGCGTACGTCGTCGTCGACGTCGGGCAGCTCGCGGGCGAGCCCGAGCGCGAGGAAGCCGGCGGCCCGCTCGTCGATGCGGACGTGGAGCTCGATCGCACCCTCGCGCGCCGCCTCCTCGAGCGCCAGCGCCAGGGGTGCCGAGCGGCTCCCGGGGCACAGCACCGCGTGGCGGATCTCCAGCGCGCGCAGCGTCTCGACGATCGTGCGGGCGCACTGCGTGGCACTCATCGGGCCTCCAGCCGTCGGGTCGTCTCGTCCAGGCGCGTACGCCAGCGCGCGGCCTCGGTGTCGTCCGCGGCGGTGCGCGCGAGGGTCTCGGGCGTGGGCTCGACCGGGCGCACGGGCAGCGTGCCGTCGACGGCGACGAGCGAGTCGTCGACGACGTCGTCGACCAGCAGGGCACGGGTGTTGAGCCCGCACGCGTACGGCAGCTCGGGAAGCGCTGCAGCGAGCGCGACGCCCGCGGCCAGCCCCACCGAGGTCTCCAGCGCCGACGACACGACCACCGGAAGGCCGAGGTCGTCGGCGAGCTGCAGGCAGCGGCGTACGCCACCGAGGGGCTGGACCTTCAGCACCGCGACGTCGGCGGCCTCGAGGTCGCGTACGCGCTCGGGGTCGCCGGAGCGACGGATCGACTCGTCGGCGGCGATCGGCACGCCGATGCCCTTCCGCGCCAGCGTGCGGCGCAGCGTCGCGAGGTCGTCGACGGCCATGACGGGCTGCTCGGCGTACTCGAGGTCGTACCGCGCCAGCTCCCGCAGCGCGGTCTCGGCGTACTCGAGGTCCCAACCGCCGTTGGCGTCGACGCGTACGCGCCCACCCGGCCCCAGCGCATCGACCACGGCCTCGACGCGCGCGAGGTCGTCGGCGAGCGTCTGCCCGGGCTCAGCGACCTTGATCTTGGCGGTCCGGCAGCCGGAACCGGCGGCGATGGCGTACGCCTTCTCGGGGCCGACCGCGGGGATCGTGCAGTTCACGGGTACGAGGTCGCGCACCGGCTCGGGGAAGCCGAGGTCGGCGGCCTCGTGCGCGGCGGCGAGCCACGGGACGATCTCGTCACCGTGGTAGTCGAGGAACGGGCTCCACTCGGCCCAGCCGGCCTCACCGCGCCACAGCACGCCCTGCCGGCGCTCGATGCGGCGGAAGCGCGTGGTGAGCGCGATGTCGTAGGTGTGCAGGGCGCTCACTTGACCCGGGTGACCAGGACGTCGCACTGCGCGTGCTGGACGAGCTGTTCGGAGACCGAGCCGAGCAGGAGCCGGTCGAATCCGCCGAGGCCGCGGTTGGCGACCACCAGCAGCGAGGCGTCCTTCGACGCCTCCACGAGCACGCGGGCGGGCTTGCCCTCGACGACCTTCAGCTCGACGGTCACGTCGGGGTGGGAGGACAGCAGCGGGGCGAGGTCGGCCTCGAGGCGTCGGCGCGTGTAGGCCTCGAGCTCGTCGATGGTGGGCACGGACCCGAACGGCAGGTCGTCGGGCCAGTCGCTCTGGCGCAGGCCGAACACGCGGACGACGACGACATCCTCACCCATCGCGGCGGCGACCCGCAGGGCCTTCTCGACCGCAGCCTGGGCGTTCTTCGAGCCGTCATGGCCCACGACGATTCCGGACATCTCGACCTCCTTGGATGGTGTGGACGATCCTATCCGTCACCCGGCGGGGCGTGTGGGCACGGGCCCGGGCTCACAGCGGGTTCCCCTTCTCGTCGAGCTCGACGGAGCTCCACTGCCGCGAGTCCTCGACCCGGTAGACGAGCTTTCCGTCGCGGCGCTGCAGGATCCCCTTCCACGAGTCCGGTCCCGCGCCGAGGCGCGTACGCCCCTTCTCTACCACCGCGTGGTCGTAAGCGGACAGCGGGAACAGGTTCGGCGGCACCGGCGCCGGGTCGTCCCGGACGGTCAGCGAGAACGCGTCGCGCTGCGCCTTGCCCCGGTGGAGGCTGGCGTACGCCGGGTCGGCGTCCTTCGGCCCGAATCGGGCGTCCCACGGCGTGACAACGCTGGCGTTCGAGGCGTGGACGAGGACCTGGCTGACCTCGGTGACACCGCCGAGCTCGGCCAGCTCCCGCACGGCCGTGGCCACGTCGGAGGCCCGGTTGAGGTCGAGCGCCGGGACGGGCCGGTACGCCGGGTCCACCTGCACGCCGCGCGGACCGTGGTGGGTCATGTAGGCGGCGGTGCCGATGGCGGGCCCCCACGTCTGCTCGGGCGACACCTCGAGGTGGAACATCCCGTCGTCGACCTCGGGATGGGCGGCCTTGAGGCGGGGCAGCAGGGTGGGCCACGAGTCCAGCGCCCAGCCGTCGACGTCGATCGGCCGCCGGTCGGGGTGGTCGCGCTCCTGCTCCTTGAGGACGTCGCCGGTCAGCGTCACCCTGCTGGTGGCGTACGTGACCTCGATCCGGTCGTGCCGCACGGCCAGCGCGTACCGATCGCCCCCGCCGACGTGGTCGTGGATGCGGCGCAGCGCCGCCGGGATCGACCCGGGCGCCTCCCAGGCCGACGCCCCGCTGGGCGGGGGCGGTGGGTACGGGTAGGGCCCCCGCAGGGTCGGCGTGGATGAGGGCGGGTTGCCCGGTGCACGCCACGGGAACACGCAGGCGGTCAGCGCGTGGGCGCCTGCGGCTGCTGCGGCGACCAGCAGGCCGCGGCGGGTGATGGTCATTCCTCAACGGTAGGAAGTCACGGGTTCACGTTCGCGAAGATCGGGCGCCCGTGAGGCGGGCGGCGTACCCTCACCCCGTGCCGATCTCCGCCCTGTCCGTGCTCGACCCGCGCTTCCTGGACGCGTTCGCCGCCGCGCTCGACGGCGGCCCGACGCTCGCGCCGCTGCCCGGCGACGACCGGTCCGCCGCCCCCGTGCGCGCGATGCTCGCCGCCGACGACGACCCCGGAGACGCGGCCCTGATCGTGGCGACGTCGGGCTCGACGGGCACGCCGAAGGGCGTACGCCTGTCCGCGGCCGCGATCCGCGCCTCGGCCGAGTCAACGCACCGCTTCCTCGGCGGCCCCGCCGACTGGACACTGTGTCTGCCGCTGCACTACGTCGCCGGCGCCATGGTCGCCGCCCGCGCCCACGTCGCCGGCACCCGCCTGGTCCAGGTCCGCCCGGACCTCGCGGGACTTCCCACGCCGACCACGCCCGCGTACGTGTCGCTGGTGCCGACCCAGCTCGCCCGCGCGCTCGACCACCCCGCCCGCACCGAGGCGCTCGCCGCCCACCGGGCGGTGCTGCTGGGTGGCGCGGCCGCCGCACCCGACCTCCTCGCCCGCGCCCGCGACGCCGGGATCACCGTGGTCACGACCTACGGCATGTCGGAGACGTCGGGCGGCTGCGTCTACGACGGGACACCGCTCGACACGACCACCGTCACGCTCGACGACACGGGCCGGATCGACCTCACCGGTCCGATGGTGTTCTCCGGCTACCACGGCCGACCCGACCTGACCGCCGAGACGCTCGTCGACGGCACGGTCCGCACCCGTGACCGCGGCGAATGGGTCGACGGCCGGCTGCGCGTCCTCGGCCGCATCGACGACGTCGTGGTCTCGGGCGGCGTGAACGTCGACCTGGCCGCACTTGAACGCCTGCTGAAGCAACACCATCCCGAGGCGGTCGTGGTCGGCGTGCCCGACCCGGAGTGGGGTACGCGCATCGTCGCCACCGGACCGATCGACCTGCCGCTGCGCGAGCTGCGCACCCGCCTCGACGTCGACGGCCCGGCCCGGCCGCGCGGACTCCTGCGCCTCGATTCGCTTCCGCTGACCTCCAACGGGAAGATCGACCGTCAGGCCCTCGTCGCGGCCTGGGAGTCGACCACCGACAAGGAGATCTGGTGAGCACGCTGTCCGACTGGGTGGAGGGCGCCCGCCCGCGAACGCTGCCCGCCGCGCTGTCGCCCGTCCTCGCCGGCTCCGGCGTGGCCCACTGGGCCGGCGGCTTCGACCTCGGCATGGCGGTGCTGGCCTTCGTCGTCGCGCTGGCCCTGCAGATCGGCGTGAACTTCGCCAACGACTACTCCGACGGCATCCGCGGCACCGACGAGGAACGCGTCGGGCCGATGCGGCTGGTCGGGTCGGGCGCCGCGAGCCCGAAGGCCGTCAAGACCGCCGCGTTCACGTGCTTCGGCATCGCCGCCGTCGCCGGGCTGGCGCTGACGCTCTGGTCGGGCCACCACTGGCTGATCGCCGTCGGCGTGATGTGCATCCTCGCCGCCTGGTACTACACCGGTGGCAAGAAGCCCTACGGCTACATGGGTCTGGGAGAGGTGTTCGTGTTCGTGTTCTTCGGGCTCGTCGCCGTGTGCGGCACCGCGTACGTGATGCTCGACCGCGTACCGCTCGCCGCTGTGTGGAGCGCCTGCGCGATCGGCTTCCTCGCGTGCGTGATCCTCGTCGCCAACAACCTGCGCGACATCGCCGGTGACGTCGAGGCCGGCAAACGCACGCTCGCCACGCGTTTGGGCGACCGGGGTACGCGCCGGTTCTTCGTGGGGCTGCTCGCCGCCGCCGCGGTTGCGGTGGTCGCGACGGCGCTGGCCAGCACGCCATGGGCGCTGCTGGGCCTGGTCTTCGTCCCGGTGGCGGCGCCCGCGACCGTACGCGTGCTCCGCGGCGCACTGGGCCCCGACCTGATCCCCGTGCTGAAGTCGACCGGCTTCGCCGAGCTCGCCTGCGCGGTCGGGCTGCTGGCTGGTCTCGTGTTGGCCGGCCTCGCGGGCTGAACGCGACCACCACCGGCCTACACTCGCCCCATGGGTCGCGTACTGGCTGTCGTCGTCGTCATCTGCCTGACGATCTTCTGCGTCGTCGAGGTCGCCCAGGCCTCCCCCGACGAGGTACGCCGCGCCCCCCGCTGGCTGTGGGCGGTGGCGGTGATCTGCCTGCCGTTGGTGGGCTCGCTGGCCTGGCTGGCGCTGGGCCGCCCGAACGCCGAGTCGATCGCCGAGGCCGAGCGTGACCGTCATCCCTCCGCTCCCGACGACGACCCCGACTTCCTGCGCAGGCTGTGACGTTCCACCCGTGCGGCTACGCTACGTGCGCCGTAGACGACTCGAACCCCAGAGGACGTGATCCCATGCGACGCATCGCTGCCCTGGCCGTCGGCCTGACCCTCGCCGTGACCGCGTGCGGAGGTGACAGGGCCGCCCAGGAGCCGCCGGAGGAGAGCATGCCCCCCGAGACCTCGTCGCCGGCGCCGGCCACCAGCGAGGCACCCACCTCGACCGGCGAGCCGACCCCGGGCCAGCCCGGCCAGAGCGGGCAGCCGGGCAGACGTCGCCCGGCCAGACGGCCCCCGAGAAGCTCGACGACGCGCTCCTGCAGCCCGCCGACATGACCGGCTGGGAAGCGACCGAAAGCCTCGGTGACTACGCCGAAACCACGGTCGACCCCGAGGCGTGCACGGCGCTGCACCACGCGACGATCGGCAAGGTCGCCTCCGACATGGGCGCCACGAAGGCCTACACGAAGGAAGACCTGTTCTTCCAGGAATACCTCGAGGTCGTCGACAAGGGCGCCGACACCGTCGCCGAGGTCGAGAAGATGGTGGCCTCGTGCACGGCGTTCACGATGGTCGACCACGACGAGCGCACGCCCGTGACCGTCGCGAGGTTCGACGCACCGGGCATCGGCGAGAAGTCCGTCGGCGTGAAGCTGACGATGCAGGGCGAGGCGCCGGTCGACCTGCTGGTCGTCGTCGCCGGCTCGAAGGACGTCGTCATGACCACCACGCTGCAGGGCGAGAACACTCCGCAGCCCCAGGCGGTAGAGCTCGCGAAGAAGTCGATGGAGCGGCTGAAGAAGATCTAACGCGACCCGCTGGCGGGTCGCGTCCGCGGCCTGCTTGACTGGTGACGAGACCGGTGGCCCTGACGAGACTGGAGGACCCGATGACCGACAACAGCGCCCTGTACGAAGCTCTTGCCTCGGCGAAGGTCGTGGACGAGAACGGCAAGGAGGTCGGCGAGGTCGGCCAGCTGTTCCTCGACGACCAGACCCACAAGCCCAGCTGGGTGACGGTGAAGACCGGGCTGCTCGGAGGCAAGGAGTCGTTCGTGCCCTACGAGGGCGCCGACTACCACGACGGCCAGATCCGGGTTCCCTACAGCACCGATTTCATCCATGGCGCCCCGTCCGTCGGCCCCGACGGCCACTTGGGCCGTGAGGACGAGGACAAGCTGTACGCCTACTACCGCATCGACGCCACCCGTGCTGACGCCCGCGACCAGAGCGACCCGATGCACGACATGGTGCCGCCCTCGCAGCGCGACACCGACGGCGCCCTGTTCAACAACACCGCCGGCTTGACGGAGCCGCGCCCGGTCGAGGCCGAGCGCACGAGCGACGCCGACGGCGGCATGGACAAGCCCGTCGTCCCCGCCGCAGCGGCGATCCCGCCCGAGGTTGGCGCCGAGGGTCCCTCAGTGACCGCCCGCCAGGGTGACGGTACGCCGGGCTTCCGTGGCGAGCAGGGCCTCAGCGGTCAGGGCTCGTCGAAGCAGGACGTCATGCGCTCGCCGGAGCAGGACAAGATCTGATCCGTCCGCAGACGGAGCGACCACGGTCGGGGCGCGCAGGTGCCCCGACCGTGGCAATTCTCCGGCCTTCAGCGGAGGTTCCGAACGAGTGGTTTGCGAAGGTGCGGAGCGCGCTGAATCGGCGAAAAGTTCTGCTCGGCGCGCCGCCCTAGGGCATCTGGAGGCAACTCTCTGATGATTTGGCACGGGTCCCTCAAAGGGCTTCGGGGGCCAGCCACGACCCGCGACCACCCCACCACTTCAATCCCACGTACCCGCGTGGTCCACAGGGGAGACCCACGCGTCGCTTCAACGCCTCACCGCCCTGGCACTCCGCTCCCCCGCAGGCACTCCGCTCCCGCGCGGGCTCAGTCGTCACCCTCGCCGAGGCCGCGCGCGGCGAGCGCATCGCCGGTGGCCTGGGCGTAAGCCACGGCGTCGACGACCACCGGAGTGACGCGGGCGAGCATGTTGCGCTCGAGCCCGCGGGCGCGGGCGGCGTCGCGCACGTCGTCGAACGAGCCGAGCAGGTAGGGCACCGAACGCAGCATGAGCGCGGCGGCGAGGCCGACGCGCTCGGGGTCGACACCGACCACCCGCAGCGGCCGCACCACGGTCACGAGGGTGTCGAGCAATGCCGGCACGGGCGAGGTCAGGGTCAGGGCGCGGCTGGAGTACAGGCAGCCGATCACGTTGGCCGCGACCAGCGCGCCCTCGACCCACGAGGTCCAGAACAGCTGCGCGACGAACAGCACCGCCAGCACGACCAGCAGCGACCACGGGATCCACAAGGCCCGGCGCACGGGCAGGCGGGCGGCCAGCAGGCCGACCACCACCACGGCGCAGACGGCCGCGGACACGGCCAGCGAGCGGGGCACCACCATCAACAGCGAGACCAGCAGGACGCCCAGCATCTTGGCGCCCGTGGGCGTGCGGTGCAGGAAGGAGGTGCCGGGGACGTACAGGCCGAACAGCTCGTGCTGGGCGCTCATCGCATGAGCTCCCGGTAGTGGGCGATCGCGTCGGCCGCAGGCCCGTCGAAGACGAGGCGTCCACCGTCGACGACCAGGGCTCGGTCGGCGTCGGCGGCGAAGTCGAGGTCGTGGGTCGAAAACACGACCTGCTGGTCGAGCCCGGCGAGGGTGTGCCGCAGGCGCTCCCGGTTGCGCAGGTCGAGCAGCGTCGTGGGCTCGTCGGCCACGACGACGGCCGGTTGTACGGCGAGCACGGCGGTCAACGCGACCTGTTGGCGTTCGCCGCCGGACAGGTCGTAGATCGACTGCCGCGCCACTGGTCCCAGCCCGCGCGCCTCCAGCAGGGCGTACGCGGCGGCCTCCCGCTCGCGCCGGCCGCGTACGCGCTTGCGCAGCGACAGCTCGACGTCTTCCAGGGGCGTGGGCATGACGAGCTGGGACAGGGGGTCGGTGAACACGAACCCGACGCGGCGGCGTACGGCCCTCACGTCGTCGAGGGTGTCGTGGCCGTCCACTACGACCCGACCGCGGGTTGGCCGGACGAGACCGTTGAAGAGGCGCAGCAGCGTCGACTTGCCCGACCCGTTGGCGCCGATGACGGCGATGCGGCGCTCGGCGAGCGTCACGTCGACGCCGTCGAGGAGGGTCTTGCGGGTGGGCGTGCCGAAGGTGAAGTCCTCGACGTCCACCCCGACGCCGCGCAGCTCGATCACGCGCCGGCGGGCTCCGGGTCACGGACGGTGTCACCGCGCAGCAGGGCCGGGAAGGCCTTGTGGACGCTGACGGCGATCGCCGCGGCGGCCAGGTTCTTCAGCACGTCACCGATCCAGAAGCCCAGGTCGGTGGCGAACGCCTTGGCGAACGGCATGTGGGCGTTGACCATCAGGCCGGCGATGCCCATGGGGTGGACGATGATGAAGCTCGCGGCCAGGCCTGCCAGGAACAGCCAGACGTAGCGCGGGCCACCACGCCGGATGAACAGGTACGCCAGGCCGCCCGCGATCGCCGCCGCGATCGGGAACGACAGCAGGTAGCCGGCCGATGGCTTGGCCAACACGCCGATCCCGGAGGTGAACTTCGCGAACACCGGCAGGCCGACGAAGCCCAAGACGAGGTAGAGCAGCGTGGCGAGGAAGCCGCGCAGCGGCCCCAGGCACAGGCCAGCGGTCGCGACGCCGAGGGTCTGCAGCGTGATGGGCACCGGCCCGATGTCGAACCCCGGCACGAGCGAGAACGCCGTGATCAGGGCGGCGAAGACGGCCACGAGCGCGAGGTCGGTGGCGGTGGAGCGACGGTGCATGGTTTCCCTTTCAGCGTTTGAACAGTGTTCAACCAGACAGAGCATAGTGCGTAGGTGCCGGTGGGTGCGCACCCTTGTCGAATCTCGCCGCGTAGGCCACCCTGTGGGACGGGCTACGAGCCCGCAGCCCCAGGGCCACGAGCCCCGTAGAACCACAGGAGACACCCGTGCAGGCACCCAGCGCCGTCGTGATGGTCCGCCCCCATCGCTTCGCCCCCAACCCGTCCACGCTGATCGACAACAGCTTCCAGCGCGAGAGCGATGAACCGGCCGACGTGCTGGCGACGCGGGCGTACGCCGAGGTGACCGCCCTGGTGGACACACTCGAGGAGATCGGCGTGCGCGTCCACCTGTTCGAGGACGACTCCGACCTCACGCCCGACTCGGTGTTCCCCAACAACTGGTTCTCCACCCACGCCACCGGCGACATCGTGCTCTATCCCATGACGGCCGAGAACCGGCGCCTAGAGCGCCGGCCCGAGGTGATGCTGGAACTGCGCCGCGAATACGTGGTGAACTCGATCGTCGACTACTCGGTGATGGAGGACTCCGACGCCTTCCTGGAGGGCACCGGGGCGATGGTGTTCGACCATCCCAACCGGATCGTCTACGTGTGCCGGTCGACGCGCGCCACCGAACGCGCGGTGAACACGTTCACCAACGACTTCCGCTTCGAGCTGGAGATGTTCGACGCCGTCCACGGCGACGAGGCGATCTATCACACCAACGTGATGATGTCGGTCGGCAGCGAGGTCGCACTCGTCGGCTTCGACGCCATGCCCGACGAGGTGGAGCGCGCGGCGGTGCGCGCTCGCCTCGAACAGACCGGCCACGAGATCATCGAGCTGACCGACGAACAGCTCGAGAACTTCGTGGGCAACGCGCTGGAGGTCCAGGGCACCGAGGCCCGCCACCTCATCATGTCGAAGCGCGCCGAGCGCCACCTCACCGCGGAGCAGCGTGCAGTGCTCGAGAAGTATGTCGTGATCACCTCGGTGGACCTGCCGACCATCGAGCTGGCCGGCGGGTCCGCCCGCTGCATGATCGCCGGCGTACACCTGCTGCCGAAGATGCGCCCGGAGGGCTGAGCCCGACGCCTCAGTGGGCCGGCGCCCCGCCCCCCAAGTAGGCCTCCCGCACCTCGGGGTCGTCGATCAGTTCTCGAGCCGGCCCGCTGAGGCGTACCACCCCGTTGTGCAGCACGTAGCCGCGGTGGGCGATCGACAGGGCGAGCTCGGCGTTCTGCTCGACCATGAACACCGCCACCTGCAGCTCCTGGTTGATGCGCTCGATCGTGTCGAGGACCTGCTCGACGACTTTGGGCGCCAGGCCCATGGTCGGCTCGTCCATGCAGATCAGGCGCGGCCGTGACATGAGCGCGCGGCCGAACGCCAGCATCTGCTGCTCGCCGCCCGACATGGTGCCAGCCTGCTGGCGGCGGCGCTCGGCCAGGCGGGGAAACAGGGCGTACTGCTCGTCGAGGAGCGCCCTGAGCTCGCGCCGATCACGCGTGTACGCCCCCACCAGCAGGTTGTCCTCGACCGTCATCTCGCTGAACACGCGGCGGGCCTCCGGCACCGAGGCGATGCCGCGGCGGACGGCGTCGGCCGTGGTCGCGCCGAGCAACGACTCACCGTCGAGGCGGATGTCGCCCGACGTGGGGTCGACCAGACGCAGGATCGACTTCATCGTGGTCGACTTGCCCGACGCGTTGCCGCCCAAGAGGCAGACGATCTCGCCTGTGTCGATGGTGTAGGTGACGTCCTGCAGGGCGTGGAACGCGCCGTAGTGCACGTTCAGCCCGACGACATCGAGCAGCGGTGTTGTCTCAGCCACGGTGGGCCTCCTCCCTCACGCGGCGTGTCCCGAGGTAGGCCTCGATGACCGCCGGGTCGTTGCGGACCTCCGCCGGGGTGCCGGAGGCGATGATGCGACCCTGGTCCATGACGACCACGCGATCGGAGACCGTCATCACCAGGTCCAGCTTGTGCTCGACCAGGAGCATGGTCTGGCCGGCGGCCTTCAGGTCGAGCAGCTGGTGCAGCACCTCGTTGGTCTCGGAGGTGTTCATGCCGGCCGTCGGCTCATCGAGCACGAGCAGGCGGGGACGCGACGCGAGCGCGCGGGCGATCTCGGTGCGGCGGCGGTTGGCGTACGACAGGGTCGAGGCGAGCTGGTGACGCCGCGGTTCCAGCCGGGTGCCGAACCGGGCGACCTCCTCGTCTACGCGGGTCCGCGCCTGCTCGTCCTCCCGACGCAGCGCCGGGCTGCCGGTCACCGCGAGGGCCAGCTCGGCCAGCAGGGAGACCCACCGCAGGCCGGGGATGCGGCGCAGCCCCGCGAACGGCCGACCGGCCGTCAACACCGGCGTCAGCCCGACCAGGACGTTCTGGTCGACGGTCGAGTTGCCGAAGACGCGCCCGTTCTGGAACGTACGCCGCAGCCCCGCCCGGGCCACGTCGTCGGGCGACGCCCCGGTGATGTCGCGTCCGTCGAGCAGGACGCGTCCCGCGTCGGGGCGCAGCTCGCCGCTGACCAGGTTGATCGTCGTGGTCTTGCCGGAGCCGTTCGGGCCGATGATCGAGACGACCTCACCCTCGGCGACGGCGAACGACGTACCGTCGACGGCCTTGAGCCCGTCGAACGCGCGAGCGAGCCCGGTGACCTCGAGAACGCTCATCGCTCGGCCCCTTCCACCGCGACCGCGGTGCGCCGGCGCAGCCACGTCGGCCTGGCCGAGCGCGTCCACAGGCCCTGGGGCCGGAACCGCACGAGCAGAAGGAGGACCAGGCCGTACGCGAGGAGGCGTACGTCGTTCGCCGCCCGGAACACCTCGAGCCCACCCACGAGCACCAGGGCACCCAAGACGGCACCGAACGGGCTGAGCATGCTGCCGAGGACGGCGATGGTGACGATCTGGAAGGACATCTGCGGCGAGAAGATCGTCGGGTCGATGTAGCCGTACTGGGTCGACCAGAACGCGCCGCCGAGACCCGCGAGGAACCCCCCGACGCCGAAGGCCAGCGACTTGTACTGCGGGGTCTCGAGGCCGGCCGCCCGCGCGGCGACCTCGTCGTCGCGCAGCGCACGCCAGGCCCGGCCCACGCGCGAGCCGAGCAGGCGGTGCACCAGCGCGAGGCTGGCCAGCAGGATCGTCAGGCCGAGCAGGTAGACCTGCCAGGTCTCGACGAGCGGGATGCCGAAGACCTCCGGGGCGGGGATCATCGACAGGCCCGAGCCGCCGCCCGTCAGCGGCGTCCAGACCAGCGCGACGGCCGAGATGGCCGCCCCCGTGGCGATGGTCGCGATGCCCGGGTAGTGGCCCGACAGCTTCCAACTGGGGGCGGTCAGCAGCGTGATCACGACCGCGGCGAGCAGGCCCGCCGCCAGCAGCGCCACCGGGAAGGGCCACCCGAGGTGCTTCATGAGCAGCCCCGCGGCGTACGCCCCCACGGCGACGGGACCCGCCTGGCCCAGGGAGAGCTGGCCCGCCGCGCCCCCGATGACCACCATCGACAGCGAGACGAGCGCGAAGGCGACGACCTGGATGCCGATCTGCACCGCGTACCCCTGGAGGAGGCCCGGGACGCCGGGCAGCACCGCGAGAACGATGAGCAGCGCCACCTGCCAGCGCGTGAACCGGAGAGGTTCGGCGCGGGCGAAGAAGGTGCCCGTCAGCGGTTCGGAGCGAACCGCGCGACGCCCGAGGAGGCCCTGCGGTCGCACCCAGAGCACCAGCAGCAGAACCCCGAACGTGACCAACTGGCGAGCCGCGTCGCCCCACAACGTGACCCCGACCGCCTCCAGCAGCCCGAGGAGCAGGCCGCCGACGACCGCCCCAGGAAGCGAACCGAGCCCGCCCAACGTCGCCGCCGCCAGCCCGGCCAGCCCGACCTGGAACCCCTGCTGCGGCCCGAACGAGGTGAAGTACGCGGCCACCAGCACGCCGGCCAGGCCACCCATCGCCGAGGCGATGACGAACACCAGAGACTGGACCCGGCGCACGGGCACACCCATCTGGGCCGCCGCGTCGCGGTCGAGCGCGGTGGCGCGGATGGCCCGCCCCAGTCGTGTCGACCGCAGGAACAGCGCCAGCACGACCATCAAGGCCACCGAGGTGGCGAGGATGATGACGTCGATGAGGCCGACCGCGACGCCACCGACCTGCAGCCGCGACTGCGGCAGGCCCGAGGAGAACCGTCGGATCTGCGGACCGAAGACCATCTGCAGCCCGCTGTCGAGCATGATCATCACCGCGATCGTCGAGAGCACGGCCGCGACGGGGGCCTTGCCCGACACGGGCCGGATGGCGACGACGTCGATGAGCCAGCCGAGCAGGCCGGTCAGCACGACCGCCGCCAACACGGCGGCCGCGAACGGCAGGTGCAGCCGCTCCATCGCCCACCAGCCCACCAGTGCGCCTGCAGCGAAGACCGAGCCGTGCGCGAAGTTGATGACCCCGGCCACGCCGATCACCAGCGAGAACCCGAGCGCCACGAGTGCGTAGGCGTTGCCGTTGACCAGCCCCACCCAGACCATGTCGAGCATGTTGACCTCCTTGAGGCGCGCGGCTCAGCGGGTGGGGTCCGACTGGACGAACCGGCCCTGCTGGACCTGCAGCCAGGTGAACGTGGGGTTGTCGATGCGTCGAGTGGAGTCGTAGCGCACCTTGCCGTAGATCACCGACGGGATGTCGGCGTCGGTGGCGAGCACCTTCTGGATGCCCTCACGGGTGCCATTGCCCTTGCCCGCGGCGTACGCCAGCTGGAGCACGCCGTCGTAGGCCACGGCGTTGAACGAGTTCGGCTCGTGGTGGTACTTGGCGGTGAAGTCCCGGACGAAGGCGCGCGTGGCCTCGTTGGAGCTGCCGGGGAAGAACGCCGTCGGCAGGCGTACGCTCTCGGCGCCGTCCTTGGCGAGGTTGAGGAACTCCGTGGAGTAGTTCGAGCTGACCGCCACCTGCGGCACCGCGCCGAGGCCGACCTGGTCGGCCTGCTGCACGAGCAGGGATGTCGTCGCGTAGTAGGTCAGGAAGACCACGACGTCGGGCTTCGCGTCGCGGGCCTGGATGAGCTGCGGGCGGAAGTCGGTGGACGCCTCGGCCACCGGGGCGGTGGACACGATGGTCATGCCGTCCTTCTTCGCCTGGTCGGCGAAGACCTTGTACGCCGTGTTGCCCCAGTCGGTGTTGAGGTGGAAGACCGCGACGTTCTTGCCGAGCTTGGCGACGCCGTCGGCGAGGAATCGCTGCTCGACCTCCTGAGTGATCGACGGGGCGAAGATGTAGTCGCCGGCCTTGGTGAAGTCGGGGTGGGAGTTGGTGATCCCCAGCTGGACGAGCTTGCCGCGCTGATAGATGGGGCTGGCGACCATGGAGGTGGCGGAAGAGAAGTCACCCATGACCGCCGAGATCTTCGAGTCCGAGACGAAGCGCTGCGCGATCGTGCTGGCCTGGGCGGCCTCCCCCTGAGAGTCCTGGAAGTCGATGGCAACCTTCTTGCCATTCACGCCGCCGCGGGCGTTGATGGTTTCGACGGCCAGGTCGAAGCCCTCCTGCCAGTCGGCACCGTAGTGGGCCTGGTTGCCCGTCTTCGGCCCGGAGACGCCGAAGGTGATCGTGTCGCTCCCGCCGGTGCCACCCGCGCACCCGGTGGCCCCGAGGGCGGCGACCACGGAGGCGGCGATGAGGGCGCGTACTCGTCTCAACATATTTCCCATTCCTATGCATTGATTGCTTCCTGCAATACTCGCCGTACCCAACCAGCCCCGAGTAGGATGTGTTCCCCGTGACCACACTGCGAGACGAAGTCCGACCCGCGATCGCGATCGTCGGGATGGGCCCGCGCGGAACCTCGACCTTGGAACGGATCGCGGCACGCGCGCCGGCCGGGCCGCTCGACCTGCACCTCATCGACGACGCCGAGCACGGGCCGGGGCGTGTCTGGCGCACCGACCAGACCCCCCTAATGTGCATGAACACCCTCGCCGGCGCGGTGACCCTGTTCACCGACCCCTCGGTGGAGATGTCTGGACCCGTCGCCGAAGGACCGACCCTTTTGGAGTGGGGGCACCTGGCCAGCGAGATCCTCGCGCGCGGCGGCCGCGCCGGCCTCGCTGGGGCGGGCCTGGACGATCGCCTGGCCGACTTCGCCGCCGAGCTGGCGGCACTGCGTCCCGAGTCGCACCCCTCGCGCGCGCTCTTCGGGCACTACCTGCGCTGGTGCCACGCCCGAGCTCTCGCCGCGCTGCCGTCGGATGTCCGCGTGACCCACCACCACCAGCGTGCCGTCGGTCTCGACGACGCCGAGGGACGCCAGCACGTGCGGCTCGCCGACGGGACCGGCGTGGCGGTGGACGCCGTCGTCTGGGCGCCGGGCTGGCTGCCGCGCGAGGACTCCCCGACCGACCTGGCCCTGTTCGGCCACGGCACTCGCGTGGCCCCCGACTCGCCCATCGACCAGGACCTCGCCGCGGTGCCCGCCGGCGAGCCTGTCCTCGTCCGCGGACTGGGCATGGGCTTCTTCGACACGCTCACTTTGCTGACGCTGGGCCGCGGCGGTCGCTTCGTGCCGGGGGCCGGAGGGCTGGCGTACGAGCCGTCGGGGCGCGAACCTGTGGTGCACGTCACCTCGCGACGCGGCGTACCGTTCCGGGCGAAGTCGCGCTATGGCGGGCTGCCACCCAAACCGGAGCACCGGTTCCTCCGGTCGGTCGACTGGGCCGCCCGGCGCCGGGAGGCCAGGGCGCGCCCCATCGACTTCACCACCGAGATGTGGCCGCTGATCCAGCGCGATGGCTACGCGGGCTTCGTGCGCACCCTGGCCCGCGTGCGCCCCCAAGCCGCACCCGGGGGGTTTCTCGAGGTGGAGGGCGCCGTGACCGACTCACCCCTGTCTGAGCTGCCCGGCGTGCTCGCGACCCTGCTCCCCGACCCGTCCGACCGCTTCGACCTACCGGCGCTCATGCACCCCGCCGAGCGCCCCTTCGACTCGCCCGCCGCCTTCGACGCCTTCGTCGAGTCCTACGTCGCCGACGACCTCGCCGAGGCCGACCTCGGGCTGGACAGCCCGCTCAAGGCGGGCCTGTGGGAGATCCAGTCGGCTCGTCGGTTCGTCGCCGAGACGCTCTCGTTCGGGGCGGGCGATCCGACGGCCCAGCGGACCACGCAGCGCGACTTCGCCGCCTTCGGGGGCATGGTCGGCAGCGGTCCGCCGGCGTTCCGCAACGAGGAGCTACAGGCCCTGCACCGGGCGGGCGTGGTGCACTTCGTGGGCCCGGGCGCCACGGTGGCCCACGATGGCGAACAGTTCAGCGCCGCGTCGCCGTGGGTCGAAGACTCGCGGGTGACGGCGACGGTGCTCGTGGACGCCTGGATGCACGCGCCGGCCCACGCGGAGACGACCGACCCGTTCGCCCGCGACCTCGCCGAGCGGGGCCGGACCCGGGCCGTACGCCTGGCCGACGGCAGCCAGGGCCGGGGCTGGGACATCACCCCCGAAGCGGCCGTGGTCGGCGCCGACGGGCGGCCCGACGATTCCTTGTGGCTGCTGGGGATCCCGGTGGAGGAGGCGCGCGGCGACACGACCATCTCGCCCATGCCGAATGCCAACGCGACCATGCTGCGCGAGACGGACGCCGCCGCCGCCGCGGCCCTGGCTCGGGCAGCGCTTCGATGACAGCGCCGCACTGCGCCGCCGCTGGTGCCCCCAGTGGGGCTCGAACCCACGACCTACGGATTAAAAGTCCGCAGCTCTGACCAACTGAGCTATAGGGGCCCGGTAAGCGTAACCGAACCGTGCCCCACGTCAGAACTTCGCTACCGCGAGGTGACCTGAGTCGTCTGGGACAATGATGAGAAGTTTCTTGGGGCGCGAACGAACGGGGGCGGCATGGAGTGGATCGGTGACCACACCTGGGCGGCTTGGCTGTGCCTGGCCCTGGGCCTCGGCGCAGCCGAGATGCTCACGGTCGACCTGACCCTGCTCATGCTCGCCCTGGGCGCGCTGGCCGGTGGCGCGACGGCGCTCGTCGCCCCCGACCAGTTCGTCGTCCAGGTGGCCGTGGGCGTCGTCGTGGCGCTGGCCTCAGTGTTCCTGTTGCGCCCCCCGCTACTTGCCCGCGTACGCAGCGCCCGTGGCTACCGTGGCTCGGTCGATCAGCTGGTCGGCAGCCAAGCCGTCGCCGTCGCACCTATTGCACCGGGGGGCCGCGGCGAGATCAAGGTCAACGGCGACACCTGGACGGCCCGCTCGTGGGCCCCGGGCGTCGCCGTGCGCGCGGGCGAGCAGGTCGAGGTCGTCGAGATCGACGGCGCTATCGCCGTGGTACGCCCCCTGTTCGACCAGCTGACCTGAACCCGCTGACCCACCCGCCATCCCGTCAAGGAGCAACCGTGGAGTTCATCCTCCCCCTCATCCTCGTCCTCTTCGTGATCGCGCTGCTGACGAGCGCGGTGAAGGTCATCCGCCAGCAGCAGGTCGGTCTGGTGGAGCGGCTCGGCAAGTTCCACAAGACCCTTGAGCCGGGCCTCCACTTCGTGGTGCCGGTCATCGACCGCATCTCCTACAAGATGGACATGCGCGAGAACGTGGTGTCGTTCCCGCCGCAGGGTGTCATCACGTCCGACAACCTGATGGTGGGCATCGACTCGGTGATCTACTACCAGATCGTCGACCCGGTGCGGGCGGCGTACGAGGCCCAGAACTACGAGGCCGCGATCGAGCAGCTGACCATGACGACTCTGCGCAACATCATCGGCGGCCTCGACCTCGAGCGGACGCTGACCTCCCGCGAGGAGATCAACCAGCAGCTGCGCGTCGTCCTGGACGAGGCGACCGGCAAGTGGGGCATCAAGGTCAACCGCGTCGAGCTGCGCTCGATCGAGCCGCCAGCCACCATCCGCGACGCCATGGAGAAGGGCGCCCGCGCCGAGCGCGACAAGCGCGCCTCGATCCTGCTCGCCGAGGGCCAGCGCCAGTCGCAGATCCTCTCGGCTTCGGGCGACAAGGAGTCGTCGGTCCTGCGGGCCCAGGGCGAGCGCGAGGCGGCGGTCCTCCGCGCCCAGGCCGAGCGCCAGTCGGCGATGCTGCGCGCAGAGGGCGAGGCCCAGGCCATCACCACCGTCTTCAACGCCATCCACGCCGGCCAGCCCGACCAGGCGCTGCTGGCCTACCAGTACATGCAGATGCTGCCGAACCTCGCCCGCGGAGACTCCAACAAGATGTGGATCGTCCCGTCGGAACTCAACGACGCGCTCAAGGGCCTGGGCCAGACGGTCACGCAGCTCAACAACGGCATCCCGGCCGAGTCGACCGTCGACCGCAGCCAGTTCAAGACGCCCGAGAAGGTCGACGTGTTCGCCGAGATCGAGGAGCAGAAGCAGGCCGACAAGGAGGAGGCCGATCGCACCGTCGCGCAGGCCATCGAGGAGGCCCAGAAGCTCGAGAACCCGCAGGGCAAGCCGTCCAACAGGCGTCAGACGGAGCAGGACGGGCAGCCGCAGGGCGGGCAGCCGCAGGGCAACCCGCCGCTGCCCCAGTACGGCGGCCAGCCGTACGGGCAGAGCTCGGCCAACCAGGCGTACGAGGGCTACGGCGCGCCCCAGCAGGGCGCCCAGGCGTACCAGCCGGGCTACGGCACCCCGTCGCAGCAGTGGCCGAACAACCCGCCGGAGCAGGGCTGAGCGGCTGAGGAGCCGGGATGGAGGCGTGGCAGGTCGGCCTCGTCGTGATGATGGCGGTGGGCGTCGGTGTGATCCTCGCCGGCGCCCTCGCCGATCGTACGCGGCGTCGCGCCCGTGAACGGGCGCTCGTGTCCCCGCCGGAGCGTCTGGGGATGCCCGACGTGCGCCCGGCGTACGTCGGGGTCGACGAGCTCGCCGCCACCCCTCCCCCGGCTTCCGACGACGTCGACCTCACCTGTGCGGAGACGGTGGTGGCACCGAGCGCCGCAGGTGACCGGCTGGTGGTGATCGGGACGCGCGTCCTGCTGTGCCCCGACACCGTCGGGACCGTACGCGAGCTGATGGGCGTGGTGGCGCGTCACGACCCTCTGGTCGTGGCCGCTGCGGGGTTCGACGCCGAGGTCGTGGCGACGCTGGAGGCCAACCGGCGGCGCGGGCTGCACCACGTCGTGCCGGTGGTCGCCGACGCGGACGCCGCGGGCCGCATCGCCGGCCTCACCGGCGCCCGCCCGCTCACGCGCCGCGACCTGCAGTCGGGCTGGCACCCCGACGCCCATCTCGGTAGGGCGGCCACGTGGGTGGCCGACGCCGACGGGAGCCGGGTGTGCAGCACACAGGACTGACAGGATCGACCGAACCTTCACGCATCACTTGAGACTTTTCTCGCCGGGCGCCCTTCGGGGCGCCCGACGCGTCTGCGGGGACAGGTCTAGTCGTAGCCGAGCTCATGGAGCTTGGCGTCGCCGATACCGAAGTGGTGGGCGATCTCGTGGACGACGGTGATGTGGACCTCGTCGATGACGTCCTCGATCGTGTCGCAGATCGCAAGGGTCGGGTCACGGTAGATGAAGATGCGGTCCGGAAGGACCATCGAGTACGTGGAATCCCTTTCTGTCAAAGGGATTCCGTCGTACAGGCCGAGCAGCTCCGGCTCGCCCTCGGGGGCCTGCTCCTCGACGATGACGATGCAATTGTCGATCAGCGCGACGAGCTCGTCGGGCACCGTGTCGAGCGCGTCCTCGACCAATTGCTCGAACTCCATCAGGGACATCTCGAGGGCCATGGGGCCGAACCTACCCGGTCGTCGGCCACCGTGAATGACACCGCTGTAATTTTTCACCCGCGCACGGCGTGTCGCGTTGCACAAGGGGCCAATGTGACTCCACGAGATTGTCGTGACACCTGAGAAGTCCTTAGAGTCGTGTGCAATCCGGGGCAGGTGGTTCGGACGTGGTGCTTGATACCGGGGAAACGTCCACCTCCCACCTGCCCCGGAAGAACAACCCTGCGCACTCGATCGAGCGGCGCAGCCAACACGGTGGTCCGGGAAGGCCACCGGGGAGGAAAACACAGTGAACGTCCTGCGCAAGACGCGGGCTGCGATCGCCATCGCTGGCGCGACAGCCCTCCTGACCACGACCGGCGCCGCCGCAGCCGTGGTCATGGCCCAGTCGGCCGCCGCCGACCCCTTCACCGTGAAGGCGAACGGCGGTCTCAACGTCCGCTCCGCCCCGAGCCTGCGAGCCTCGATCATCGGAGCACTGCCCACCGGCTCGCGCATCGACTCGACCGGTCCGGCGGAGAACGGCTTCATGCCGATCCGCTACGGCAACCGCACCGGCTGGGTCTCGGCCACCTATCTGGCCTCGCAGGGCATCGGTGACACCCCGTCGTCCGGCGTACCCGCCGCCCGGGGCACCTCCTACACGACCGCCGCGCTGAACGTCCGCACCGGCGCCGGCCTGTCCTACCGCGTCGTGACCGTCCTGGCCAAGGGCACCGCGGTGCAGACCACGGGCGCCAACGCCAACGGCTACACCCAGATCGTCCACGACGGGCAACGCCGCTGGGTCTCGAGCCAGTACCTGTCCGCGACCGCCGCGGCCCCCGCCGCCCCGGCCGGCCCCGGTCTGCCCGCCGTCACCGGCACGGCCACCGCGACCGCCGAGCTCATGATCCGCACCACCCCCGACAACCGTTTCGTCAAGATCGTCGACGTCCCGCGCGGCACCGTGCTGTCACTGACCGGCGTCACCGAGAACGGGCGTACGCAGGTCATCTGGGACGGCCAGGTCCGCTGGGTGAACTCCCTCTACCTGTCCGGCTCCAGCGCCGTCTCCAAGCCCGTCGGCTCCACGCCGCGCGTCGTCGGTACGAAGTACGCCACGACCGCCCTGATCCTGCGTTCCTCCTCGGGCGACCAGTTCACCTCCTACGGCGACGCCCCCGCGGGCGCCCAGCTCCAGATCACGGGGGTCACCGAGAACGGCCGCGCCCAGATCGTCTACAACGGCGCGATCCGCTGGGTCACCGCGAAGTACCTGTCCGACAGCGCCCCCGCGCCGATCTCCGCCGGCGGCGGATCGGCCGGCCGGGTCACGCTCCCGGGCCTGCGCCCGGCCGCCGCCCAGATCGTCGCCGACGCCCAGGTCCGCTACCCGCGGATCTCGACCTACTACGGCGTACGCCAGGACCCGCTGCCCGACCACCCGTCGGGTCGCGCGGTGGACATCATGATCCCGAGCTACCGCTCCAACGTGGCCCTCGGTGACGACGTGGCCCAGTGGCTGAAGGCCAACGCCAGCCGCTACAACATCGAGTACGTGATCTGGAACCAGCACATCTGGTCGGTCGCCCGCTCGTCGGAGGGATGGCGCTACATGGCCGACCGCGGCGGCGACACCGCCAACCACAAGGACCACGTCCACGTGACCGTGAAGTCCTGATCGGATGGCCGGGCGTGGTTCCCACCTTCGGCCGCGGGCGTGACACGATGGCCGGATGGACGGCATGAGGGCTCTCGGCGCTCGCGCCGGCGTACTCGTCGAGTCCGCCATGGACCGCCTGGGACCGCTTTGGGCGGTCGCGTCGAAGAGCCCACGCCATCCCCTGCTGGGGCACGTGGGGACGTTCGCCGGCCTGGCGATGGCCCTGCTCGGCACCGCTTGGGTCATCGCCCTGCGCCGTAGCTTCACCCCGTGGGACCCCGCCCTGTCGCGCATGCGGACCCTCGCGTACGCGGCGGGACGCATCATCCGCGACGCCCCCGCGTACACGAAGCCACCGCGCATCGAGGCCTTCCTCGAGTCGCCGTTCGCCGCGTGGGCCGGCGTGCTCATCGCCGGTCCGAGCTCGGTCGTCCCGCTGTACTCGGCCATCCTGTGGACGGTCCTGCACGCGGTGGGCCTGTGGGGCCTGTGCCGCCTTCTCGGCGTGCGCGACTGGCGCGCGGGCTTCCTGGCCGCCGCCCTGGTCAACCTCGAGGTCACCCGCACCCTCGTCTCGCTGGGCGATGCGCGCGTCCTGCTGATGCTGATGGTCACCTTCGACCTGGCGATCCCCTGCGCGGGGCCGGACGAGACGCGCCGCTGGCGGCTGTGGGCCGAACGCGTACGCGGGGCCCCGACCGCCGTCGCCGCGGCCTGGGACCCGATGCTGCTGCCGTTCGCCGCGCTGCTGTGGGCCGCCCGTCACCGGCGGCCGGCGGTGGTCGCGGGCGCCGGGTTCCTGCTGCTGACGGTCGCGGCGGCCGTGCTGTCGCCCCGCAACACCGTCACCTACTTCACCCAGGTCTTCCCCGCGCGCTTCCAGCTGACGAAGGCGTCCGCGACGGCGGTGGCCAACCAGTCACCCCTGGCGGCCTACTACCGCTGGTTCGAGGTCCAGCCGGCGTACGCGTTGCGTGCCGGACTGGTGCTGCTGGCCCTGGTGGGCCTGGCGACGGCGTATGTGCTGGCCCGCAGGGGGCAGCTGCTGCTGGCAATCGCGCTGGCCGGCACGAGCCCGCTGCTCGCCCAGACGCTGACGTGGTCACAGAACCACGTGTGGACCGTGCTCGGCGTCGCCGCCCTCCTGCGCGGCCGGGTGCCCGTGGCGACGCGGGTGGTCGGCCTGCTGGCGTTCGGCTGGGGCATGGCCCAGCCGTGGCGCGCGATCCGCAACTGGCACACGGCACCCTTCGAGCTGAACGCCGTCGACAACCTCGTCGCCAACTTCGTGCCCGTCATGCTGGCCCTGACGGTCGTGGTGGCGGCCGTCGACGTGATCCGCCTCCCGCCCGGCAGGTCCTTCGGCGGCACGCGCGCCGAGCAGTTCTTCGTCCGCGGCGTCCTCTCGGCGCTGCCGTGGCTGGTGGCCCTGTGGGTGGCGGCGTCCTTCCTCGGCCCGAAGTCCTCCCTCTTCCCCTGGCACGGCGCGATGCCCGACTTCGAGGTGTACGCGCGCACGGGCCGCGACTGGCTCAACGGCCGCGACTTCTACGACCAGGACGGCTGGCCGTTCCTCTACCCGCCGTTCGCCGCGCTGTTCACCCTGCCGATGGGGCTGGGCTTCCGCGACGCGAGCGCGATGGCGCTGCAGCTGCTGAACGCGCTGGCGTTCTCGCTGCTGTTCTACCGGGCCGGGTTCCGCGGCTGGCAGGTGCCGTTCGCCACGGGCGGCGCGTTCCTGATCATCCAGGTCCTCGGCGATGACCTCCGCATGGGCAACATCCACGGCCTGATCATCGCCATGGTGTTCCTCGACACGGTGCCCGGATCGGGCGCGCTCAAGCGTTTCCTGCCGTTCTCGTGGGCCAACCGGGAGCGACTGCTGCCCCAGGGCGTCCTCACAGGCATCGCGACCTCGATCAAGATCCTGCCGGGCCTGTTCATCATCCACATGCTCCTCACCCGCCGCTACCGGGCCGCGTTCACCGCGCTGGCCACCACGGCCGTCCTGAGCACCATCGGCGTGCTGGCCATGCCCAGCCGCGGCCTGCAGTTCGCGAAGATGGTGCTCGAGGGGCGGCTCAACGACGCCATCGAGGGCCCGCTGCTGCACTACATGTCGTTGGTGAGCGCCCTGCAGCGCTTCACCGGTTACACACCCGAGGCCCACAGCACCGCCACGCTCATCTCGTACGCCGTGGGCCTGGTCGCGTTCGTCGCGTCCCTGCGCTGGTACCGGGCTGGCCACGAGTGGTTCGGCTCGGCGCTGTGCGGGATCGCGACGATCTACCTGTCGCCGGTCGCGTGGAACTACTACTACATCTGGCTCGTGCCGGCGGCCCTCGCGGTGGTGGCTCCCCATCTCGACGACTCGGTGAACGTCCCGGGCGAGGGTCGGGCCGCGCGTACGCGTCACGACCTCCCGGAGTCCGTGGCGATGGTGACGCTGTTCGTCCTGGGCTGGGCGACGTTCCAGTTCCACCTCCACCTGGGCGGCGGCAACCGCGTCGAGTACAGCTACAGCCCCATCCAGAAGGTCTCGGCCGGCATGCTGCCGTTCGCCACGGCGCTGCTCGCGGTGGTTGCCGCCGTCGCCCAGCGCCCGTGGGGCCGGCAGAAGGCCCTGGAGCCGCCCGCGGTGACCGCCGACGACGAGGGAGGCGTACGCGGTGTCGCCGAGGCCGAGACCGGCGGCATCCCCGTCGTCCGTCGCACGTGAGTTGGGGCGCCGCCACGCTGAGCCCTATGATGGGCGGGCGTCACAGGTCCCCTTCGTCTAGCGGCCTAGGACACCGCCCTTTCAAGGCGGCAGCGCGGGTTCGAATCCCGTAGGGGATACCAGCACGGGCGTCGGCGACACATGGGCGAGAACACCGTCCACCGCCCCGGCGGGAGCGTCGGAGCCCTGACCCGATCCACTGGACGAGGGGTCGCCCGAGGCGCCGCCGAGTCGGATTTTGCACGTCCGTCGCGTTGCGCTACAGTTCTCGGGCTGGCGCAAGTCAGCAAGGGCCCGGATCTCCGGTTCCAGGCCCCGTAGCGCAGTTGGTTAGCGCGCCGCCCTGTCACGGCGGAGGTCGCGGGTTCGAGTCCCGTCGGGGTCGCGAGAGCGGTGATGCGAATGCATCGCCGCTTTTGCAATAACACGGCCAGGTAGCTCAGCTGGTAGCAGCGTTCGCCTGAAAAGTGAAAGGTCGCCGGTTCGAACCCGGCCCTGGCCACCACCGCCCTCCCGGCTCGTCCGGGAGGGTATTTTCGTTCGATGGCCACCCACATCAAGCGTGATCCGTCGATGCCTCCCGCCTACTTCCGGGCCGAGGCCGCCTCTTTGGACTGGCTCGCCGAGCCCGGCGCGGTGAAGGTCGCCCGCGTCCTCGAGGTCGGCGACGACCACCTGACCCTCGAACGCGTGGCGAGCGTCTCTCCCACCGCGGCCGATGCCGAGCGGTTCGGTCGCGAGCTCGCCGCCCTCCACTCCGCGGGCGCGGACGCGTGGGGCGCGGGACCGGTCGAGGTGGCCTTCCTGGGCACGCTCGAGCAGCGCAACGACCCCGCCGAGCGGTGGGGCGAGTTCTTCGCGACGTCCCGCCTCATGCCGTACGCACGGCTCGCCCACCGCTCGGGCGGGCTGGACGACGCCGGGCTGGCCGTCGTCGAGCGGCTGTGCGAGCGCCTGTCGTCCGGGGACCTCGACGACGCCTCGGCCCCGGCGCGGCTCCACGGGGACCTGTGGGCGGGCAACGTGCTCACCTCGGCCGACGGCTGGACGCTCATCGACCCGGCCGCGCACGGCGGCCACCGGGTCAGCGACCTCGCAATGCTGGCACTGTTCGGCAACCCGCACCTGAAGCGGACGTTCGCCGCGTACGCCGAGGCAGCGCCCGACCTGCCCGACGGCTGGCGCGACCTGGTAGACCTGCACCAGGTCCACCCGCTGCTGGTCCACGCCGCGCTGTTCAACGGCGGCTACGGACATCGGGCCGTAGCGGCCGCGCGCCGCTACGCGGGCTGAGCGCGGCTACTTGAGCTCGCGGGGCGCGTCCTCGAGGTCGCCGACGATCGCATGCGCGTTGCGCGGGTAGAGCAGGTAGCGCGAGCCGAGGTTGATCATCGCCTGGATGCGGTTGCGGCCACCGAGCAGGAAGTACAGGTGGAGCGTCACCCACATGGCCCAGGCGGGAAAGCCGGTGAACCTCGGCCCGTCTTTCAGCTGGACGACCGCGGAGCTGCGGCCGATGGTCGCCATGGTGCCCTTGTCGGTGTAGACGAAGGTCGAGGGCTGCTCCCCGTCCTCGACCGCACGGATGGTCCGCGCGACGTGGGCGCCCATCTGCATGGCGGGCTGGGCGAGCTGGGGCAGCGGGTTCGACTCGATGAGCGCGGCGTCGCCGGCGGCGTACACGCGCTCCATGCCCTTCACACGCAGGGATTCGTCGACGACGATGCGACCACCCCGGCCCTGCGGGACGTCCCACTTCTTCACGCCCTCGTGGCCGCCGACACCGGCGGCCCAGACGACGAGGTCGGCCTGCTGGGTGGTGCCATCGGCGAACGTGACCTCGCCGGCGCGCACCTCCTCGATGGCGGTGTTGAGCCGGACATCCACGCCGCGCTGCTGGAGCTGACGCAGTGTGTAGTCGCGCAGCGACTCGTCGAACGGCGCGAGGAGCGTCGGGCCCATCTCGACGAGGATCACCTCGACGCGGGCGGGGTTGATCTCGGGGTACGCGATGGGCAGCCCGATCGACTTCATCTCGGCGAGCGCGCCGGCCATCTCGACTCCGGTCGCGCCGCCGCCGACCACGAGCGTGACGAGTCGCTGCTTCGAGTCGGCCGTGGTGAGCTTCTCGAGCTCGCCGAAGATCACGTCGCGGACCTCGAGCGCCTCGGCACGGGTGTAGATCGAACGGGCGTACTCGGCGGCGCCGGGGATGCCGAAGAAGTTGGCGCCGACGCCTTGGGAGAGCACGAGGTGGTCGTACGCGATGGGGTCGCCCTGGTCGACGAGCACCTGCCGGTTCTCGGGGTCGATGCCGGTGACGCTGGCGCGGCGGAACCGCATGCGGGAGCGGTGCTGGGCGCTCAACGAGCGCAGCGAGTAGGTCACGTCGCCGGGGTTGAGCCCGCCGGTGGCGACCTGGTACAGCAGCGGCTGGAAGGTCGTGTAGGGGTGACGGTCGACCAGAGTCACCTGGAAGCCGTCCTGAACGAGGTTGCGCGCGGCCGCGAGGCCCGCGAAGCCAGCGCCGACGATGACGACATGCGAACGATCCATGGCTCCATTGTCGCAACGTGTGCCAAGCAGATCTCAGGACCCCCCTACTCGGGGGTAACGTCACAGTCGCGCATCGACCCCGGACAGGGTCTCGCGCCGCATTCCTCGGCCTCCCTAGATTTCTCCCTCGTCGCGCACGCGCGCGACCGAGTCACGAAGGAGTGTGGATGTCCAGCACGCCCCCCGCCGAGGCGCACGAGAAGGAGACCGGCCTCGCCGCCGTCGCCCAGACCCTCGCACGGTTCACCGAGAAGTGGTTCCCCGACGCGTTCGTGTTCGCCGCGTTCGGCACCGTCCTCGTCGCGATTCTGGTGCTGCTCAACGGCGGCAGCCCGGTCCAGACCGTCAAGACGTTCGGCGACGGGTTCTGGGACCTGACGGCGTTCACCCTCCAGATGGCCATGGTCGTCGTGACCGGCTATGTCGTCGCCACCTCGCCGCCCGCCACGCGCCTCATCGAGGCGCTGGCCCACATGCCGAAGACGCCCCGCGGTGCCATCGCCTGGGTCGCGTTCATCGCACTGGTCGTCTCCCTGCTCAACTGGGGCCTGTCGCTCATCATGGGCGGCCTGCTGGCCCGTGCCGTCGCACGCCGCAAGGAGCTCCAGGTCGACTACCGCGCCCTCGGCGCGGCCTCACTGATGGGCCTGGGCGCCGTCTGGGCACTGGGCCTGTCGTCGTCGGCCGCCCAGCTGCAGGCCACGAAGACCTCGATCCCGGCCGCCCTGCTGCCCATCACCGGCGTTCTCGACTTCGGCAAGACGATCTTCACCTGGCAGTCGATGGTCTCGGCGGTCGTCCTGATCGCGCTGACGGTGGTCGTGGCGTACGCGTCGTCACCGAAGGGTGCCGCCGTTCGCACCGCCGAGGACATGGGCATCGACACCACCGACGAGGTCGCCGAACCGGAGCCGCGGTCGCGCCCGGCCGAGTGGTTCGAGTACAACGCGATCCTGCCGATCGGCCTGGGCATCCTGACGCTCGGCTGGGTGATCTATCAGTTCTCGACCAAGCCGGTCGTGACGGTGCTGTCGAACCTCAACGGCTACCTGATGGTCTTCATGATCCTCGGCCTGTGCCTGCACGGCACCCCGCGCCGCTTCCTCATGGCCGTCAACAACGCCATCCCCGCCGCCGCGGGCATCCTCATCCAGTTCCCGCTGTACGCGGCCATGGCCGCCATGCTGACCAAGGTCAAGGGCTTCGAGGGCCACACGGTCGCCGACCGCCTCGCCACGATCTTCACCACGTTCGGCCACGGCGGCGGCTTCGCCATCGCTCTGGCGGTCTACACGGCCTTCCTCGGCCTGCTGGTGCCCTCGGGCGGCGGCAAGTGGCTCGTGGAGGCGCCCTACGTCATGAAGGCCGCCAACGACCTCGAGTACAACCTTGGCTGGACCGTGCAGATCTACAACATGGCCGAGGCCCTGCCGAACCTGATCAACCCGTTCTTCATGCTGCCGCTGCTGGCGATCCTGAAGCTGCGCGCGCGTGACCTCGTGGGGTTCACGTTCCTGCAGTTCCTGATCCACACGCCGGTGGTGCTTCTCTTGGTGTGGCTGCTGGGTGCGACCTTCACCTATCAACCACCTATCGTCCCCTGATCATGGCCTCGGGAGCCGCCCCTCCCGGAGCTTCCCGGTCTGCAGCGTCGCGGACCGATGACGCTGCCGCGGACCGCCTGGTCCGCGGCAGCTCTCGTTCCCGGATATGGCGGCGACTCGACCGACGGAGCACTCGTCAGCCGACGAAGCCGCGCGTCCAGCGCGCGGTGGTCGCGAAGACCTTCTCGCGGACCTCGGGGCGCGACAGCACGAGGTCGTGCAGGCCTCCCTCGAAGCGGGCCATCGTGACCAGCGGGCCGAGCTTCACCGCGCGCGCGGCGATCTGGTCCACGTCGAGGACGATGTCGGACGACATCACCGCATCCGACCAGCGCCGCGAGAAGTAGGAGTGGCCAGAGGCCATCACCAGCACCGGGCAGTCGATGGTCAGCCCTGCGGCGACGGTCTGGTGGCCGCGGAGCACCGCGCGCAGCCAGCCGGCGCGGATCATCATGTCGGGGGTCGACTTCCAGCGCTCGTCGTAGGTCCACTCCCCCTCCTGCGAGGCCTGCAGCGAGCGGGCGTAGAAGCCGGTGTCGGTGAGCGGGATGACGGTGGTGGGCCGCTGCCCGCCCAGCGCGCTGATGATCGGCGCGCCGATCGCCCGCAGCAGCGGGGAACCCTGCAGGTCGAGCCAGGGTGAGTTCAGCACGAGCGCGGCCAGCTCGCGGTCGGTCTGGTCCGCCCACAGCGCGGCGATGAGCCCGCCGGTCGAGTGACCCATGACCACGACCTCGTCGTGGTCGGCGGCGATCAGGTCGTACGCGGCGTCCAGCTCGGTCCAGTACTCGGCGAGGTCGGTGACGAACCCCATGTACTGGCCCTCGCGCCACGACCGGCCGTAGCGGCGCAGGTCGATCGCATGGAAGTCCCAGCCCTCGCCCACCCAGAAGTCCGACAGGTGGGACTGGAAGAAGTAGTCGCTCCAGCCGTGCACGTAGAGCACCGCCCGGCGCGTCCCGGCCTGCCGGACCGGGCGCACGAGCGTGGCCCGCAGGTCGTCGCCCTCCTCGCCCAGGGCCCGCATCGCGTTCGGGAGGGGGATATCGCGGGCCTCGAACCCGTCCAGGACATCAGGTCGCCACTGCTGCATCCCCCCATTGTGCCGCGACGGGGGCGAACCCGCCGCTTGGCACAGTGAACCCATGGCAGACACGACGCGACTCGAGCTCGTCGACGGCACCCGCGCCAAGTTCTGGGAGATCACCGTCGAGGGCGCCACCGTCACCACCCGCTGGGGCAGGATCGGCACCGACGGCCAGACCAAGGTCGCCCACGAGGCCACCGCCGACGCCGCCCGCACCTCCGCCATCAAGCAGATCGCCGCCAAGACCAAGAAGGGGTACGCGCAGGTCGACGGCGCCGCGGCCGCCCCGGTCGCACCGGCGAAGGCCGCAAGGAAGTCCGCCGGACGGCGGGGCCCCGACAGCGACCTCAAGAGGATCAAGGCGTGGTGGAAGACCCTCCCCACAGACACGTTCGTCCCGCTCTCGGCGCCCACGCGCAGCCGCTACACCCAGGGCGAGCTCCACGAGGACTCGGCGGAGGAGGTGCCGGAGGACCTCGCGTACGCGGGCTGGCACTGGCAGTCCCACGAACGGGCGTTCGACAGGGACGGGACCATGATCGACAAGCTCTACCTGCACTGGGGCGGTGAGTACGAGAACGTGCTAGCCGCACTCGGTGACGGGCCCGAGGGGTTTCAGGTCACCGGCGAGGGCGAGGGCCACGCGTTCGTGCTCGACAAGGTCGGGGCCCGGCGCGCTGACGGCACCCCCGACCCCGCCGACCAGACCTCCGTGCGCAGGGTCCTCGACCGCCTCGACGAGCCGCTGGACCGCACCACGCCGCTGTTCGAGTACGCCGACCCCACACCCGAGGAGGTCACCTGGCTCAAGGAGGCCCTGGCGTTGCGCGGGCTGGCCGACCAGGCACCGATCGTCGACCACCTCGCCCGCCGCTCGCTGTTCACGGCAGCCGAGCTGACCCCGCTGGTGAACCGGTGGACCCAGGCGTACGCCGACGACCTGCGCGGGTGGCCGGCGTGGCCCGAGACCATGATCAATCTTCTGCACGTCGACGCACCCCGGGCCCTCGAACTCGCCGAGCGGATCGGTCCGGAAGCCGACCACGTGCTCGCCCGGCGTCCGAGCGAGGTGGTTCTCGACCTCCTCACGCGACACGTGCTCTCCGACGACGACCTGGACCTGCGTCCCTGGCTGGACGCGTACGCCGCCCTGCACGGGGTCGATCCCTTCGCGGCCACGCTCGCGCTGGTCGATCGGCTCGGCGGAGCCCACCGGCTGACCAAGCAGCGCTGTCGCTGCATCGTCCACGGGCTGGGTGCGATCCTCGCCGACGAGGCCTGGGCCCAGCGCGACGAGACCGCCTGGTTCCCGCACCTGCGCATCACCACCCACTCCGCCCTCCCCCGCGACGTGCGCGACGCCGCCGCCGACTGGGCCCGGCAGGAGGTGCACAACGCCCGGGTCACCGCCACGCGAGACGACGAGCTGGGCGAGATGGCGAAGGAGTGCCTGGCCGCGTACGACTCGCAGCCGCACCCCGTGGTGGGTCCGGACCTGACCGGGTATGCCGGCCACCTCAGCAGCGAGATGGGTCGCTACCGCACGCTCGATGCCCCACACGCCGCCTGGCTGGTCGAACAGCTCGAGGACCCCTCCATCCCCGTCGAGGGCGTCTCGTTCTGCCTGGAGGTGCTGTACGCCCACGGCGCAGGCACCGCGCGGGCCGTCGACGCGCTGGCCAAGCGCTGGAAGAAGGAGCTGGCGAAGAACCACAGGACGACCTACTACGACTGGCGTCACCCGATGGTCACGCTGACGGCCATGGCCCGCGAGCTCGACCACCCGCTCACCGACAAACTCGACGCGTGGTGGGCGCAGGACAGGCCGGCGTGGATCGCGGGCCTCAGGCCCCTGCTGCATGTCGCCGCCCCGTCACCGGAGGGCGCGGACGAGCTGCTGCGGCTGCACCTGGCCGAGCCCGAGCAGGACACGCTGCGGACGTGGATGCTGGTGCGCGCCGCCGCCGATGGCTGCCGGCCCGCCGACGTGGCACCGATCGCCGGGCAGGCAGGTGTTCCCCTCCATCGCATCACTGATGCACTCGTCTCGGTCTGGGACCCGCAGCAGCCGCTGTGGCACTACCTGTTCGACGAGACGGCGCTCGGCTGGCTGGACCGCGGCCTGGAGGTCGCCGAAGACGCGTCGGTAACTCAGGAGATCCGGCTCGAAGCCCTCGGGCTGGTCGCGCGTCACCGCCTCGTCGCCCACCCGGAGTCGGGCCCCCGGGTCACGGACGAGCAGCGCAGGGCGTACGTGGACCGGATCGACAAGGTCCGCAGCGCGCTCGCCCACTGAGCGGCACGCCGAGCACCTCGATGAACCATCGAGGAGTGAGGACGCAGAGAGACGCCGGTGACCGTGGTCGCCGGCGTCCTGCGTCAGCTGGTCTTGCGGAGGTCTCCGTAACCGTCGTAGCCGTCGTCGTCGGAGTCGTAACGCTCCGCGAGATCGGCGTACGCCTCAGGGACTTCGTACGTGTCCTCTTCGACCTGGTCGCTCGAGGACCCCTTGAGCTCACGCTCGAGCGCCGTCAGGTCCATGTCGAAGGACTGGTACTTCAATTCGCGAGCGACCTTGGTCTGCTTCGCCTTTGCACGGCCGCGCCCCATATGGGTCGACCCCCTCGCACTCGTTTGCCGCTGGTCAGAGCCGCGGTCTAATGATGGTTGATGTCGTGGGGCATAGGCTACCCAATGAACCGGTGTTCACCAAGCGGTGGTCCGCCACCCCAGACCTGCCCGGGCCTCAGGCACGCGGGTGGTCGCCGACCATCTCGACGGTGCCACCGGGCGTGTCGAGGACCTCACCGGCGTGCCACGCGCGTACGCCACGGGCGTCCAGCACGCGGACGGCGTCGTCGGCGAAGTCGGCGGGGACGAGCGCGATCATGCCGACGCCCATGTTCAGCGTCGCCTCGATGTCGGCCTGCGGCACGTCCCCGACCTGCTGGACGAGCCCGAAGACCGGCTCCGGGGTCCAGGTGGCACGGTCGATGCGGACCGACACCGACTCGGGGAGCACGCGGGCGAGGTTGTTGGCGAGGCCGCCGCCGGTGATGTGGCTCATGGCATGGACCTCGACGGCCTCGATGAGCGCGAGGCAGTCCTTGGCGTACACCTTGGTGGGCGTGAGCAGCGTCTCGCCGAGCGCGCCACCCAGTTCGGGCACGTCGCGGTCGAGCGCCCAGCCGGCCTCGTTGAGCAAGACGTGACGCACCAGCGAGTAGCCGTTGGAGTGGAGGCCCGACGACGCCATGGCGATCGCCACGTCGCCGGGACGGATCAGGTCGGCGCCGAGGATCTTCGACTTCTCGACCACACCGGTCGTGGCACCGGCGACGTCGTACTCGTCGGGGCCGAGCAGCCCCGGATGCTCCGCCGTCTCGCCGCCGAGCAGCGAGCAGCCGGCCTCGATGCAGGCGTCGGCGATGCCCCTCACCAAGGCGGCGATCCGCTCGGGGTGGAGCTTGCCGCACGCGATGTAGTCGGTCACGAACAGCGGCTCGGCGCCACAGACGACGAGGTCGTCGACGAGCATGCCGATCAGGTCGTAGCCGATGGTGTCGTGGCGGTCCATGGCCTGCGCGATGGCCACCTTCGTGCCGACACCGTCGGTCGACGTGGCCAACACGGGGTGCTCATAGCGGGCCAGCGCCGAGGCGTCGAAGAAGCCCGCGAAGCCGCCCAGGCCACCGAGGACCTCGGGCCGGTAGGACCTCTGGACCGACGCCTTCATCAGCTCGACGGCGCGGTCACCCGCCTCGATGTCGACGCCGGCCTTCGCGTACGCGCTCTGCTGCTCAGTCATCCTCATCCTCCAAGGTGGGCTGGGACTCGCCGCGGTTGGCGGGCGGGACCGGTACGGGGTAGACGCCGTCGAAGCAGGCCCGGCAGAGCTCGTCGATCGGTCGGTGGGTGGTCTGGACGAGGCCCTCGAGCGAGATGAACCCGAGCGAGTCGGCGCCGATGGCGGTGCACATCTCGTCGACGCTCATGCCCGGCGCGAGCAGCTCGGCGCGCGTGGCGAAGTCGATGCCGTAGAAGCACGGCCACTCCACCGGCGGCGCGGAGATGCGTACGTGGACCTCCTTGGCGCCCGCCTGGCGCAGCATGGCGACGACCTGGCGCTGGGTGTTGCCGCGCACGATCGTGTCGTCGACGACGACCAGGCGCTTGCCAGCCACGACGTCCTTCAGCGGGTTGAGCTTCAGGCGGATGCCGAGCTGGCGGATCGTCTGCGAGGGCTGGATGAACGTACGCCCCACGTAGGCGTTGCGGACCAGGCCCAGTCCGTATGGGATGCCGGACTGGTCGGCGTATCCGATCGCGGCGGGGATGCCGGACTCGGGGGTGGGGATGACGAGGTCGGCCTCGGCCGGCTGCTCCTGCGCCAGCAGCTTGCCGATCTTGACGCGCACGTTGTGGACGCGGCGGCCCTCCAGGAGCGTGTCGGGGCGGGAGAGGTAGACGTACTCGAACAGGCAGCCCTTCGGCGCGGCCTCGGCGAACCGGGTCGAGCGCAGGCCGTCCTCGTCGATCACGATCATCTCGCCCGGCTCGACATCGCGGACGAACGTCGCACCCACGATGTCGAGGGCGGCGGTCTCGGACGCGACGACCCAGCCGTGCTCCAGCCGGCCCAGGGCCAACGGGCGGATGCCCTGGGGGTCGCGGGCCGCGTACAGCGTGCGCTCGTCCATCCAGACCAGGCAGAACGCACCCCTGAGCCGCGGCAGGACCTCGAGCGCGGCCTCCTCCAGCGGGCAGTCGTAGGTCGCCAGCAGCGCGGTGACGATCGACGTGTCGTTGGTGGAGTCCATGCGCTCCTTGTGGGGCACGGGCTCGCCGTCGTTGCGCTCGGCCAGGCAGGCCTCGAGCTCGTCGGTGTTGGTCAGGTTGCCGTTGTGGCCCAGCGCCAGCCCGCCGTTCGGCGTCGAGCGGAACGTCGGCTGGGCGTTGTGCCAGACGCTGGCACCCGTTGTCGAGTAGCGCGCGTGGCCGATCGCGAGGTGGCCGGTCAGCGAGTTCAGCGTCGGCTCGTCGAACACCTGCGAGACCAGGCCCATGTCCTTGAAGACCATGATCTGGGAACCGTTGCTGACCGCGATGCCGGCGGACTCCTGGCCGCGGTGCTGCAGCGCGTACAGGCCGTAGTAGGTGAGCTTCGCGACCTCCTCGTCGGGGGCCCACACTCCGAAGACGCCGCACGCGTCCTGGGGGCCACGGTCGTGGGGATCGATCTCGTGGGTCAGAAGACCATCCGGGCGAAGCACCCGCTCAGCCTACCCCGAAGCGCCTGCCCACGCTCCCGCGCGCGCCCCGGAGTGCCTCAGCCGCGACGCCGCCTCCACTCGGCGATCGTCTCGTCGACGTTCAGCGTGCGGACGAACACCCGCGGGCCCTCGGTGCCGCGCAGGATCGAGTCGCGTACGCGGGCGTTGAAGTCCTCGACGACTTCGCGTGCCTGCTGCTCGGAGGCGATGTCGGCGAGCGTGGACTGCATCTCCTCGCGCTCCTTGCGCAGCTGCAGGCCCGACGGCAGCGGCGGACTGATGCCCTCGCGCTCGAGCTTGCGACGGATCCACCAGTTCTCGTCGCGGTCGTCGAGGTGGGTCAGCGGCTTGCCCATGCCGGGCAGGTCGTCGAACTCGCCGCGCTCGATCGCCTCGCGGACCTGGCGCTCGATCCAGCCCTCGAACCGTGGCCGGGCGTAGGCGTCCCCGGGCGGGCGGGGCCGGGACGAGGAGGACTCCCCCTCGTCCCCGTGGCGGCCGTCCGGGGAGCCGTCAGGCACGGTCGGCGAGCTCCTTCAGGAACAGCGCCTCGGCGCGGCACGCCTTCGCGAAGTCGCCCAGGTGGAGCGACTCGTCGATGCCGTGCATGCGCGAGTCGGGGTCGACGACGGCCGTGACCAGCACCATCGCGTCCGGGTGGAGCTGCATGAACTCCTGCGTGAGCGGGATCGAGCCGCCCATGCCGATGCGTACGGGCTCGACGCCGAAGCCCTCGGTGTAAGCGGCCTGTGCCGCCTCGGCGTACGGCCCTTCGAACGGGATCTCGCACGGGTGACCGTAGTCGCCGCCGGTGACGGTGATCCTCGCACCGAATGGGGCGTGGGCCTCGAGGTGGCGGGCGACGGCCTCCTGGGCGCGTACGGGGTCGTCGCCGGGGCCGATGCGCAGGCTGAGCTTGGCGCGCGCCGACGGGATGAGCGTGTTCGAGGCCTTCGCGACGGGCGTGGTGTCGACGCCGATGATCGTGACCGACGGCTTGGTCCACATGCGCGAGACGGCGGAGTCGTCGCCGATGAACTCGGCGCCGTCGAGCACGCCGGTCTCGGCGCGCAGGCGGTCCTGCGGGTAGTCGAGGTCGGGGCCGGCGCCGCGGACGAGACCCTCGACGGCGACGTTGCCACGTTCGTCCCACAGGGAGTCGAGCGTGCGCACCAGCGCGAGCATGGCGTCGGGCACGAGGCCGCCGTACTGGCCGGAGTGGAGCGCGTGGTCGAGCGTCGCCACCTCGACGGTGATGTCGGCCATGCCGCGCAGCGTGGACGTGAAGGCCGGCTTGCCGACCTCCCAGTTGCCGGAGTCGGCGATGACGAAAACGTCGCAGGCGAGCTTGTGGCCGTGCTGTTCGAAGATGCGCCCCAGCGACGGCGAACCGATCTCCTCCTCGCCCTCGACGAAGACGGTCACGCCGACCGGCGGCTTCCCGTCGAACGCGCGCAGCGCGGCAAGGTGTACGCCGATGCCGCCCTTGTCGTCGGCGGCTCCCCGCGCGTACAGGCGGTCGCCGCGCTCCGTGGCCTCGAATGGGCCGGTGGTCCATTTCGCCTCGTCGCCGGTCGGCTGGACGTCGTGGTGGGCGTACAGGGTGACCGTCGGCCTGCCCTCCGGCGCCGGGAACCGGCCGATGACCGCAGGATGGCCACCCTCCGTGACGACCTCGACGTCGGGGCAGCCGACGTCGCGCAGCTGCTGGGCGACGAAGTCGGCGCTGCGGCGTACGTCGTCGGCGCGTTCAGGGTCGGAGCTGATCGACGGGATGGCGATGAGCTCGGCGAGGGTCTCGCGGACGGACGGCAGGACACGGTCAACGGCGGCAGCGATCTCGGACATGCATCCGACCCTATCCCCGCCCCACCGACCGACGGACCCCGCGGCCGGCCTTGCCGGAGGCGTCGGCCTGCGTTGACGGAAGTCGTCTCGGCCTGGGCGTCGTCGCGACGACCCACAGACGCCTCGACCTGCTGGCCGGCGGTGAGCCCCGTGACCGTGAAGACGAAAGGATCGGTCTGCGAGTTGGCCGACGAGATCTTGATGGAGGCCTTGGCGGACGCGGCCGGACGCGTGGCGCCGGGGGTGGGCGTGGGCGCTGCGAGCGCCGGGACGACGCCGCAGGCGAGCACGGCGGTGACGGCGAGGCGAAGGCCAACGGGCGAGCGATGGGCATGATGGCTCCTGGTGTCTGCGGCGCGCGGGGTGCAGCGGCGCTCTGAACACAGAGCTAGGCGGACACGGGGTCGTGCCAGACCCCGGACGGGGGGACGACGGGCCTTCGACGCATCCTTGTCCGCCGGCCCACGCCGGGTCGCCGCTCAGCTGGCCGGGGTAAGGAAGGTCTCGGTCACGGTCTTGCCGTTGTTGATCACCGAGACGCGGTGGCGCTTCAGCGGCTCCCACTCCCCCTGCGACCCGGTCACCCTGACCGAGCCTTTGCCGTTGGCGGCGATCGTGCCGTTCGACTCGAACGACTCGTTGCCCTTGCCGTCGGCCTTGGTGACGGCGACCTTCACGTTGCCCGGCGTACCGCCCTGGACGGTGACGAGGAGCGGTGCACCGGAGTTGTGCGGCCTGGTGAGCCGGACCAGATGGAGCCCGTCACATGGATGGAGGCCGGGACAAGGTGGCTCATCCGAGCGACCCGTCCCCGACCCCTCAGCTCAAGCATCTCGACCCTGAGGCACTCAAACACCGTGCCGCTCAACCCCTGAGGCGCCCAATGAGCCACTCAACCCTGAACCGCTCAGCCCTGACCAGCCCTCCTCGACAGCCGCTCACGGCCCGCCCGACTCCATCGCCTTTCGGGCACGCTGAAGGGCCGTCCACCCTTAGGGTGACGGCTCAGCGCAGCGAGGTCGCTCCGGAGCGGCAGCGGCGGCGGGTGAGCAAACTACTTGTGGGAACCAGCCGTGCCCCTCGGGGCCGCGACATCCTGCAGTTCAGGCGGTCTGGCCCTCCGTCCAGTTCAGTCGGTCGGGCCCCCCGTCCAGTTCAGGCGGCCTGGTTACCTGCCGCGGGTCGGTGGAGGGCGGGGTCGAGGGGGATGAGTTCGGGTGCTCGTTCGAGGAGTCTGGCGGCGGCCTGTCGGGCATCGGCTTCGAGTGCGGCCCGCGCGTTGTCTCGCGCGAGTCGGGCTGCTTGGCGTGTCGCCGCGCGCGTGCGTCGTCGGACACCGTTGGGGTCGAGCTTGCGTTCGACGGCCGGGTCGTCGGTGAAGGTGCCATGCGGGGACACCCAGTAGGTCTGCCCGGTGGGGGTGGTCCACTTGACCACGCCGGGTCGGACGGGTTCGACGCGGAACCGGCCGTGGGTCTTGGCCCGGTGCGCCCGAGGGTCGAGCGGGATCAGGTTGTGCGTCGCGGTCTGCCCCACCGGCCACGGCACCACATGATCCAGATCCGCAAACCTTGACCGGGAACTCCTGGTCGCGAACGGGAACGCCACCACTTGTTCCCGTGCCAGCACCTCCCAACGCTGTGCCGGTGTCGGGGCGTAGCCGGAGGTCTGGTGATCGGCGTTGAGGTCCACGACTGGGCGCACGATGACCTTCGACGCGTCTGCGAGGAGCTGGTCGAGCTGGGAGCGTGCGACCACACCCAAGCCGGTGACCTCTCCGCCGGCACCGCGGGCGGTCTCGTCGGGCCGGACCCGCACCTCCAGCTGCAGCACCATGTCACCCGCCGTCCCAGTTCCGGCAGTGGTGTGGATTGTGTTGGAGGTGGCCGGGGTGACGCCGGCGCAGTCCGTGCCGTCCGGGCCGATGCGGTCGGTGCGGCCCGGGCCGGTGTGCTGCGTGCCGCTGTGGTCTGTGCCTGCGGCGGTACGACCTGCGGCGAGGAGGGCTGCGGCTTTGGCGGGGGTGCCGAGGAGCTCAAGGGCTCGGGCACGGGGGCTGCGGTCGGCTCCGGCGGGCCACGCCACCAGAGCGTTCTGCTCTGTAGTGGGGAGTGGGTCGGGCTGGTCGGCGAGGATGCCGGCGAGTTCGGTGATGGTGGCCTCGAGTCGGAGTCCGGCTGGGCCGTCGAGCCGTGCGGACAGCTCGATGACCCCGCCTCCTGCGGGTTGGGTGTTGACGTAGCGTTCGTCGAGCGCCCGCTGGCGGCGGTGTTCCTCGCCTTCGGGGTCGATGACCGCACACAGGCGTTCGGCCTGGTTGACCATCTTGGTGGTGCCCCAGCCCGGCGCCCACGGCGCCAACCGCTCGTCGACCCGCAGCGCCTGCGCCTGCGGGAGGCCGCGCGCGGCGACGGTCTGCGCGACCTTCCTCGCGGCAGCGAACCGGACGTGTCCGGCGATCACGTGCGCCCACAGGCGCGGGTGACGGTGCTGCAGGTTCAGCACGTCGGTGATCTGCTGGGATGCCGCAGCCGGGCTGACCCCCAACGCCGGCCCGACCTCCAACACCAGGAACTCGGCCACATCGGGGGTCCCGTCAGCCCCGACCGGTAACAGGCGTTCGCCGTGGAGGACGCGGGCGTCGGCGTCGTGGTCGGCGTACTCGTCGATCCAGGAGTAGGCCTGGGCGCAGGCGGCGATCAGGAGCAGCTGGTCGATCTCTGCCTGCCGGATGCGTTCGGCGGTGTCGCGGAGCCCGCCGATCAGAGCAGGCCTGTCGGGTAGGGATTGCAGGGTCGTGGCGACGGGGGCATCGCACATGCGCCCTCTCCTTTCCGGATGTGTACTGATGTTCTAATCGTAGGGATCGGTACTGACAATTCCTGATCCGTGTACGTGGTCGGGAAGGATTGCGGGCGGGCTGGCTGCTCGTCTCGGCCGTGGGCGGCCTCGCTCGGAGAACAGTGGGCTTGGTGGTCGCGGGCTTGGGCTCCTCCGTGGTCTCGGCATTCCTGCTCACGGGTGCAGCAGCGGGCGTAGCCCACCCGTCGGCCATTGCGCGGTGGAAGCGCTCGACCCCACCGTTGGCCTGCGGGGTGCCACGGCCGCATCTTCTCTCGAATCGAGAGGGCCTCGCAGGTGTCGCGAGCTGGGCGCGGTCATGTCCACGCGCCGCGACGCTCGCCCGGCGATCCCGTTGCACCACCGTCGTGTGGGCGGCCCCTCCGCCTGCGTTTTCGCTGCATAACCGAGCACGACATCGACGCCATGTGCCAGCTCCTCGGTGACCCCAAAGTGATGGAGCACTACCCCCACCCCAAGTCACGCGACCAGGTGCGGCGCTGGATCGACTGAATGAAGAGCAACTACACCAAGCACGGCTTCGGCCTGTGGGTCCTTGAGGATCGGGCCACCGGCGAGTTCGTTAGTAATTGCGGCCTGACCGTGCGGACCGTTGACGGCCAGCAGATGATCGAGGTCGGCTACCACGTCCTGCCCAGGTACCAGCGGCAAGGCTAGGCCACCGAAGCGGCCAGAGCCCGTGTGGCTCACGGCTTGACCGAGGTGGGAGCAACCGCCGTGACGGCGATCATTGTCCCGATAACCTGGCTTCTCAGCGGTGGCGGAGCACTGCGGAATGACGATGAGCCAAGTCACCCAAGAGGCGGCTGGACACCCCGTCCACGTCTACAGCTCCAGCCAGCTTCTCTAGCGTTGAGTTCAGGGGGGCGGGCCCCGTCCGATGCCCACGGCCCAGATTCACCAAACCACGCGGATTGAGAGACCTAGGCACCCGGACGGCCGCGACCAGTCCGCTGAAGACGAGACAGGGAACGTCCACCGCTGACACCGAGGAGCTCGACATGCCCCGCTTCTCGTGTTGCCCTGCTGCGGCCAGGTCAACGCAGGCGAGCTCCTCGTCCCAGCCGCAGACGGCCTTGCTCGGAGAGCGGGACTACAGGCGGCCTCGCCCGGAGGACGGGTACGGCGGGTGCCGCAGGTACCGGGCTCAGCGTCCCATCGCCGCCGGGATCGTGGCGGTCCACGCCTCGCGGAGCTCGTCGAGCGACCAGCCGCACAGACCCTCGATGTCGAGGCGCCCCGAGTCGCGGACGGTCCCGAGACGACGGATCGGCAGGCGCGCGAGCGAGCCCTGTGCCGACTCCTGGAACCGGGCCGACTGCTCCGGCGCGACCGACACCAGCACACGGCCGGTCGACTCCGACCAGAGGGCGACGGTCGGGTCGCCCTCGATCTCGACCAGCGCGCCGAGGCCCCTGCGTACACACGACTCGAACAACGCCTGGGCGAGACCGCCGTCGGCGAGGTCGTGGGCCGAGCGCAGGAGCCCCTCCGATGCCGCCCACACGAGGTAGTCGGCGAGTCGGCGCTCATGATCGAGGTCGAGCGACGGCGGCATGCCACCGAGATGATCATGGACGACCTCGGCCCAGGCCGAGCCCGAGAGCTCCTCGCGCGTCTCGCCGATGAGCCAGATCTCGTCGCCCTCGTTCGCGAAGGCCATCGGCGTACGCCGCGCCACGTCGTCGATCACACCGAGGACGCCGACGGTCGGCGTCGGCAGGATCGTCACGTCACCGGTCTGGTTGTAGAACGAGACGTTGCCGCCGGTCACCGGCGTACCGAGCTCCTGGCAGCCCTCGACGAGACCCTCCACGGCCTCGACGAACTGCCACATGCAGGCCGGGTCCTCGGGCGAGCCGAAGTTGAGGCAGTCGGTGACCGCGACGGGCTGGGCACCGGCGGTCGCGACGTTCCGGTACGCCTCCGCGAGCGCGATCTTCGCACCCTGGCGGGGGTCGAGGTAGGCCATGCGGCTGTTGCAGTCGGTCGACAGCGCGACGCCGAGATTGGTGTCGGTGTCGATCCGCAGCATGCCGGCGTCCTCGGGCTGGGCAAGCACCGAGGCACCGCGGACGTAGCGGTCGTACTGGTCGGTGACCCAAGCTTTGTCGCACAGGTTCGGGGAGGCCACCATCTTGATCATGGTCTTGGTGATGGCGTCACCCTCGTTGTCACGGCGCAGCGCGTTGGCCGAGTCGGCCTGGACGCGGTCGATGCCGTCGGGACGGGCGTACGGACGCTCGTAGACCGGGCCGTCGTGGGCGACCGTACGCGGCGGGACATCGACGATGGTGTCGCCGTGCCAGGTGATCGTCAGGCGGTCGCCGTCGGTGACCTCGCCGACGACCGTGGCCAGCACGTCCCACTTTCGGCAGATCTCCATGAACTTCTCGACGTGCTGCGGCTCGACGACAGCCATCATGCGCTCCTGCGACTCGCTCATGAGGATCTCCTCGGGCGAGAGCGTGGAGTCGCGCAGCGGCACCGTGTCGAGCTCGACGTGCATGCCGCCGTCACCGGCCGACGCCAGCTCCGACGTGGCGCACGACAGGCCGGCGCCGCCAAGGTCCTGGATGCCGGAGATGACCTTGGCCTCGAACAGCTCGAGCGTGCACTCGATGAGCAGCTTCTCCATGAACGGGTCGCCGACCTGGACGCTCGGACGCTTCGCGGGACCGTCGGCGTCGAACGTCTCGGACGCGAGCACCGAGACGCCGCCGATGCCGTCACCGCCGGTCGCCGCGCCGTAGAGGATGACCTTGTTGCCCGCTCCGGAGGCGTGGGCCAGGTGGAGGTCCTCGTGGCGCAGCACGCCGACGCACAGGGCGTTGACGAGCGGGTTGCCGGCGTATGTCTTGTCGAAGAACACCTCGCCGCCGATGTTGGGCAGGCCGAGGCAGTTGCCGTAGCCGCCCACGCCCGCGACGATGCCCGGCATCACGCGGCGCGTGTCGTCGGCCCCGAGCGGGCCGAAGCGCAGCGGATCCATGACGCCGATGGGGCGGGCGCCCATGGCGAGGATGTCGCGGACGATGCCGCCCACGCCGGTCGCCGCGCCCTGGTAGGGCTCGACGTAGGACGGGTGATTGTGGGACTCGGCCTTGAACGTGACCGCGTAGCCGTGGCCGATGTCGACCACGCCCGCGTTCTCACCGATGCCGGCCAGCAGCGGGCCGCGCGGCGTCGTCTGGTCGAGCACGCCGAACTTCTTCAGGTGGACCTTCGACGACTTGTAGGAGCAGTGCTCCGACCACATCACCGAATACATCGCGAGCTCGGCCGACGTCGGGCGGCGGCCGAGGATCTCGCGGATCCGCGCGTACTCGTCCTGCTTCAGCCCGAGGTCCTTCCAGGGCTGCTCGACGTCGGGGGTCTTCTTGGCGTTGTCAACGGTGTCGGCCACGGCGTCAATCTATCGCGTACGCAGCGGCACGGCTCGCTTTCGCCACACGGTGCCGGGCTCCTCGTCTCGCTGGCGCTCGCTCGGAGAGCGGAAGGACTGGCGCTCGCTCGGAGAGCGGAAGGACAGGTCAGCGTCCGGTGCGCGCCAGGCCCCCGCGATCCGACTTCGGCGCCTGGGCCGGCGCCTGGACCTTGGGGCCGGACTGCGCCGCAGGTGCAGCACCGGCGGCACACGCCGCGGTCGGGGCCACGAACACGCCCGACCAGTCTCCGGCCGGGGACGTCACGGTCAGGTGGTAGGTGGCGCCGGGGACGAACCCGCCCTGCGGCAGGAAGGTGTCGACGCGGGTCGCGGGGTCGCCGCCCTGCTGGAGCTGTCGCGTGATGACGCTCGTGCCCGCGGGCGTCCAGCCGAACTCGGCCCACGCACCGCCGGTCTCCACGCTGGCGCGGGCCGGCTGCGTGGTGCAGGTGGGCACCTCGATGCGCAGCGACCGGTCGGAGTTGTCGCGCGACCCCTCGCACGCCCCACCCCGGAAGGTGAACGAGGCGCTGCTGCCGCTCGCGGTGACCGTGTAGCCCTGACCGTCGCGCCAGCCCTGGCCCTGGCCGGGGGCGGCGAAGCCGACGGACGCCGTGCCGTTCGCGTCGGCGACGGCGGAGCGCGTCTCACGGATGCTGGTGGCGCCGGTCAGCAGGACGATCTCGACCTGCGCGCCGGGCGTCGCTCCCGTGACCTGCACGGTGGCCGCCTCGCCGGAGCACGTCGGCGTACGCACCGTCACGACCGGGCGGGCCGCCTCGTCGCCGGGGTCGGGATCGGGGTCGGGGCCGGCGTCGGGGCCGGGCCCTGGACACCGGCGCGGACCTCGAACCCGCCGCGTGCGGCGTTGGTGGAGCCGTCGGGCGTGAACGCCTGGAAGTAGTAGCTGTGCCCGGCCTTCCAGCCGCCCGCGGGCGCGGCGAACTGGAGGGTGCCGATGCCGCCGGAGCCGATGTGTCCGTTCAGCTCACCGACCCACTGGTCGGTCGTGGTGTCGATGACGATGCCGCCGATGGCGCGGGCGGCCGGGCCCTCCACCTGCATGACGGCGGGGCCCGTCGCCGACGCGGGCGGGAACACGTGGGCGCGGAGGCGCTCGCGGGTGAAGGTCGGCTCGGGGGTGGGCGTCGCCGTGGGGCTCGGCCTGCGACCACGACGCGGTGGCGCGGAACGCGTGGTTGTAGACGGCTTGTGGTGGCGGCGGAACAGCGTCGCGAAGTCGGCCTCGACGGCGTCACGCAGGCCCTCCCACAGGTCGTGGTCGGTCGGCTCTGTCGTCACGTCGTCGTCCCGACAGGCGGCGAGTGGTGGCATGGGCGGATCCTTGTCATTGGTCTCGCCCCGGTGGAGTGCGGCGACGATCCCCCGGTTCCGCCGAAAGGTCTCGGTTTGGTCGCGGTGCGTGACCGCGACCCGGCGTACGCGTCAGCCGGCGACCGCGGCCAGGAAACGCTCGACCGAGCCGAAGATGCGGCGCCCGTCGAGCGTGGGACCGACGAGCTCCTCCACGTTGTGCTCCGGGTGGGGCATGAGGCCCACCACGTTGCCGCGCTCGTTGGTGATGCCGGCGATGTCGTTGATCGAGCCGTTGGGGTTGCCGCCGATGTAGCGGAACACGACCTGGTTCTCGCCCTCGAGGCGCTTGACGGTCTCAGCGTCGGCCTGGAAGTTGCCCTCGCC
Organism: Mariniluteicoccus endophyticus; assembly: GCF_054780035.1. NCBI lineage: Bacteria > Bacillati > Actinomycetota > Actinomycetes > Propionibacteriales > Propionibacteriaceae > Mariniluteicoccus > Mariniluteicoccus endophyticus. Next base: position 114,955 of record NZ_BAAGXC010000013.1, on the reverse strand, counting down.
GTTCTTCAGCACGATCGTGATCTCGTCACCGTCGTCGAAGCGGTTGGTCCACACGGTGTCGTTGGTCTCCACGCGCAGGCCCTGATCGCGGCACACGAAGGTGCGGACGTCGTTGCGGATCAGCGCGCCGGGCAACAAGTGAGCCTCGCACAGCACCTGGAAGCCGTTGCAGATGCCGAGGACGGGCATGCCCTGCTCGGCGCGACGGATGATGTCGGCCATGACCGGCGAGAACCGGGCGATGGCGCCGCAGCGCAGGTAGTCGCCGTAGGAGAAGCCACCCGGCAGGATCACCGCGTCGACGTGGTCGATCGTGTCGTTGGCGTGCCACAGCGGCACCGGCGTCATGCCGCAGACCTCTACGGCGCGCAGCGCGTCGCGGTCGTCGAGCGTGCCGGGGAAGGTGACGACACCGATGCGTGCGGTCACTTGTCGGCCTTCTTCTCGACCGCTTCCTTCACCGGCTGGGCCCCGGCGGGGGCGGCCTTCACCGGCTGGGTGGGCTGGGCCTTCGTCGGCTCGATGCCGGGACGCGGGGCCGTGACCGCCTCGGCCTTCTCGGCGACGGCCTGGTCCTCGACGTGGACCTCGAAGTTCTCGATCACGGTGTTGCACAGCAGCTTCTCGGCGGCCTCGCGCACCTTCGCGACGGCGGCGTCGTCGATCTTGCCGTCGATCTCGATCTCGAATCGCTTGCCCTGTCGGACCTGGAGCCCGGCGAAACCGAGGCGCTCGAGAGCGCCGGTCACGGCCTTCCCCTGGGGGTCGAGGATCTCGGGCTTGGGCATGACTTCTACGACGACACGGGCCATGCCGCGATCCTAACGTGTTCGGCGCATCTCGTGGCCGAAGCAGCTCACAGCGGTCGCCACGAGCCGATGATCTGATCCTCCATCGATGCGGGCATCTCCTGGTCGATGCCGATGTGGCGGGTGATGACGAGCATCGCCTTCTGGTTGGCCGACATGGGTGCGGTGGCGATCGTGATGCTGTAGCGCGGGGCCGGGCAGTCTTCGTCGGGGACGGCGACGTCGAAGGTGACGTTGGCGACGTCGGCCTCCGCGGCACCGCCGTTGATCTGCACGGTGCGCCGGGTGGGCTCGGGGACGGGGTGCTGGGTCTTGGTCTTGGTGTCGAACTGGGCCAGCCGGCCCCAGCGGCGGATGGCCTCGTCGACGTTGTCGTTCGGGTTGGACTTCGAGCCGATGGTGATGAAGCCGACCCGGCCGCGGTCGGTGAACTGCTTGCCGCACGTGCCCTGCAGGTAGACGCCGGCGCAGTGGGCGAGCACGATCTCGTTGTTGTCGCCCTCGAAACCCCAGATGACGCCGTTGTTCTGCTTCCAGTCGGGGGGCAGATCGATCGCGGCGGAGTCCTTCACGCTGCCCAGCGACTGCCAGCCGGGGCTCTTGGCGGCGACGGCACGGGTCGGACAGCTCGAGCCCCCGTCGCCCGACGGGGTGGGGCTCGCGCTCGGCTTCGGGGAGGCCGTCGGCGAGGGGGTCGGCTGCGTCGTGGTCGTGGGTGGTGGCGCGACGGGGCCGTCCTCCTTCGGGTTGAGCAGCGAGTAGGCGAGGACGCCGACGAGCACGAGCACCAGCACCCCGACTCCGATGATCAGGGCCGGTCCCGCCGCGGACTTCCTGGGGGGTTCGGAGCCGAGCCCACCGCCGCCGGGCCCGTTTCCGGAGCCACTGCCCGCGGGCGGCCAGCCCGAACCGCCGCCGGACGGCTGCCAGCCCTGTGCCCCCTGCTGACCCCAGGCCTGCTGCTGACCCTGGTTGGGCCAGCCCTGCTGGGGCTGCTGGCCCCAGCCGCCCTGACCGGAGCCGCCCGGGGCGGGCTGCTGCGGCCAGCCGCCGCCGGAGGATCCCTGGGCACCCCAGCCACCCTGACCGGCGCCGCCCTGACCGTAGCCGCCCTGTCCGTAGCCGCCCTGTCCGTAGCCGCCCTGTCCGTAACCGCCGCTGTGCCAGCCGCCCGAGTTCGTCATGGGCGGCATCCTAGGACGCGGACTGGGCCACGGCAGGTCAGGCGACGAAGGTGCGGCCAGTCAGGCGCTCGTACGCGTCCACGTAGCGTGCCCGCGTCGCCTCCACGACCTCGGCGGGCAGCGCGGGCGGCGCGGTCTCCGCCGCCTTGTCCCACCCGGACTCGCGCGTCAGCCAGTTTCGGACGAACTGCTTGTCGAACGAGTCGAGCGAGTCGGGCCAGGTCGCGGCCTCCCAGAAGCGCGACGAGTCGGGCGTCAGCACCTCGTCGGCCAGCACCACGGTGCCGTCGGCGCGTACGCCGAACTCCAGCTTGGTGTCGGCCAGGATGATGCCGCGCTCGCGGGCGATCTTCTCCGCGGTGGCGTACACCTGCAGGGTGAGGTCGCGCACGCGCTCGGCCAGGTCCTGGCCGATGGTCGCGACGACGGTGTCGAAGTCGACGTTCTCGTCGTGCTCTCCGAGCTCGGCCTTGGTGGCCGGGGTGAAGATCGGCTCGGGCAGGCGGGCGCCGTCGGTGAGGCCCTCGGGCAGCGGTACGCCGCACACCGAGCGCGACTGCTGGTACTCGACCCAGCCGGAGCCGGTCAGGTAGCCGCGCGCCACGCACTCGACGGGAATCATGTCGAGCTTCTCGCACACGATGGCGCGGCCCTCGACGAGCGTGGGGACGTCGGTCGACAGCACGTGGTTCGGCACGACATCGGCGAGCTGGTCGAACCACCACAGCGACATCTGGGCGAGGATCTTGCCCTTGTCGGGGATCTGGCTGTCGAGCACCCAGTCGTACGCGGAGATGTTGTCGGTGGCGACCATCAGCATGGCGTCGTCGCGAACCCTGCCGCCGCCGTCGGGCAGGGCGTACAGCTCGCGCACCTTTCCGGCGTGGATCAGGGGCAGGCCGAGGCTGGCGTAGGTGCTCACAACGAGATTTAACCACCTGGGGCGCCCCGAGGGATGTCGCGCGCGTCTGCAGGCCTACCATCCGTCGCATGACACAGCAGGCGCTGCCGCGCGACGCGGCCGACGGCAGGGTCCGTCACTACGGGCACTTCTACGGCCTCGACGCGGTCGTCGACGACGACCGGCCGCTGTGTGTCGTCCTGGGGAACTGCCAGGCCGAAGCCCTGCGGGTTCTGCTGGACGGGGCCCCGTCATCGCCCCTGCGGACGGTGCGGATCCCCCCGGTCTTCGAGCTCACCGCCGCCGACCTGACCCACCTCGACGCACTGCTGGAGCGCATCGACGTGCTTGTCACACAGCCGGTCCGTGCCGGGTACGCCGGCCTGCCGCTGGGCACCGAGGAGGTCGTGCGCCGCCTGCGCCCCGGCGCCCGCGTGGTGCGGGTTCCGGTGTGCTTCTACGCCGGGCTTTACCCGTGGCAGGTCCTGGTGCGTACGCCGGAGTCCGGCGACCCGCCCGGCGTCCCCTACCACGACCTGCGGACGGTGCTCGAGGTCGCGACGGGCACCCGTCCGGCCGCGCCGGCCAGCCCGGACGGGATTCGAGCCGTCGCGGCCGCCTCGGTCGCGGAGCTGGCCCGCCGAGAGCGGGTGGCGGGGACCCTCGTGGTGTCGGACCTGTTGGCGGCGGCGGGTGCCGACGCCTGCCACGTCGTCAACCACCCCGGCAACACGCTGCTGGTGGGGCTGGCGCGGCGCGTTCAGGCCGCGCTGGGGCTCGTCGAGGACGCCTGTGCACCCGAGCGGGTGCTGCTGTCTGAGCTCTTCGCCCCGCTGTATGGAGAGGTGGTGGATGCGTTGGGTCTCACGGCCGTACCGCGGCCCGGGTGGACCCACCGCGGCCGGGAGGTCAGCGACGCGGAGGTCTCCTCGGTGCAGCGGGAGTGGCTGCGCGCCCACCCCGACATCGTCGACCTGGCCCTGCAACGGCACGCGACCACCGCCCGGGAGCTGGGATGGCTGTGACGACCCACCTCGTGGTCGGGCCGCCGGAGCACGGGGTGACCCGGTGCGCACTCGACCTGCTGACGACCGATGCCCTGCGCCAGGCACCGCGGGTGAGGCTCGCCGACGGGATCGGCGCCGACCTGGTGGGCGCCGTATGCGACACCGACACCACCGGCGGCCTCCACGTCCACTTCACCGATCGCCTGTTCGGGCGGACCGCGGATGCGGCGGCGGCGGCGTTGGAGGCGCTCGCCGGCGCCGTGGCGACGACCGTGACCCTTCACGACGTGCCGCAGCCCTCCGACGGCGAGACCGGCTTCCCGCGGCGGGCGGCGGCTTATGCCCGAGTCGTGGCGGCGGCGCGCGGGGTGATCGTCAGCAGCGAGCACGAGTCGGCGCTGCTGGACGACGCCCTGGCGCGGGCCGGGACGGCCCCGAGGCGCCCACGGGTCGTCGTGCCGCTGGCGATCACCGAGGGGGTCACCGCCGAACCCCCGGCCGACGCGCCCGGCATTTCACCCGACCTGGTCCTGCTGGGCTTCCTGTATCCCGGCAAGGGCCACGCCGAGGCCCTGGAGGCACTGGCGAGCCTGCCGCCGGAGGTCGGCCTCCTCGCGCTGGGGCGCCCGTCCCCCGGCCACGACAACCTCGTCGACGACCTCGCCGCGCGGGCCGCCGTGCTGGACCGGCGCTTCGCGGTCACCGGCTGGGTGCCCGACGCCGATCTGCCGCGCCAGCTCGGCGCCGCTGCGGTGCCCGTCGCCCCGCACGCCCACCTGTCGGCGTCGGGATCGATCAACACGTGGCTGGCCGCCGGGCGCCGCCCCCTGGTGCCCCGCAGCCGGTACGCCGAGGAGCTGGAGCGCCGGTGCCCGGGCGCGCTGTGGATCTACGACGACCTGGCGACCGCGTGCGCGCAGGCGCTGGCCGACCCCGCAGGGACGTGGCTGGCCCCAGATGTACGCCTCGCCCCGCCCCTCGCCGAGGCCGGCGCGGCCTACCGGGACGTGCTGGCCGGGTGGCACCGATGACCACCGCCGCCGTGGTGGTTCCCCACTACCGCGACCAGGCCCGGCTCGACCTGGTGCTGGCGGGCCTCGACCTGCAGACCCGCCGCGACTTCGAGGTCGTCGTCGCCGACGACGGCTCGCCGGAGCCCCCGCACACCGGCGACCGCCCCTACCCGGTGCGGGTGGTGCGACAGGCCGACGAGGGCTTTCGGGCGTCCGCGGCGCGCCACCTGGGGGCCTCGGCGACCGACGCCGGGCTGCTGGTCTTCCTCGACGGCGACACCGTGCCCGAGCCCGCCTATCTCGAGCACCTCCTGCCCGTGCTGGGGCAGGGGCCGCGCGGCACCCTGGCGGTGGGCCGGCGACGCCACGCCGACCTCGGGGGCTGGACGCCCGACCGGCTGCGCGCCTGGTTGGGGGGAGGTGCCCCGGCCCCCACCGAGCTGCCCGAGCCCGCGTGGCTCACCGACGCGTACGCCGCGTCCGACGACCTGCGCGACGCCGACGACCGGTCCTACCGGTTCGTCATCAGCGCAGTGATGGCGTTGCCACGGGAGCTGTACGCCCGGGCCGGCGGCTTCGACCCTGGTTTCGTCGGTTACGGTGGCGAGGACTGGGACTTGGCCCACCGCTGCTGGCTGGCCGGCGGTGACCTCCGCCACGTCCCGGCGGCCGTGGCGTGGCACGATGGCCCCGACTTCGCGGGCCGCGGCGACGACGCGCGCCTGGCCAAGGACGCCGAGACGTTGCGACTGGCGCACGTGCTGACCGATCCGTACGCCCGGGGCGACGGTCTGGTCTGGGAGGTCCCCGAGACGACCGTGACGCTCCACGGCCGACCCGACCCCGGCCAGCTGGCCGCCACCGCCTCGTCGTTGCTGCGGGGCAGCGACGCCGCGGTGTGGTGTGCCGACCTCGGGGACCTCCCGGCCGGGCTCGGTAGGGACCCGCGGCTCCACACGGGCCGCCCGCCGTCGCGGGTCCTGCAGCGCTCTCGGCACCGGGTCGACGTACTCACCCCCGTGCTCCTCGACCAGCCCCTCGCCGCGGTCGTCTCGGACGGCCCGGCCGACCTGATGGCCGACGGCGAGGTCGTGGCGCGGGTGCGGCACACGCGCGACCTCGCCCGCGACCAGACCACCGCGCCGCGGGTCGCGGCCGCCCAGCGGGGCGTACGCCGCTGCCCCGGCGCTCCCCTCGAGGCGCTGTGGGGCGGATGGGCCTGACTCGCCCACAGGCGCGCGGGTGAGGACAATGGAGACATGTCTCTCGCCGCCATCGCATACAACCCCGTCAAGGTCGACCTCGAACGGCTGCGCGCCGTCGTGGCGCAGGCCGAGAAGGAGCACGGCTGGGAGCCGAGCCTGTGGCTCGAGACCTCCGAGGAGGACCCAGGTGCGGGCATGGCCCGCGAGGCCGTCGAGCGCGGCGCGGACGTCGTCGTGGCCGCGGGTGGTGACGGCACCGTTCGTGCGGTGGCCGAGGGCCTGCGCGACAGCGGCGTACGCCTGGCCCTGCTGCCTGCCGGGACGGGCAACCTGCTCGCCCGCAACCTCCACCTCACCCTCGACGACATGGAACACTCGGTCGAGACGATCTTCTCGGGCACCGACCGGCCCGTCGACCTCGGCCTCGCCACGCTCGTACGCCCCGGTGGCCGCCAGGAACAGCACGCGTTCCTCGTGATGGCCGGCCTCGGCCTCGACGCGCAGATGATCGCGAACTCCGACGAGGAGCTCAAGGACAGGATCGGCGCCCTCGCCTACGTGAAGTCGATCGCGACCTCCCTCAAAGAGGCCCACCGCATGCGCCTGCGCTACCGGCTCGACGACGACCCTCCCCGTCGCGCGCGCGTCCACACCATCATGATCGGCAACTGCGGGTCGTTGCAGGGCAACATCCTGCTGCTGCCCGATGCGGCGGTCGACGACGGTTTCCTCGACGTGGTCGCCCTCAAACCGGAGGGCCCTGCGGGTTGGCTGCAGATCGCATGGAAGGTGTTGGTCGAGAACGCGATCCTCAAGCGCGCCGACGCGGGGGTGAAGATCCCCGGCACCCAGGTCCGTACGCTGAGCTACCAGCAGTGCCGCCGCATGGATGCCGTGCTGAGTGATACGCACGACATCGAGCTCGACGGCGACCACTTCGGCGTGGTGACCGCCTTCCGCGCCGAGGTCGACCCCGGCGGCATCCTGGTCCGCGTACCTCGCGACGAGGACTGACCGCCTGACCTCAGGCCCATGCCCGACGGCCCGGCCACGAGCATGGCCATCGCCGCCAAAGCGCTGCCCGTCCTGTCTCGCCCACCGGTGCAGGCGACCTCACCGGGCTGGCGAGGGCCCACATCGCGTCGGGGAAGGGTTCTTCTCGCGCCGTCAGAGCACCGAGCCGACGGTGTACGCAGCCGCCCGGGGATGAGCCTCGGCGAGCTCTTGGACGCGCGCGACGAGGCGCTCGACCTGCGTACGCGCCGCCCCGGTGAGCTCGATCGGCTCGGCCAGCAGGGAGTCGAGCTGGTCCTTCGTCAGGCCCAGGCGGGAGTCGCCGGCCAGGCGGTCGAGCAGGTCGTTGTCCGTGCGCCCGGTCTCGCGCATCTCCAGCGCGACGGCGACCGCATGCTCCTTGATCGCCTCGTGGGCCTCCTCGCGGCCGACACCGTTGCGGACGGCGGCCATGAGGACCTTCGTGGTCGTCAGGAACGGCAGGTAGCGGCGCAGCTCGGTCTCCACGACGGCCGGGAACGCGCCGAAGTTCTGCAGGACCGTCAGGAACGTCTCGAACAGCCCGTCGACGGCGTAGAACGCGTCGGGCAGCGCGACCCGGCGTACGACCGAGCACGACACGTCACCCTCGTTCCACTGGTCACCCGCGAGCTCGCCGATCATGGACACGTACCCGCGCACGATGACGGCGAAGCCGTTGACGCGCTCGCACGAGCGGGTGTTCATCTTGTGGGGCATCGCCGACGAGCCGACCTGGCCCTTCTGGAAGCCCTCGGTGACGAGCTCGTGGCCGGCCATGAGGCGGATCGACGTGGCCACGTTCGACGGGGCGGCGACGACCTGGGCCAGCGCGGTGACGACGTCGTAGTCGAGCGAGCGCGGGTAGACCTGACCGGTCGAGGTGAGCACGTTGGCGAAGCCGAGGTGGTCGCCGATTCGCTGCTCGAGCTCGGCGAGCTTCTCCTCGTCGCCGCCGAGCAGGTCGAGCATGTCCTGAGACGTGCCGACCGGGCCCTTGATGCCGCGCATCGGGTAGCGGGCGATGAGCTCATCGACGCGGCGGTGGGCCACGAGCAGCTCGTCGGTCGCCGTGGCGAACCGCTTGCCGAGCGTCGTGATCTGGGCGGCGACGTTGTGGGAGCGTCCGGCCATCGCCAGCGCGGCGTGGTCGGCGGCGATGCGCGTGAGGCCGACGAGCACGGTCACCATGCGGTCACGCACGAGCTCGAGCGACTGGCGCACTTGAAACTGCTCCACGTTCTCGGTGAGGTCGCGCGACGTCATGCCCTTGTGGATGTGCTCGTGGCCGGCCAAGGCGTTGAATTCCTCGATGCGGGCCTTCACGTCGTGCTTGGTGACGCGCTCGCGGTCGGCGATCGAGGCCAGGTCGACCTGGTCGATGACGGCCTCGTACGCGGAGATCACTGCGTCGGGGTCGTCGCCGCCGAAGTCGACGCCCAGGTCGCGCTGGGCGGCCATGACGGCGAGCCAGAGCTGGCGCTCGGCGACGATCTTGTTCTCGGGCGACCAGATGTCCTGCATCGCCTTCGACGCGTAGCGCGTCGCGAGGACGTTGGGGATCGTCACTGGAACAGGCCCCCCGCCGGCACCTGCCACGCCATGGTGCCCTCGGTGGCGTCCTTGGCGATGTCGGTGCGCCAGAACACGTCGCGCATGAAGATCGAGCTGATGGCGGCGTACACCATGTTGCGGGCGAACTTCAGGTTGTGGCCGCGGCCGACGACAGTGAGCACGCGGCCGCCGCCGATGACGAGGTTGCCCATCTCGTCGCGGGCGGTGCCCGAGTGGATGAAGCGGATGTTGCCCGAGCGGAACTGGTTCTCGGCGATCTTGGTGCCGGTCTTGTACTCACCGGGGTAGCCGTCGGCGCACATGACGACGGCGACGGCGGCGCCCGGGTGGAACTTCAGCGGCGGCTCCTCGTCGAGATTCCCGTCGGCGGCGGCCTTCAGCACTCGTCCGAGCGGCGTCTCGAGCATGAGCAGCAGGGCTTGTGTCTCGGGGTCGCCGAAGCGAGCGTTGAACTCGATGACCTTCACGCCCTTGGAGGTCAGGGCGAGGCCGGCGTACAGGAGGCCGGTGAAGGGGATGTCGCGCTTGTTCATCTCGTCGACGACGGGCTGGGCGATCTTCTCGACGACCTGGTCGGACAGGTCGTCGGGAGCCCACGGCAGCGGCGTGTACGCGCCCATGCCGCCGGTGTTGGGGCCGTTGTCGGTGTCGCCGACGCGCTTGTAGTCCTGGGCGGGTTGGAACGCACGGACGGTCTTGCCGTCGGTGATGGCGAACAGGGAGACCTCGGGGCCGTCGAGGTATTCCTCGATGACGACGCGCTCGCACTGCGCGGCGTGGGCGAGGGCCTCGTCGCGGTCCGCGGTGACGACAACGCCCTTGCCGGCGGCGAGGCCATCGTCCTTGACGACGTAGGGGGCGCCGAACTCGTCGAGCGCGGCGGAGGCCTCCTCGGGCGTGGTGCACACGCGCGACTGGGCGGTGGGGACGCCGGCGGCCGCCATGATCTCCTTGGCGAACGCCTTGGAGCCCTCGATCTGTGCGGCCTCCTTCGACGGGCCGAAGCAGGAGATGCCCGCAGCGCGCACGGTGTCGGCGACGCCGCCGACGAGCGGGGCCTCCGGGCCGATGACGACGAGGTCGACCTCCAGCTCCTTGGCGAGCGCGGTCACGGCGTCACCGTCGAGCGGGTCGACGGGGTGCAGCTCGGCGACGCGTGCCATGCCGGGGTTGCCCGGGGCCACGAACACCTCGCTCACACCGGGATCCTCGGACAGCGAGTACGCGAGCGCGTGCTCGCGGCCGCCCGAGCCGATCACAAGAACCTTCATGCCACGCGGAGCCTCAGTCGTCATAGGCCCCACCTTAGTGGCGTCGCGCCACTCCGTCGGGCCTGTGCCAAACGCGCGCGAGCGTACGCGGACCCTCACGCGAGCACACAACAGGCCGAAAACTCCACAACAGGCGTTGCATGACCTGTTGTGAAGTTTTCGGCCTGTTGTAACGCGATCAATCAGTCAAGAAGGCTGCGGACCATGACCGACTGCTCGCGGCCGGGGCCGACGCCGATGCCGGAGATGCGGCAGCCGATGAGTTCCTCGAGGCGGTGGACGTAGTCCTGGGCCTTCTGGGGCAGGTCGGAGAACTCGCGGCAGCCGGAGATGTCCTCCTGCCAGCCGTCGAGCTCCTCGAAGATGGGCTTGGCGTCGTGGAACTCGGACTGGTTGGTCGGCATGTGGTCGTGGCGTACGCCGTTGACGTCGTAGGCGACGCAGACCGGGATCTTGTCCCAGCCCGACAGGATGTCGAGCTTGGTGAGGAAGATGTCGGTGCAGCCGTTGAACTTGGCGGCCTGCTCGACGACGAGGGCGTCGAACCAGCCGCAGCGGCGCGGACGGCCGGTCGTGACGCCGAACTCGCCGCCCTGAGCGCGCAACCGGTCGCCGTCGGCGTCGAACAGCTCCGTCGGGAACGGCCCCTCGCCGACACGCGTGGTGTAGGCCTTGGCGATGCCGACGACACGATCGATGCGTGTGGGGCCGACGCCCGTGCCGGTGCAGGCGCCGCCCGCGGTCGGGTTGGACGACGTCACGTAGGGGTAGGTGCCGTGGTCGACGTCGAGGTGGTGGGCCTGAGCGCCCTCGAAGAGCACGACGTTGCCCTCGTCGAGCGCGTCATTGAGGAGGCGACCGGCGTCGACGACCATCGGGCGGACGCGGTCGGCGTACGACAGCAGCTCGTCGGCGATGGCCTGCGGGTCTTCGGCGCGACGGTTGTAGACCTTGATGAGGAGCTGGTTCTTCTGGTCGAGGGCCGCCTCGACCTTCTGGCGCAGGATGGTCTCGTCGAACAGGTCCTGGATGCGCAGACCCATGCGGTTGACCTTGTCGCTGTATGCCGGGCCGACCCCGCGACCGGTCGTGCCGATTCGGCGCTTGCCGAGGAAGCGCTCGGTCACCTTGTCGATCGTGCGGTGGTAGGGCGCGATGATGTGGGCGTTCGAGCTGATCTTGAGGTTGTCGACGGGTACGCCGCGGGCCTCGAGGTCGGTGATCTCCTGGAAGAGCACCTCTAGATCGACGACCACGCCGTTGCCGATGACCGGGGTGGTGTTGGGCTGGAGCAGGCCGCTGGGCAGCAGGTGCATCGCGTACTTCTCGCCATTGACCACCAGCGTATGTCCGGCGTTGTTGCCGCCGGAGAAGCGGACGCAGTAGTCGACGCGATCGCCGATCTGGTCCGTCGCCTTGCCCTTGCCCTCGTCGCCCCACTGGGCGCCGACCACGATGATGCCGGGCATTCTCAGCCTCCCCTGATCAAACCGGGAACATGTCGTTCCACAAAGCAGAAGGTCCCGGGACGGGTGCTTCCGCCAAGGACCTCTTGACGCTTCACCCTACCGGATTCACTCCTCGGCGCCGCCCTTGGCCACGGGTCGCAGGGCGGTGAGCTCGGCGTACGCGGTCTCGCTGGAGTCGCGCAGAAGCTGGGAGCAGCGCTCGAACTCGGCCGTCTCGCCGATGCGGTGGGCGGCGTGGGCGAGCGCCCACACGCAGCGCAGGAAGCCGCGGTTGGGGCCGTGCTCCCACGGCACCGGGCCCTGACCCTTCCAGCCGGCGCGGCGCAGCGCGTCGAGGCCACGGTGGTAGCCGGTGCGGGCGTACGCGTAGGCCATCACGGCCGCGTCGGGGGTGTCGACGTTGAGCGCGCCCTCGGCGAGCAAGGCCCAGCACAGGCTCGACTCGGGGTGGCTGGTGACGATCTCGACGAAGCGCTCGCGGCCGTGGTCGGCGATCTCGGCGGCGGCCGGGTCCTCCGGCAGCTTCGTCTCGGGGGCCGTCCCGTGCGTGGCCAGCAGGTTCTGGTGGGTCTTCACGTCGTCGCTCACGTCGCCAGCCTAACCGGAGCCCCCGACATCTGCGGGAGAACGACATCCGCGGGCAGAGACGGCACGTCCCGCGCACGTCGGTGCGGGGGACGGGCGCGGGGGCGAGTCGGCCGGCTGTCCCCTCGGTGAGTCATGGCACCATGGCGCGATGAGCCTCACCTCGAACCCGTGCCAGGACCGCTGCGCGTGGCGCGACACCGGCGACGACCGCGACGGGCTGCCGCTGTTCGCGTGCGCGGGCTGCGGCTCGGAGTGGGTGCGTACCGAGGGGTGGACACCCGCGAACCGCAACGGCCGGGTGCCGTCGGCGGTGCAGCGCGAGCGCAACCGCGGCTGATCAGGGGTTACCGACGCGTATGCACGATCGTCACCTGACCATGGGAAAGCTCTCACCTAAGGATTCTCTGTGAACCCGCGATCCCGGTCCCGACCCGACGTAAGATGGGCCATGCCTGAGCGGCACCAACGACTTCCGCAGAAGGCGATGGTCGGTGATGATCACTCTCGTCGACCGACGCAACCACGAGGCCCCGATCCACGATCGGGGCCTCGCGCTCTCCCGGGGAAGGAGAGCCGCCCCGGTCCGTGCGGACCGGGGCGGCTCTCGCGTCGTGCGTACCGTCAGTGGGTGCCGGCGGAGCGCAGCGCCTGGCAGGCCTCGACGACGCGGGTGGCCATGCCCTTCTCGGCGGCCTTGCCCCACGAGCGCGGATCGTACATCTTCTTGTTGCCGACCTCGCCGTCGATCTTCAGCACGCCGTCGTAGTTCTGCATCATGTGCGTGACGACGGGTCGCGTGAAGGCGTACTGGGTGTCGGTGTCGATGTTCATCTTGACGACGCCGTAGTCGACCGCGTCGGAGATCTCCTGGGCGGTCGAGCCCGAACCGCCGTGGAAGACCAGGTCGAACGGCTTGTCACCCTTGCCGTACTTCTCGCCCACGGCGGTCTGGATCTCCTTGAGGACCTCCGGACGCAGCTTCACGGCACCCGGCTTGTAGACACCGTGGACATTGCCGAAGGTCAAGGCAGCCATGTAGCGGCCGTTCTCGCCCAGACCGAGGGCCTCGGCCGTCTTCATGCCGTCCTCGACCGTGGTGTAGAGCTTCTCGTTGATCTCGTTGGCGACACCGTCCTCCTCGCCGCCGACGACGCCGATCTCGACCTCGAGGATGATGTTCGCGGTCTTGGCCAGCGCGAGCAGCTCCTTTCCGATCTCGAGGTTCTCGTCGAGCGGCACGGCCGAGCCGTCCCACATGTGGGACTGGAACAGCGGGTTCTGGCCGTTCTTCACACGCTCGGCCGAGATGGCCAACAGCGGGCGTACGTAGCCGTCGAGCTTGTCCTTGGGGCAGTGGTCGGTGTGGAGCGCGATGTTGACCGGGTACTTCTCGGCCACGATGTGCGCGTACTCCGCCAGCGCTGTCGCACCGGAGACCATGTCCTTGACGGTCGGGCCCGACAGGTATTCGGCGCCACCGGTCGAGACCTGGATGATGCCGTCGGAGCCCGCCTCGGCGAAACCGGCCAGCGCGGCGTTCAGCGTCTGCGACGACGACACGTTGATCGCCGGGTAGGCGAAGGAACCCTCCTTCGCCTTGTCCAGCATCTCGGCATAGACCTCAGGGGTTGCAATAGGCATGGATTGCTCTTTCTCTCGACTCCAAGTCCTCGACGCCCATCCTTCCACCCGCACTCCGGCGTATCCGGGGCACCCCCTGCGTGCGGGGTCAGGCGCCGAAGGCGGACAGGTCGATCGAGACGCGACCGTCGGAGTAGGCGCGGACGGCGGAGTCGAGCGAGCCCGGCTTGATGCCCAGCGACTCGAACGGTAGCTCCACCGGCGGCCCGCCGGTGTGGCTGATGCGCAGGAGGTGCCCCTCGCCGGTTCGGCTCCAGACTGTGTCCATGCGGGTCACCGCCGACCAGGGGATCTGGGCCTGTTCGACCTCGATGCCGAGGGGCGACAGCTGCATCGCCAGCCCGGGCGCGACGCGCAGCCTCGTTGTGCGCCAGCGCCACAGCGCGTACGCGATGGTGAGGAGCACCGAGATGGCGCTGCCGATCCCGGCGATGGTCCACAGCGACTCCAGCGCGCCGTCAGGCATCTGGCCGCGTCCGAGCGTGAAGAAGTAACCCGTCATCAGTGCGCCGATCACCAGCGGGGTCAGGATGCCGGCCGCCGAGCCAATGATCCGCCGGCGCTGGTTCGACAGGCGCTCCTCGACCACGGACGGGTCGTAGGCGATCGGGGTCGTCGGCATCACGCGGACAGCGTACCCGGGCCCCGTCCGCCTGCGGCCGACGCGACCTGGCCGTCAGGAACGGTCGGTGGTCCCGGTCGGGGTGAGGTCCATGTGGATGTTGTAGCGGTCGCCACGGTAGGCGGACACGGCGAACTCCATGGGCTGTCGGTCGCCGAAGTAGGTGACGCGCTCCTGGACGAGCAGCGGCGCGCGCCGGGCGATGCCCAGCACGTGGGCTTGGGCCGCGTCGGCCGACTCGGCCCGGATGACCTGGCCGCCGGCGCTCACCACGACCCCATAGGTCTTGGCGAACAGCTCGTACAGCGACCCGAGCTCGTGGTCGAGCAGGCCAGGGAACAGCGCCGACGGATAGAAGCCGACCTCTAGGGCCATCGGCGTCCCGTCGGCCAGCCTGAGGCGCTCGACGCGGACGACGGGCGCCCCGGGCAGGATCGCCAGCCGGGTGGCGACGTCGTCGTCGGCGTTGACCTCGCAGGCGTCCAGGACCTGGGTCTCGGGGACGAGCCCACGGGCGCGCATCTCGCGTGAGAAGGACATGAGGTGGAGCCGGGTCGAGATGCGCGGCCCCATGACATAGGTTCCCTTGCCGTGGACGCGTTCGAGGCGCCCGGTCTCGACGAGGTCGGCGATTGCCTGGCGGACGGTGACGCGCGAGACGCCGAGCAGCCGGACGAGCTCGCGCTCGGAGGCGATGGCGTCACCGGGACGGTGCTCGGTGGCGATCATCTGCTCGAGACGCTGGCGCACCTGCACACGCTTGGTCGCGGGCACCTTGCGGTCGTCGAGAATCGCGGCGGCGGGGGATGATTCCACTGCGGCTCCCATTCAGGTCGACTGGATGGATCCTGACCATTCCAGACCAGTAAATACCAGATGGGACCAGCGTGGCCACTGGTCTGGCGCGAATGTGAGGAGACTCACCGCTGACCGGGTGCCGGGTGCTGCAGAGCCCAGGCGTAGATGGTGATGGCCGCCGCGGCGCCCGCGTTGATGGAGCGGGTCGAGCCGTGCTGGGTGATGGCGACGACCTGTACGCAGCGCTCGGCGAGGCCGGGCGTCAGCCCGGGCCCCTCCGACCCGAAGACCAGACAGGCCCGCTCGGGCAACGTCGCGGTCTCCAGGGGGACGGAGCCCGGCACGTTGTCGACGCCCACGACCGCGTACGCCTGCTCGGCCATCGCCGCAAGGAAGTCGTCAGCGTCGGGGTGGTGGTGGACGTGGAGGTAGCGGTCGGTGACCATCGCCCCGCGCCGGTTCCAGCGCCGTCGGCCGATGATGTGGACGCCGCTGACGTTGAACGCGTTGGCGGTGCGCACGATCGAGCCGATGTTGAAGTCGTGCTCCCAGTTCTCGATGGCGATGCGCAGAGGACGCCGGGTGCGGTCGAGCTCGGCGACGACCGCCTCGACGCTCCAGTAGCGGAAACGGTCCTCAACGTTGCGCCGGTCCCCCGCCGCGAGCAGCTCGGGGTCGAGACGGGGATCGTCGGGCCACGGCTGCGGGTGGGGGCCGACGCCGGGAAGACGCGGCGAGCCGTGCCCCTCCGCCTGTTCGGAATTCATCAGGGCAAAAGGTACCCTCGCTGCGTGCTCCCTCTGCTGATCGACGTACTCGCCCCTGCCCTGACGGGCCTCGACATCTCCATGGTGCCGATGCTGCTGCCAGACTGGCTCGACCCCGAGAAGATCATCTCCAGCGCCGGGCCGTGGGCCCTGTGGGTCGTGGCGTTCATCGTCTTCGCCGAGTGCGGGCTGTTCTCGCTGCTGCCGGGTGACTCGCTGCTGTTCACCGTCGGCATGTTCTGCGCCGGCGGCCTGTCCGGCGGCGCGGCTGCGATTCACTACTTCGAATCGAAGCCGCTGACGCTGATCTTCTCCTGCATCGTCCTGACCATCTGCGCGATCCTCGGCAACGTCGCGGGCTACTACTTGGGCCGGCTCATCGGCCCGCCGCTGTTCAAGCCGCGCGCCGGCCTGATGGGCAAGGTCTTCGACCCGGTCTACGTCGACAAGACCCACGAGTTCTTCGAGAAGTACGGCTCGCGCGCCCTGATCCTGGCCCGCTTCGTGCCGATGGTCCGCACGTTCGTGACCCTGGTGGCCGGCGTCTCCCACATGAACTTCCGCAAGTTCATCGAGTTCACCGCCATCGGCGGCGTGCTGTGGGTCTGGTCGATCACCGTCATCGGCTACTTCCTGGGCCAGATCCCCTTCATCCAGCACAACCTCGAGTACATGGCGCTGCTGATCGTGGCCGTGTCGATCCTGCCGATGGTGTTCGAGTACTGGAACGCCCGCAAGGACAAGAAGGGCGCCCTGCCGGTCGACGCCGACCTCGACGACTGAGGCGGACCGATCCGGGGGCTACAGTGACCCCGGGATTCGCAAGAATCTCCGACGCCCACCTGTCCCCCCACCTGTGGAAGCTGAGCGATGAGCGATCGTCCCCGACAGTTCTCGAGGCCCGCGTTCGGGCCCTCGGGTGCTGGCGATCGCTCCGACGCCGACGACAACACCCTCCTGCGCCGCAACCTGCGCGGGGCGGGTGAGCCGGCACGACCCCGGGGCACCGCCCCCTCCCAGTTGGACGCGCCCGCCCGCCAGGTCCGCAGGACCGACGAGTCGGTTTGGGCCAAGACCGACCGTCCGGCCGAGCCCGCGATGCCGGCCCACGGCGCGTACGCGGGGTCGTCGGCGTCCGCCGCCTCGCAGGCCTCCGCGGCCCGCCACATGTCGGCCTCGTCGCAGCTGTCGGCCGGCTCGCAGGCCTCCGCGTCCGCCCCTCCCGCCGCCGCGGCCGCCGTGCCGCCACCGGCGCGCGCCGAGATGGAGGAGCTGCTGGCGCAATACCCGGAGCAGCCCGGTGGCGGGCGGAAACACCGCGTACGCGCCGACGGCGAGACCCTCGAGGTGCCCCTCCCGGGACGCAGCCTGTCCGACGCCCGGAAGAAGGCGGCCACCGCACGTGGCCTGGCCGTCGCCGCCCTCGTGCTCGGCCTCGCCGGGCTCGCGGCCACCGGCGGATTCATGGCGGTCCTCGCCTCCCGCAACGCGACCGGGGACGACCGCGGGACCACGACCACCGGGGAGACGTGGAACACCGCCGCCGGCCAGGCGTTCGGTGCCCAGTACCTGCGCGCCTGCCTCACCCGTCACCGCGGTGACGACCGCGCCGAGGAGTCGCGCATGAACCAGCTCCAGGCGATGAACGTGGGTGCCTTCGACGAGGCGTGCCGCGCGACCAGCGGAGCCGACCAGAAGCCCCGCACGGTCGCGACCCCCGTGTTCACCGGCCGGGTCGAGGAGATGCCGGGCATCCCGAAGGGTCGCTACCTCAGCTTCCTCGTCGACCTGGACCGTACGCCGACGACCTACGTCGTGCCCGTCTACCTCGACGACCCGGCTCAGGGCTTCGGACCGGCCGTCGTCGGCCATATCGGCGTCGGCCCGTCTGGCGGCTACGGCATCCCGTCCGGCGAGGGCACCAACCGCGTCGCCGACCCCGACCTGGCCGCGAGCCTGCGCGGCGAGTTCCTGCCCCAGTTCATGACCGCCTGGGCGGGCTCGACGCCGTCGCTGCAGCAGTTCCTCGCCGACGACCCCACCGAGGGCGCATCGTCCGGGCTGGGCGGCACCGTCAAGGACGTCATGGTCACCGACGTCCTCGCCCACCCGCGCAAGGACTCCCGCCCCGGCGAGAAGGTGTCGTACGCCGACGGCGAGATGGTCGACGTGGTCGTGACCACGACCGGCACGCTGCCGATCGGCGGTCTGCAGGCGTCGAGCTACCGCGTCGTGATCCAGCGCAGCGGTGGCAAGTGGTTCGTCAAGGACGCCCAGGGCGGTGTGGCCGAGGTGCCGACGAACGCGCCACAGCCGACGAAGTCCCCCAAACCCTCCCGAACGCCCCGATAGGAACCTGAGCCATGGAAGAGATCCTCCGCGCACTGGCCAGCCAGATCGCAGCCCTCGGCGGCATCATCGCCACGCTGGCGTTCATCTGCCTCGGCATCAAGGCGATCCTCACGTTCCACAAGGGCGGCGGCCTCCGCGAGATCCTCTCCGGCGCCGGCATGATCTTCCTCGGCCTGATGCTCATCGGCGCGGCCGGGATCCTCGTGGGCGCCATCCAGGCAATCGCCAAGAGCCTCTGACGGGCGCGGCTGGATCGATCATGCGCTCGTCCGACTACACACGCCTGAAGCAGCGTGAGAACAAGCTCTGGGAGTTCGGCGGCATCGCCATCCCCGGCGGTCTGTCCACGGTGCGTGCCGCCGTGGCCGGTGTGGGCTTCATCGTGCTCGTCGGGTTCGGTGGCCTGCTCGCCCAGTTGACCGACAACGTGTGGCTCGGGGTCGGCGGACTGGTCGTCGGGATGGTGGCCGCCCTCATCGGGTACGCGGTCGCCGGTCGCGAGTCGCCCGACCGCATGACGCTGGGCCAGCGTACGGCCGTCCTGTTCGACTACCTGTTCGCGCAGCCGCGACGCATCTCCGGGTTCTCGCGTGACGCCGAGCCCGATCACATCCACTGGCGCGCCATCGTGTGGGAGCCGACGAGCCCCGAGTGGGTCGAGACCCACAACACCTTCGCCCGTCACCTGATCCGGCGCTGGTTCGCGACCGAGGGCGGGCAAGAGCGCCCGTGATGAGCACCATCCTGATCGTCCTGCTCGTCGTCGCCCTGTTCGTGGCGATCGGCGTGGTCTGGGCGGCCGTACGCAGCGGCACCCGCCGCCCCGTCGCCGACGTACGTGCCGACGGCTCAGGCCGCAAGGAGCGCAACGAGGACCTGCGTCTGGGCTACCGCTACGACGCGGGCTCGGTGTTCGTCCACCAGAACACGGTGTGGACAGGGCTGAAGCTGGAGCCGGTGGGCGACATGTACATGAGCGCCGACGACGTCGAGTCGCTGGCCTACCAGGCGACGCAGGCGCTCGTGCACACCGCCGGCGAAGCCGAGCCGGTCCAGGTCCACTACCGCCTGACCCACCAGCCTTTCGACGTCGACGCGTGGAAGCGCCAGCTCATCAAGAACGCGTGGAACCCGTCGAAGCTCTACCGCTCCTACGTCGACGCGACCGCCTTCTTCCTGCGCCACACCAAGACGGTGCGCCCCGTGGCCTACCTGCTGATCCAGATCGACACGCTGTCGACCAGCGCCCTGGCCGAGATCAAGCAGTCGGCCAACGCCGCGCTGATGGGCGGCCACGACGAGTTCATCCCGCCCGACCTGGCGGCGCGCTGGGAGGTCATGGCCCAGCGGGTGCTGCGCAACGTGACCAGCCTGGGCCCGGTCGAGCCGATCACGCGCGCCGACCGCATGTGGCTGATCCGCAAGCCGCTGGCCGGGCATTTCGCCCCGGCGATGCACGACTTCCCCCAGACCAAGCCGTGGGGCGAGGGCGAGTTCGCGCTGTGGGTCGACTTCACCGCCGAGAACAAGCGGCAATACCTCCACATCACCTCGCTCAACGAGAACGTGACCGAGGCCGACCGCAGCGACGACACCGACGAGCTCCACTCCTACACGGCGTGCCTGGCTGTGGCCGAGTGGCCCGAGGAGACGGCGACGAACTCCGGTCACGCATGGATCCGCCACTTCGCCAACGAGGGCGTCGAGGTGTCCTACCGCATGGAGCTGCTGCCGCCGCGCAAGTTCCGCGAACAGCTCGAGAAGATCAACAACAACCTGCGCAGCGAGCTCAAGAACATGGGGGCCGCGACGGGCGGCCACGTGACCGACGTGCTCGTGGCCGACGACCAGGTGCGCGCCGAGGACGCCGTCAACCGTGCCCGCCAGACGCCCAAACCAGGCGTGCTGGGCCAGATCATGGTGCAGGTGTCGGCGCCGACGCTGGAGGAGCTCAACGCCCGCGTCGAGGCGCTCATCATCAACACCAAGAACGCGCTGGGCGATGCGATCCTCGTGCGGCCGTCGCGCTATCAGTGGCGCATGCTGGCTTCGTTCCTGCCCGGCACCGGCCCCCAGCTCGTGTCGGTGCCGTACGTGCGCCTGACCGACCCGGAGCACTTCGGCATCGGCTTCCCCCGCGCGGGTGTCGTCATCGGCGACCGCCAGGCACGTGCGGCCGACGGCGCCTCGCTCGGCTGGATGGGCAACTACATCGGCGAGTCGCAGGGCGTGCCGGTGTTCCACTCGCCGCACTCGGGGGTGGCGCGCAACTCCGGCGGCGGCGTGTTCATCGTCGGCGGCTCGGGCGGCGGCAAGTCGTCGCTGGCCCTGCTGATGTTCTTCCAGGCCTCGGAGTCGGGCGTCCAGACCGTCGTGCTCGACCCGAAGGTCGACTTCGCCCAGTTCTGCTACTACTTCGCGTTCGGCCCGCAGGTGAACAACCCGGCCTTCCAGGAGGAGGCCGCGCGCGGCACGCTGGGTACCCCGGGGTCGCGATTCCAGCCCGTCAACCCGGAGTTCTGGGCCGACACCGAGGTCATCGACATCGTCGCGTCGCTGCCCGGCGTGCTCGACCCGTGGCAGGTCGAGAACTCCGTCGAGGCGGGCGCACTGCTGGCCGACGAGATGCTCACGATGTTCCTGGGCCAGAAGGTCCGCGAAAAATACGACGACGTGATCGTGCCCGCGATCGACACCGTCAAGCAGCGCTACCAATACCGCATCAACACCGCCGTCCGCAACGCCATGGCCGCCGAGCCCGTGCCCGAGCACCGCGTCGGCGAGCTCACCGAGCGCGTCGCCCGCGACGTCCCGCGCCCCACGCTGTGGGAGGTCGTGCAGGTCGTCGGCGAGGAGGCCGCCCGCGTCGAGGCCATGCCCGACGTGCCGTTCGAGATGAAGCGCGAGCTCGGTCGCGCCGCGGTCCAGCTGCGCCAGCTGTTGTCGCTGCCGTACGCGAGCCTCGCGTTCGCCGAGCAGCCCCACGGGTTCGCCCGCCTCCGCAAGCGGCGTACGGTCTTCACGCTGCGCGGCATGAAGGTGCCGAACTCCACGACCAGCGAGGACTCCTGGTCGAAGGAGGAGCGCCTGGCCGCGGCGATCATGTACGTGCTGGTGAAGTTCGCCGCCCAGATGCTCGACAACCGGGTCACCGTGAACCCGGTGACCGGCAAGACCGGCGACATCCAGCCGAAGATGCTGTTCGTCGACGAGTCCTACCTGGTGACCTCGACCAAGGGTGGCCGCGACCTGCTGCTGACGACGCTGGCACAGGGCCGCTCGTACGGCCTGATCACCGTGCTGATCGACCAGCTCGCCAAGCGCCTGGGCCAGATCGAGTCGGCGACTCGCGACTCGGACGGCCCGTCGGCCAACCAGGTCCAGTCGGTGTTCGCGTTCCTGCAGCGCTCGGACGAGGACGCCAAGTCGGTTGCCCCGCTGCTGACCCGCAACAACGCCGAGGTCGTCTCGCGCGCGCTGCTGCCGATGGGCATGGGCGGCCACCTCGAGACCGGCCGCTGCCTGTTCCGCGACATGGACTTCCACGTCGCGCTCACCGACATCGACCTTCTGTTCAAGGAGCTGCTGCGCGCGTCCGACACCAACCCGGCCACGCGCGCCGCATCGCAGCGCCACCCCATCTCCCCCGACCCGTGGGAGTGGGAGTTCATCACCAACGACGACCGCGAGTCGGCCATCACCGAGGCCGAGTCGATCGCCGACGCGCCGGAGCCGGCGGTCAACGTCGCGCCCGCGGGTACGCCGGGGGCGGTCTGATGAGGACCTTCCTCCGCGCTTTCGGAGACGGGAGCCCCTTCCGCTCCCCCAGCGCGGCCGCCCACGGCCCAGACGAGGAGTCTGCGCTCCCCCGCCGCGCAGTCCCGCGCCGCGTACGCGTCCTGCTCGGACTGCTGCTCACGATGATCGTGGCGGTGGCGCTGACGCCGACGGGCACGTCACGCGCGGCCGAGCCGCCGGAGTGTGCGACGCTGCCGACGTTCGGCTCCCACCAGCCCTACACCCAGGACGCCGCGTCGCTGATGGCCGTCGGCCAGCTGCTGCCGCCGAAGGGCAACACCCAGGTCTGGGACGCAGCCGCCGGGCGCCCGCGCCCGGAGTTCACGCTCTACGAGGCCATGGGCATGTCCGGCCTGACGTGGTCCTACACGAAGGTCTACCAGCAGGAGGAGTTCGCCGGCTTCGAGCCGAAGACCGAATACTCGTGCGCCTACCTGGCACCGACACTGAACACCGTGGCGAACTCGATCTTCGACCTCGCGAAGCTCATCACCGCCGGGGCGATCTCGTTCCGCCAGCTCGCCGCCAACCCCCAGCTGGTCGTCGGCCTGCTGGACGGGGCCGTCGCCCCGGTCAACCGGGTGTCGACCGGACTGTTCCTGGCGATGTCGACGGTGATGGTGATGCTGACCGGCGCGCTCATCGCGTTCCAGGGCGGGTTCCGCGGCCAGAGCCAGCAGCGCGAGACTCTGCGTGCCCTGCTCGGCGTGGGCGTGTTCATGGTCATCGGCACGTTCCTGGTGATCCCGTCGACCCGTGACGCCCAGCAGCGGCCCAACTACTACTGGCTGACCACGTCGGCGCTCGACACGATCAACAGCGGCTCCGGCGAGCTGTCGAGCTTGGTCCTGCCGCGCGAGACCTCGCCGTGGTGCTCGACGACCGGGCGCGACGCCCGCCGTACGTTCGACTGCCTCGTCTACCAGAACGTCGTGCTGGAGCCGTGGGCGATCGGCCAGTTCGGCTCGCGGCTCGACCAGCCGATGCCGTACAGGACCGACAACGTGAAGCGGTTCAAGGACGGCGCGAACAAGATGATCGCGCCCGACCGGCAGGCCCGCACCGACATGCGCCTGGTCCAGCTGTGGGCGCAGGGGCGCACCGCGTCGGAGCAGGCGTACGGCGCCCGCCCACCGGGCACGCCGACCGACGCCGCCAACGACAAGGTCGACCAGCGCCAGGGCCAGTGGAACGTCGTGCGCGAGATCATGTGGGCGCAGTACCACGACCAGTACCCGACGTGGTCGGGCGCCAACGCCGGTGAGCGCATCTCGCTCGCCCTGTCGTCACTGCTGCTGTCGGTGCTGGTGGGCTCGTTCCTGCTGGTGACCTCGGGCCTGCTCCTGCTGTGGAACGTCGTGCTCGTCGTGCTGTTCTTCTTTCTGCCGGTGATCGCCCTGCTGGGGCTGTTCCCGCCCACGCAGCGGATCTTCCGCTCGTGGCTCCAGACGTGGCTCAAGGCGCTGCTGCTGAGCTTCGTGTTCCAGCTCGGCCAGACGTTCGCGATGCTCATGGTGAGCGCTGCCCTGAAGGTGCCGGCGATCGGCATGGGCATGAAGTCTGCGCTGCTCGCGATCATGCTGATCGCGCTGTGGAAGATCGTCCAGTTCTTCCGCGGCGACCACGCCGACGCGCGCGCCACGGCCACGTCGACCACCTCGGGCGAGGCCACCGCCGGCGAGTCGTCATCGACGATCAGTGTGGTCAACCGGGCCGCCACTGCCGCGGCCGCCGCCGGGGCGGGAGCCCTGGCGTACGGGACCGCCCGGGCGCCGGGCGTCCAGCGCGTCGGCCCGATGGCGCGCAACCTCAACGCCCCCACGCGCAAGAAGGCCGACGCCAAGATCAGTGCCGCGCTCGCCGAGGCGGAGGAGCGCTGGGTGGCCGAGCACGGTACGCCGCCCGACGACCGGGCCCGCGCCCGCCTGCGCGAAGAAGTCGTGCGCTCGCTGGGCGTCGACGAGCGCGCCCGCCCGACGGGCCGTCCCACCGCGCTGGGGTCGCCCATGCGCACCGACCGCCGCATGGCCCGCGAAGGCGCCGCCGAACGACTCGTCGCCGCCCAGGAGGCGCAGACGAAGGAGCCCCAGCAGCCGCAGGTGCAGGTCAACGCGACCAACTACAACTACTTCCGAACCAACCCGGGCGTCGGCCGCCCGTCCGAAGCCGACCGCGACCGCGAGCGCGGCGAGCAGTCGGGCACCCAGGCCGCGTTCGACGTCGACGCGGGTCGCCTGCGCCGCCGCAGTGGTGGCGGGCGCGACGACCGCCCGGCCGAGGTGCGCGAGCAGACCAACGAGGCCCGTGCCATGGAGGTCGTGTTCCGGCGTACGCTGCCCGCCGGCGCCAGCGAGCAGGCCACCGCCCTCGCCCGCGCCGAGAGCTTCGCCCGCCAGCTCGCTCAGGCCGAGCAGGAGTTCTCGGCGGCCCGCACCGCCCGCGACCAGGCCACCCGCGATTTCCAGCTCGTCACCGGCCGTCACGCCAAGGGCCAGGCCAGCGACGAGGAGCTGGCCGCGGCACGCCGCGCGGCCCGGCAGGCGTCCGCGGCGCTGACGGTGGCCACCAACCGCGTACGCCACCGCACCAACATCGCCCGCTCCGCCGAACAGGCAGCGGGCGAGTACCGGTGAGCCCGCGCGCCCTGCGCGACCCGGTCGTCGCGCTGCTGGGCGTCGTCGTGTCCGAGGCCTGGCTCGCGCTGGTGGGCCTGCGCGCGCTGTGGGACGCCGGGGACCGCACCGGCCTGCCGACCGCCGCCTGGTTGATGCCGCTGGTCGCCGCGCTCGCCCCGTGGGTGCTTCCCGCGCGCACCGCCGGCACCCGCGGCCGGCAGGCGGCCGTGGGCCAGCTCGGCGCGGTGGTCGGTGCGGGGATCATGGTGATCCACCCCGCCGCTGGTGTCGCGGTCGCCCTGGCGGGCATCACGTACGCCGCCGCCACCCGCCGCTGAAGGCCGACGAGGGGTCCCCGACCCGGTGTCAGACAGATTGTCTATCGTCGTGACCAAGGCCTCCCAGAAGAGGGCGGCTCGAACGACCAGAGGAGTTCCCATGGCCACCGACTGGGCAGCCGACGTCAAGAAGCATGTCCCCAAAGCCGACGACGACGCCATCGCCGGCATCATCAAGCATTGCGGCATCGCGCTGCAGAAGGCCGACTCGTCGCTCGTCTCCTTCGGCGACAAGGCGGAGACCGATCGCGTGAAGGCCGGTTTCCTCACCAAGAAGCTCGAGATCACTGACGAGGCCAAGCAGGATGCCGCCATCAAGGCCGTCGGCGAGAAGCTCAAGGGCACGTCGCGAAAGAACCGTGTCACCGTCTACTACATGCTGGCCGACCACTTCGGGAAGCTCGACCTGTTCAAGAAGTGAGCTCAGTCCGCTGAGCCCACCGGCCGCGGGCGTGCCCTGAGCGCGCCCGCGACCGCCAGCGCCGCCCCCGCCCAGCCGCCGAGCGCCAGCGGGCGTGCGCCGGGCACGCCCGCGAGCACCGTGGGGTCGCCCGCGCGGACCAGAGCGGCGTAGCCGACCAGCCAGGCCACCAGCAGGGCCGCGACGGCCCAGCCTGCCCCGCGTGCAAGACCCCGTACGCCGGAACGCGCGCGGGACGCGGCGAGCGCCGCGAGAGCGGTGGCGAGCGCGAGCGCCGAGACGATCATCGTCACCCCTTGGTGGAGGCTCCGGAGAAACCTCTGGTTGGTACCGTTGTCCAGCCAGTCTTCCACGCCCTCGGAGGTCGATCCATGGCGATGAACCCTGATGCGGGATCGCCCGCCGACACCCCGACGTCCGGCGTCCCCTCGCCCGAGTGGGAGATCATCGAACGCATCCCCGGTGACCCGTGGTCGGCCGAGCTGGTCGTCTGGTCGGGCAACGACATCGACGGCGTGAACGTGCCCCTCGACGACGCCCTGGTGGGCGCCGTCACCGAGCTGCGCCGCCGCCAGGACGACATCGCGGGCCTCGACCACGACGACGTCGACCCCGCCGGTCCCGGCGCCCCCGGTGCGTCGATGGGCGGGCCGCGCACGAGCTCGTTGCTGCAGGGGCTGGGGCGCACCACGGGTGCCGCCCAGGCCGACCGCTGGCTGTCGGGTGTCCCGGTGCGCTATCAGGTCGCCGGTGGTGTCGCGCTGCTCGTGGTCTTCGTCCTCGTCATGCTCATCGGGAGCTTGACGTGAGCGAGACGACCGGAGCCCGCCCCCGCCGTTCGTCCGCCGGCCAGCCACCTGCCTGGTACAAGCCCCAGGAGGCGCCGCTGCGTCCCGCGGCTCGGCCCGTCGACCCCGGGGCCCCCGACCCCCGCCGCCAGAACCCGCCGCCGCCCGCCCCGTCCGGCCCGCTGCCGCAGGCGTGGCCACCGCGCGGTGCGGCCGAGGCCTGGGCGCCGCCCCAGCAGCAGGTCACCGGTCATGTCCCCTACGACGAGGCACCCCTGCGCTCGGCGCCCGAGCTTTTCCCCCAGTCGCCGTTCCACCAGTCCCCCTTCCAGCCGTCGCCGTCGACCCGCGACATGGGGCCGGTCGAGCCCCAACGCGGTGACCACCCCAAGGCGTCGCCGGTCGCGCGCAACCGCTGGCTGGGCCGCGTCTTCGGCCAGGACGCCGCCGAGGATGCCGACGACGACCTCGTCGACGACTGGGACACGATGCTGGAGGTGCTCGACGCGCCCGTGGCCCAGCAGCGCATCACCGTCAGCTCGCTGCGCGCCCAGAGTGGCAAGACGACCACGCTGCTCGGGCTCGGCACGGCGCTCGCCCTCCATCGCCGCGAGCTGGTGACCTCCATCGACACCCATCCGTTCGGCATGCTCGCCGACCGCGTCGGCCCCGAGCACGGGGCGACGGTGAGCGACCTGCTGCGCGCGATGGCGTCGATCCACACCTCGTCCGACCTGCGCCGGTTCACCTCGATGGCCCGTTCGCGGCTCGAGGTGATCGCGTCCTCCCGCACCACACCGCTGTCTCCGGGCGACTACGCGGCGGCGCTGCAGGTGCTTTTGACGTTCCGGCCGATCGTGCTCACCGACACCACCAGCGACCTCAGCGCCGCGGTGATGCCCGACGTCTTCGGGCTGACCGACACGCTCGTCGTGCCGCTGCCGCTCGACCCGGAGGGTATCCGGTCGGCCGTCGAGACGCTGGCCTGGTGGGAGCGCCGTTCCCCGCTGGGCCCCGGCATCGTGGCCCGCGCCGTGATCGCACTGGGCCGCGCGTCGTTCGTCCCCGATCCCCACCGTCACGTGCGGGGGCGCGAGCTGCGCCGCATGGAGGACGAGTTCGAGGCCATGCAGGACGCGCTGGAGGACGAGGCGCTGCGGGTGCTGGGTCCGCGCGTGGCCGGCGTCGTGTCGGTGCCGTCCGACCCCGCTCTCGAGCTCCCGGGGCTGTTCCTTTGGGACGAGCTCCAGCCCGAGACCCAGGACGCCTACATCAACGTCGCGTACGAGGTCGCGCGTCTCTTCCCCGTCTGACCGCGTCCCGGCGGCGTCAGAGGGTGTCGCAGAGACCCGCGTACAACACGGCCGAGTCGAGCCAGCCCGCGATCTCCGCGTACGAGCCGGCGCCGCCCCACGCGTCCACGTGACGGTCGAGCAGCACCAGCACCGCGACCTGGCCGTGGGTGCGGACGAGGTCCCACCAGGCCGGGTCACCGGCGAACGTCCACTCACCCAGCCGGGTCACGACGGTGGTGCGGTCGGGGTCGGTCCAGCCGACCACGCGCGGCGCGTCCGGCCAGCGCGCCCAGCCGGCGTCCTCGAGGGGCGCGGCGTGCGGGAACGGGCCGGGGGAAGGCGTACGCGTCACCGGGTGGGTGTCGACGTCGACGTTCGCCACCAGCGCGGGACGGCCGTCGGGCAGCTGGGAGCACACCAGCCGGTGTTCACCGCGACCTCCGTCGCTCATCCGAACCTCACTCCGTTGGCCATGAGGAAGGCGACGGGGTCCTGTGCCTTGTAGACGTCACCCGCGGCGACGCCGGGCGGGTAGTACTCGAGGTGGAGGTGCGGACCGGACGAGTTGCCCGTCGAGCCGACGAGCCCGATGGGTTGGCCGGCTTTCACCTGCGTACCCGGTTGGACGAGCACCTGGGACAGGTGGGCGTAGTGGGTGTGTATACCGCCGGCGTGGGCGACGACGACGTGGTTGCCGTTCCAGCCCTGCGGGATCTGCGGGGCGACGACGCCGTCCATCACGGCGAACACCTGCGTGCCCTGCGGCGCGGAGAAGTCCTCGCCGGTGTGGGTGCGCGACCACATCGCGCCCGTGCGGCCGAACGAGCCGCTGGGACGGATGCCCGGCGGCAGCGGCGCGACCGCCTTGCCGGTGCCGACACCGCCCGGGCCCGTCGTTCCGGGCTGCGGCGCGGGCATGCCCTTGCCGACGTTGCCGAACGTCGTCACATGGACGTGGTCGCGGTGGGCTGCCGTGTCGTCGGGGCCGTTGTAGCATCCCGCCTGCGGCGAGCCGCACTGGCGCCAGCCCTCCGCCTGACGTCCGATCGACCAGATCTTCGCGTTCCAGATCACGTGGTCGACGCCGAGCGCCAGCGCGTTCTGCACGGCGAGGTCGGCGATGCCCTGCCCGTACGCCTGCGCCTCGGGGCTCTTGTAGTCGGCGAACGCCGAGCTGACCATGATGTCGAGCCCGCGCCCGGACGGGTGGTACGGCAGCGCGTCGGGGCGCACGCCGCCGTAGACGCGGATCTTCGGGAACTTGTTGGCCACCGCGCCGGCGACCAGCATCGTGTCGGGCTGCACGCCCGGCAGCATCGCGACCAGCCACGGCGGAGGAGTCGTGCCGCCCAGGTAGGCCGCCGGGCCGCAGCCGCCGACGATGGTGGGCACCGTGCCGATCGAGCCGTCGCCTGCGACCCGCTGGAGCAGTCCCTGGGCGAACGTCTCGAACTCGGCGTACCGGCCGGGGAACGCGGATCGCTGCACAGACTGGATGACCTCGCCGGCCGGACGCGTCTCCCAGTTCGGCTTGTCGAACAGGCCGGGCGGGTCGTGCTGGCCGTTGGGATGTGTACGCCCCTTCAGGAACAGCCGCGTGGTGATGCGGATGTCGATGCGCTCCTGGGGCGTGCCGTGCCAGTGCTGCTGCTGGTACATGCCGACCGAGCCGTGGTCGACCGATACCCCGTCGTTGGGGTAGTTCAGGGAGTCCTCTTGGCCGGGGGCGTCGGAGGCGAGGTTGTACAGCCGCGTCTCGACCATCGCCGCCATGAGCGCCATCACCGCGGCCTTGTCGTTGCCGCCCTCGGCGCGCACGGCCTGGACGATGGCCTTGGCGTTGCGGAGCTGGATCTCGTTGAGCTGCTCGAGCTTCTCGGGCGCGGCGAGCTCGGGGTTGCGGACCGGTGGGCCCTTGGGGTTGGTGCGCTGCGGCAGCGGGAGCGGCTGGTTGCCGCCGGGGATGGCCGCCGAGATCGGCTCGGTGTCGCCGCAGGAGAGTTGACTCGACAGCAGGACGGCGTTCGGCGGCGGCGTGAGTTGGACGGCGGACAGGCCCGCGAGGATCGCGCCTACGGTGGCGACCACGACGAGGCCGGCCAGCCACGGCCACCACGAGCCCGGGCGCCGGTGGCGCGTACGCCGGGTCGTCGTGCGTGGGAGTGCGCCGCGGGCGGCCGTGCGGACTGCCCGCGTGGCACCCGCGAGCGGGCTCGACATCAGTGGCCCTCGCGGGTGAGGGCGTGGACGCGCCACTCGTTCTTGGCGGTGAGGTCCTTCACCAGCGTCGCCGCCCACCACGTGCCGTCGGTGAGCTGGACGTGGGCCTGGGTCTGGTTGGGACGCGACAAGGAGCCGTCCGGTGTGCAGTCACCCTTGCGCTTCGCGGAGCTGAGGCGACGCGGGTCGGTCTCCTTGGCCTGCTCGACGTTCTGCGGCGTACCCCACTCCCGCAGGCGCTGCTCCCGCTCCTCGGGGCTGCCCGGCTGGAGGAAGGCGTCGATGTAGGCGTTGCAGACCTTGACCTGGTTTGACTGGTCCGAGCCCGATGGTCGATTCTCGACGATCGGCGTGGAGCTCGACGACGGCGGGCGGCCGTCGGGACCTCGATGCGTGGGCCGACCGTGCCCGGGCCCGGCGTCGTGTTCGCCGTCGGGCCCTTGGTCGACGTCACGAGCAGCACGATGAGCGACGCGATGACGACGGCGGCGACCACACCGACCGCTGCGACGAGCTTCCAGCGCTGCACGACGACTCCTTGCGCCTCGGGGATGACGGGCCGCGCCCACCCTACGTGCTCGGCGGCTCGCTGCGGGCCGCACCCGAGTCAGGTCCCGAGCTCCGCACGTCGCCCACGCGATGTCCGAGTGAACGCCGACCTATCAGGAGCACCGTCACACCACTCCCCCGCACGCACCGCTTTTGCATACGCCGGGCGCTGCAGCCAGGCCAGCGCTGCGGGCGTGGGCAGCACGCTCGTTCGCAGCAGCGCCGCGTCCGGCCGGCTCGACCGGCCGGTCCGATCGCGGATCGGCGCCCATCAATGCATCGACGCCGCGCCCCCGGGGGGACGCGGCGTCGATGCGTACGCTGGTTCAGCGCGAGGTCAGCTCTGCTTCCACTCGCCGGGGGCCTGATAGCCGCCCTGCTGCGGCTGCTGGCCGTAGTCCTGCTGGGGCTGCTGGCCGTACCCCTGCTGGGGCTGCTGGCCGTACCCCTGCTGGGGCTGCTGGCCGTACCCCTGATGGGGCTGCTGGCCGTAGCCACCCTGGTCCCCGTACTGCGCCTGTTGGCCGTAGCCCTGCTGGGACTGCTGACCGTACTGCTGCTGCGCGTGCGGGGCCTGGTAGCCACCGTTGGAGTGGATGCCCTCGGGCTCGAAAGTGCTCTCCGGCTGGCGGTACTGCTGCTGCGGGGCGCCGTACTGGGGCTGCGACTGCTGCTGCTCGAGCGCCGGCTGGGCCGACGGCTGCGACTGCGGCTGGGCCGTCTGGGACGGGGCCTGCTTCTCGTCACCGCGGTAGGCGATCTCGCCGAAGTTCACGTCAGGGGCCTGGCGGGCGGCGGGGTCCTTGACCTCGAAGTAGGTGGCCTTCTCGAACTTCGCCATGCCGGCGATGACGTTCGTGGGGACCGACTCGACCTTCGTGTTGTATTCGCGCACGTTGGCGTTGTAGTAGCGACGGCCGGCCGCGATGCGATCCTCGGTGTCGGTGAGCTCCTTCTGGAGGTGGAGGAAGTTCTGGTTCGACTTCAGGTCGGGATAGGCCTCGACCGAGACGAGCAGGTTGCGGACGGCGCCCGACAGCGCCTCCTCGGTCTCGGCGCGCTGCTGGGACGGCATCGCGCCCTCCTGCGAGGCGACCGCGGCGGCCTGGTTGCGCAGGCGTGTGATGTCCTCGAGCGTGTTGCGCTCGTGGGCCGCGTAGCCGCGCACCGTCTCGACCAGGTTCGGGATCAACTCGTAGCGGCGGTTCAGCTCGACATCGATCTGGCGCCACGACTCCTGGATCAGGTTGCGCATCTTTACGAGACCGTTGTACATGCCGATGCCGACGACGCCGAGGATCACAGCGATCGCGATGATCACCAGCAGGATGAGAATGACAGACGACACGAGGTCAGCTCCTTGGTCGGTTGCGGTGCGATGCGCGCCAGCCTAGTGGGTCGCAGGGACACAGCCGCCGGGCGGGCCGCGATAATCTCACCTCATGGCCGACAAGGAAGAGCTCATCGAGCACATCAAGGACCTCGCGATCGTCCACCAGCGCGTGACGCTGTCGTCGGGCCGCGAGGCGGACTACTACGTCGACATGCGCCGCGTGACGCTCGACGGCGCCGCCGCGCCGCTGGTCGGCCGGGTCATGCGCGAGCTCGTCTCCGACCTCGACTTCGACGCCGTCGGCGGCCTCACCCTCGGCGCGGACCCCGTGGCCACGTCCATGCTCCACGCGGCCGCGGCGGCCGGTGAGCGCCTCGACGCTTTCGTCGTCCGCAAGTCCGAGAAGGCCCACGGCCTGCAGCGCCGCATCGAGGGCACCGAGGTCGCTGGACGCCGCGTGCTCGTTGTCGAGGACACCTCCACCACCGGCGGCTCGGCGCTGACCGCGGTCGAGGCCGTGCGCGCGGCCGGCGGCGAGGTCGTCGCCGTCGCCGTCATCGTCGACCGCAACACCGATGCCGAGGCCAACATCCGCGCCGAGGGCCTGGACTACCGGTATGCCGTCTCCGCCACCGACCTCGGCCTGGCCTGACCGCCCGCTCCGCCCGTGCGGCGCGACCGGATCCGCCACGCCCACGAGGACGGCGACCGCGGCGACGCCCCGCAGGCCATCGCCCTGACGAAGGGTGCGCGTGTCGAATCATCCAAAAGTTGCCCCGGAAAGTCGGATTCGGGCGCGCTCGACCGAACTTTTCGCTGATTCAGCACGGTCTCCCCGGCTCCCGGGTTCCGGATGTCGTGTATTCGGGTGGGGGTTGTGGTTCTGGTACGCGGGGTGGCTGGGTCCGTTTGGTGGGGGCCCGCGGGTCGGCGAGAATGACACCATGAGCACCAACCTGATGGACGATCTCGAGGACCGCCCGCGCAAGCGGAAGCGCAAGGGCATCTCGGTGTTCACCGTGCTCGGGCTGCTGCTCATGCTGGGCGGGCTCGGCGCGCTCGGCTACGTCGGCTGGGAATACTTCGGGACCAACATCACCTCCCAACAGGCGTTCGACCAGCAGAAGTCGGGCCTGCGCGCCGAGTGGGACAAGAACCCCGCCGCGACCAACAACCAGCCCGGCACCAAGGGCCAGAACGGCCAGCCGCAGGCCCAGCCCGAGAAGCGGATCCCCGGCAGCGCGATCGCGCTCATGCGCATCCCGAAGCTCGGCAAGGATTACGAGGTGCCGATCATGACCGGCACCGACGCGGGCACGCTCGCCAAGGGCCTCGGCTGGTACGAGAACTCCGTCCACGCCGGCCAGATCGGCAACTTCGCCGTCGCCGGCCACCGCGTCACCCACGGCGAGCCGTTCAAGCGGATCCTCGAGCTCAAGAAGGGCGACGAGGTCGTCGTCGAGACGCGCGAGGCCATCTACACCTACGTGATGGACACCTCACCCGCCGACCTGACCGTCGACGACTCCGAGACCTGGGTCCTCGACCCCGTCCCCGGCAAGCCCGGCGCCCAGCCCACCCAGCCGATCATCACGCTGACCACCTGCCAGGACCTGTTCCACTCCGCCGACCGCTCCATCGGCTTCGGCCACCTCGCGTCGACGAAGAACAAGTAGTCGACGCACCTGCGTCTCGCTGGCATTCCTCGTCTCGCTCGCTCTGAAACCACTCGCTCGGAGAGCCGCAACTTTCCGCTCCCACAGCGAGGCCGCCCACGAGAGGAGACGAGGAGCTATGAGAAGTACGCCAGCCCGCCCGGTGGCTCCGGTGAGCGCTCGGCGTCGGTGCCCGCGTACGGCTTCGCCCCGCCGGTGAACCGCGCGAGGTGGTCGCCGAACACCACGCGGTAGGGGAACGCCGAGCCGGCGGCCTTCCGTGTGAGGATGCCCGTCGGCAGCGCCACGGCCGAACCCAGGAGCAGGATGTTGCCGAACCGACGCCCCTTGAGCGTGGCGGGCTCGGCCGACATCAGCCGTTCGGGGTAAAGCTCGGCCAGACCGGCCAGGACGCGGCGCGTGTACGCGAACGGCGCCCGGTCGGTGATGTTCATCATGACGGTGCCGGCCGGGGTGAGGACGCGGCGTACGTCGGACAGAAACTCCAGCGACGACAGCTCGGCCGGCACACGCGCGCCGATGAAGGCGTCGACGATGACGATGTCGGCGAAGTCGTCGCGCATCTCGGCGATGCCCGTGACCCCGTCCTTCGGCCGGACCTTGATGCCGGAGTTCCGCGGGAGCGGCAGGGTCTCCCGTACACGCTCGGTGAGGTCGGCGTCGGGCTCGAGCACGATCTGCGGCGAGGTGGGCCGGGTCGCCGCCACGTAGCGCGCCAGGGTCATGCCCGCCCCGCCGACATGGACGACCCGCAGCCTCTCGCCCTCGGGCGCGTGGGCGTCGATGGCGTCGCCTATGCGCTGGACGTAGTCGAACTCGAGCCGCGTGGGGTCGTCCGGGTCGACCCACGACTGGTCGGCGCCGCCGACGCGCACGGTGTACGCGCCGGCACGGTCGGGATCGGGCACGAGCGGATCGGTCACCGCGTCAGGCTAGCGCGCCGCGCTCGCCGTCTCGGGCCGGTCCCGTCGCGCTCAGCGCTGGTGACGGAGTGCGGCCAGCTCGACGAACGGCTGCAGCAGCGCGGCGTCGTCGAGGGCCTGCGGCGAGACCACCGAGGCCGGGTCGGCGCCCTGCAGGATGCGCTTGATCGGCACCTCCAGGCGCTTGCCGGTCTTCGTGTGCGGAAGGGCGCGTACGGCATGGACCTCGTCGGGCACGTGCCGCGGCGACGCCTCGGTCCGCACCTTGTCCCGGATCGTCGCGACGAGCTCGTCGGTCAGTTCCGCGCCGTCGGCGAGCACGATGAACAGCGGCATCCAATAGGACCCGTCCGGCATCTCCGCGCCGATCACCAGCGACTCGAGCACCTCGGGCACCTGCTCGACCACGCGATAGACCTCGGCCGAGCCGATGCGTACGCCGTTGCGGTTCAGCGTCGAGTCGGAGCGGCCATGGATGACCACCGAGCCACGGGAGGTGACCGTCACCCAGTCGCCGTGGCGCCAGCGGCCGGGAAACACGTCGAAGTACGAGCCGCGGTAGCGCTCCTCGTCGGGGTCGTTCCAGAACGAGACCGGCATCGACGGCATCGGCCCGGTGACGACGAGCTCGCCGACCTCGTCGATGATGGCGTTGCCGTCGGCGTTCCAGGCCTCCATGGGTACGCCGAGGTTGCGCCGCGACAGCTCGCCGGCGTGGATGGGGGTGATCGGCGTACCGCCGCAGAACCCGGAACAGATGTCTGTGCCGCCCGACATCGACCACACCGGCCGTCCGCCGAGCTGGTCGGTGATCCAGCGGTGGGTGACCGGCGACAGCGGCGCCCCGGTGGTGCACAGGGCCCGCAGGGAGGACAGGTCGAACCGCGACAGGTCGAGCCCGGCCTTCAGACAGCCGTCGAGGTAGCCGGGCGACAGGCCCACGACCTCGACCTTCTCGGCCTCGGCGATCTCCCACATTCGTTCGACACCCGGGTGGACGGGGTGGCCCTCGTAGCAGACCACCGTCAGCCCGACCAGCAGCGAGCAGGCGATGAGGTTCCACATCATCCAGCTCGGCGAGGTGTACCAGAACAGCTTCTCCCCCGGCTTCGAGTCGAGGTGGAACGCCTGGATCTTCAGCTGCTCGAGCGTGATGCCGCCCTGGGAGTGGACGATCCCCTTCGGGATGCCCGTGGTGCCCGACGAGAACAGCACCCACAGCGGCTCGTTGAACTCCACGTCGACGGGCTCGGTGGGCTCGGCGCCAGCCAGTAGGTCGGCCCAGCGGTGGGGGCGTACGCCAGCGGGCGCGGCGACGTCGTCGGCGTCTGCGAGCGCGTGATCGATCATCACGACGTGCTCGACGGAGTCGATGGCACCGGCGACCGCGTACGCGTCGGCGCGACGGTCGATGGTCTTCCCGCCCCAGTGGTAGCCGTCGGCGGCGACGAGCACCTTCGGCTCCAGCTGGCCGAAACGGTCGACGACGGCCTGCGGCGCGTAGTCGTGGCCGACGGCCGACCAGACCGCACCCACGGCGGCGGTGCCGAGCAGGGCGACGATCGCCTGCGGGATGTTCGGCAGGTAGGCGACCACGCGGTCGCCCCGGCGTACGCCGAGGGCGGTGAGGGCGCCGGCGAACCGGCGTACGTCGCGGCGCAGGTCGTCCCACGAGAACTCGGTACGGCGCCCCGACTCGTCGAGCCCGATCAGCGCGGCGCCGGTGTCGGTGCGCGCGAGGACCTGCTGGGCGAACGACAGGTTGCGGCCCGGGAACCAGCGCGTGCCCGGCATCGGACCGTCGTGGACCGGGCCGGCGCCGCGGTCGCCGAGGTCGAAGAAGTCCCAGACCGCCGCCCAGAACTCGCCGCCCTGCTCGGTCGAGAAGCGCCACAGGTCGTCGTAGTCGCCGACCTGCACGCCGCGCTCGCCGAGGAAGCGCATGAAGGCTCGAAGGCGGGTGTCTTCGGCCTCCGGGCCGGGGGTCCACAGCAGGTCGCTCACGTCAGACTCCTTCGTCGGTTCGTCGTGGGCAGGGTAGTGCGGGTGGGCGTCGACGGGAAGGGGTCTTCCCCTGCGGACGGCGGCTAGGGCTGGCCGGGCGGGGACAGATAGGCGCGGGTGGTCTCGGTGGGCCCGTCGAGCTCGGTGAAGCCGGCGTCGACGACGTGCACGTCGCCGGGGCCCGCGGCCCACGCCTCCTCGGACATCTCGACGACGCGTACGCGGAACCCCGTCACCTGCCACCGTGCCCGCTCGTCCGGGGCCATCGCCTCCCACATGAGCTGGGCGGCGTGGCCGCACTGGGCGGCGGCCTTGCCGGTCGTCATGGTGATCAGCGGGCTGATGCCGATCGTGACCGGCGCCCGTTCGGTCACCGGGCCCTCCTCGTGGGGCAGCTCGGTGCCGGAGACCTGCAGCTTGTCCAGCTCGGGCGGGAGCGGGCGCACGGGGCCGGGGACGAAGGCCCGGACCGCCGCGCGGCCCTGCTCGACCGTCACGCCGGGGAGCGCCTGGACGTCGTCCCAGCGCTTGCCGCGGGCCCGGCGTACGAGCTTGCGGATGCGGCCATCGCGCCACGTGTGGATCGGCTGCGCCCACTCCCCCTCGGGCCCGGCCTCGGGGTCGGCGAGCAGCGAGACAACCGCACGTGCCGCCGCCTCGCACGTCTCGAGGTGCCCCGCCGGGTCGGTCTTGTCGTGCCGCACCACCAACTGCATCGCCCACGGCACCTCGGCATCGTCCATGGGGCGAGCGTAGCCGGGGGTCGCGACACCCACGCGAGACAGATCGTCCTCCAGGTCACCCTGGACCGGGTGCTGGAGGATGATCTGTTTCACGGGCCCGGCGCCCCTCCCCGGAGCCGCCGGTCGATCGGTCAGCCGATGGACTCTGTCTTGAGCGTGTAGCCCATGACCTCGCCCACATCGGTGATGGTGCCGGTGACGGTGACCTGCTGGCCCTTGGAGAACCCGGCCACCTGACCGGCCTGGTCCTTGTTGATCCGGCACATGATGCTCTGCAAGGAGAACTCCTCGCCGGTGATGGTGAAGTACGCACCGGAGCTGTCGATGGTGCTCACGGTTCCCGTGACCTTGACACGCTTGCCCTTGTACTTGTTGGAGGCACCGAGCGCGTTATCCTTGAGCTCGTCCTGGAGCTGCTTCGCCGTCACCTCGATGGCTGCGGCCTGAGCCTTGGTGGAGGCAGCACCGGGGGCCGAGGTCGAGCCTGCCGACGAGTTCGATCCCGGGGACGAGCTCGAACCCTGATCGTCACCGCCGCCACCGAACACGGATGCGAGGATCGCGAGCAGGACGATGCCGCCCACGATGGCGCCCACCACCTTGAGGCAGCCGCCCTTCTTCTTGGGCGGGGCGACCTGCGCCTGGGGCGGGTACGCGGTGTACATGGGCTGATCGGGCTGCGGGTGCTGACCGGGCTGCGGGGGCTGGTTCATGGTGGGACTCCTGGGTGTCTGGCCGGCGTACCGGCGGTCGGGATGCCTCCAGAATCCTTGCCACCGCAGGGTTCGCGCGTCGCCCAAGCGGCTCGACCCGGTGTCCCCCGAACGGGTGAACGTGCCCGTCCGGCCGAACGACGGCGGATGTCTGAGCGGGGCAATACGATCGCGCCATGACCCTGTCCGACCGACGGTTGCGCACCTGGAGCCACCGCATCGTCACGTTTCTGGTCAACGTCGTCGTGTGGGTGGTGGCGCTGTTCGCGTCGACGCTGGTGATGATGGAGACGCCGTGGTTCATCGCGTCCCGCGACCCGGTGACCAACCAGACGATCGGCAACACCTTGGCGATGGCCTGCTGGTTCTTGGCGATTCTGCTGTCGCTGTCGGTGTTCGTCCGACGCAGGCACCCGTGGTGGGTGCTGGGGACCGGACTGGTGATCGCCGTCGTGCTCCAGCTCGATGCGGTGGTGCTGCTGGTCGGCATGGCCCAGCTCGTCGCCCACGGCAGTGCGCGGGAGCGTACGCGGGCGATCGCGCTGGGGGCGTCCGGCTCGTTGTTCGTGCTCGCCCGGCTGGTGTGGTTCCGCATCCCCATCTCGGGGATCGCCGAGCGTGGGGTGACGATCGCGTTGGTCCACACGCTGGTGATGGCGACGGCGTTCGTCGCGGCGCTGGCGCTCGGCTGGCACCGCCGCAGCCGCACCCAGATCGCCGAGGCCGATGCCCGCGTCGAGAAGGTCGAGCAGCGTGCGGAAGACCTGGGCGTCCAGGTCGCCCAGCAGGCGGAGCGGGAGCGGCTGGCCCGTGAGATCCACGACGCGCTCGCCCACCGGCTGTCGTTGGTCAGCCTCCACTCGGGTGCGCTGGAGGACGCGGCACGCTCCGGTGACCCGAATGTGTCGGAGGCGGCCCAGGTCGTCCGCGACAACGCGCACCGTTCGTTGGAAGACCTGCGCGACCTCATCGGGGCGCTGCGCAACCCGCAGCCTGCGGGCCCGGTGGAGGAGCCGGTGCAGATCCCCCGCTACGGCATGGCCGACGTCGCCGACGTGATCGACTCGACGATGGCGGCGGGCGTGCAGGTGAACGCGTTCGTGATGCTGTGCGACCCGCAAGATGCGGGGGAGCTGTTGAACCGGGCGGTGTTCCGCCTCGTGCAGGAGGCCTTGACCAACGTGGTGAAGCACGCGCCGGGGTCGCGGGTGGGGCTCGACCTGCGGGCCACGCCCCAGGACGGTGTGAGCCTCACCGTCCGCAACCCGCTCACCGGGGGCGAGCCGATGGCGCCGGGGTCGGGCTCGGGTCTGATCGGCATGCGTGAGCGTGTCGGCGCGCTCGACGGGCAGTTCTCGGCCGGGCCGACCGACGACGGCTGGTTCGAGG
Organism: Mariniluteicoccus endophyticus; assembly: GCF_054780035.1. NCBI lineage: Bacteria > Bacillati > Actinomycetota > Actinomycetes > Propionibacteriales > Propionibacteriaceae > Mariniluteicoccus > Mariniluteicoccus endophyticus. The sequence continues at coordinate 75,916 of NZ_BAAGXC010000013.1, read as the reverse complement.
TCTCGGTTCGGTTGCCGTGGCGACACGAGGACGCGGTGACGGCCTAGGATCGCGGGGTGCCGCTCCCCCATCCCATCCGCGTGCTGGTCGTCGACGACGACTCGATGGCGCGCGCCGGCGTACGCGCGATCCTGAGCCACGACCCCGACCTGCAGGTCGTCGCCGAGGCCGCCGACGGCGACGAGGTCGTCGAGGCCTGCAACCGGCATTCGCCCGACGTGGTGCTGATGGACATCCGCATGCAGCGGGTGGGTGGGGTCGACGCGACGGCCCTGCTGCAGCGCCGTGTGCTGCCGCCGAAGGTGATCGTGCTGACGTCCTACGACCTCGACCGGTTCGTGTATGCGGCGCTCGAGGCGGGGGCGTCGGGGTTCCTGCTCAAGGACACCTCACCGGAGGACATGCGACGCGCGGTCCACACGGTGATGGCGGGCGAGGCGTTCCTGTCGCCGCGGAGCACCAGGCACCTCGTCAGTCACTTCACGGCGGGCCGGTCCTCGGGCCGCGACGAGGCCGTACGCCAGCTTCACTCGTTGAGCGAGCGCGAGCAAGAGATCGCCCGTCTGGTGTGGGAGGGCCTGTCGAACCCCGAGATCGCCGCACGGCTCCATCTCGGCGAGGCGACGGTGAAGACCCATCTGAGCCGGCTCATGACCAAGCTCGACGCGACATCGCGTGTGCAGGTCGCGTTGCTCGTCGAGCGCGCACGCTAGCCCGGCCCGGGGAGGACGCCGAGGGCGGCTGCACCGAGGCCGGAGTGGCGCGCGGGCCCGCATCCCGGCAGGGACGCGGGCCCGCGCACGCGTTCAGGCCTTCTGGACGGTGATGGTCCAGCCGGCGTCGCCCACTTTGCGGTAGTCGGTCACGGGATAGCCCTCCTCGGCCGCCCAGGCGGGGATCGACTCGGTAGCCTGGGTGCAGTCGAAGCCGATGACGAGCTCGTCGCCGACGGGGAGCTCGGCCATGGCCTGCTTGGCCTCGACGAGCGGGAAGGGGCAGACGGCGCCGTTGGTCTCGAGGGTGTGGGTGGCCATGGTGGCTCCTTCGTGGTTGTGGTTGGCAGATGCGGGTCTGGTGGGGCGCAGGGTCAGGCCGGGACCGCCACGGTGGCGGGTCGGCCGGCGGCCTTCGCCCGGGCGGGGTTGGTGATGAACAGGCGCGTTCCGATGGCCACGCCGACGAACGTGAACAGGAACGACAGCCAGCCCTGGTAGGAGAACTGGGCGGTCTGGACCATCGAGTTGCCGATGGTGCAGCCGCCGGCGAGCGAGGCGCCGACGCCCATGCCGATCCCGCCGGCGATGGACTTCACGACGGTGGGGGCGTCGGGGACGCGTACGCGGAACTCGCCGGAGGCCTTGGCGGCGACGAACGAGCCGACCAGGATCCCGACGACGAGCCACACGCCCCAGTCGACCATCTTCGGGTTGCCCGTGACGAGGAACGACGTGATGTTCGCCGACGGGGTGGTGATGCCGAGCCCGGACTGACGGCCGGCGGCGTACGACAGCGGATAGGCCGCGATCGCGATGGCGCCGATGAGCAGCGCGGTGACGAACGGGTGCCAGGGCTTCTCGAGCAGGAGATGCGCGAGGCCGGTGCGCTCCGGCGGCAGCGTCGCGACCTTGAGGGCGGGCTTTCGGAGGTGGCGGACCGCGGCGTACGCGACGCCGGCGACGAGCAGGACGACGAGGACCCACGGCGAGAGTCCGAGCGAGTCCTGGATGGTGGTGGCGGGCACGGTCTGCGCCCGGACGGCGGTGTCGAAGGGCTTGAGCGCGCCGTACTTCATGATGGCGGCGAACCCGGCGTACGCGACGAGCGCGATCCAGGAGCCGACGAGGCCCTCGCCCGCGCGGTAGTAGGTTCCGGTGGCGCAGCCGCCGGCGAGGATGATCGAGACGCCGAACAGCAGCGACCCACCGACGACGGCGAGCAGCGGCAACTGCTTGAACGACAGCGTGATGACGCCTGCCGACTGGAGCGCGAACACGCCGACCGACTGGACGGCGATGACGATCAGGAATGCGATCAGGAAGCGGTAGCGGCGGGCGAGGACGACGTCGCGGAAGGCTCCCGTGACGCAGAAGCGGCCGCGCTGGAGCACAAAGCCGAGCAGCGCGCCGAGGAACAGACCCGTGAGGGGCATGACATCTCCTTGTTTGGGTACGCGGGATTGCGCGGCCCCACATTAACCTCAGCTATGAGCCCATCGCAAAATTGAATGCCCGGGGGGGACGGCCCCCCGGCACACGTTCAGCGGGGTCAGAGCACCGTTCGTGCGAGGAGTACGCCGACGACGGCAGCCACCACCGCGAGCACCGCGGGTATGACAAGGCCCTCGCGGGGCGTACCGACCGGCGGTGCGGTGAGCGCGGCGAGATAGGGCGCAGCGAAGGCGAGCCCCTGGGCGCCGTCGAGGACGCGGGTGAGCGCACCGAGCACGAGCAGCACGACCCCGAGCCCGAACGAGACGGGCAGCCACCACCAGCGCAGCTTCAGCACGACCACGCCGACGACCCCGGCGAGGACGAACCCGCCCAGCGTGGCGACGAGTCCGACGCCCAGGGCGAGGACACCCAGCATCATGACGTTCCACGCGTCGGGGTCGTCGGTCCTGGCGAGCAGGAAGTTCGTGAGCACCGGGCCGGCGAGGGTGACGCAGGCGATCATCACCAGCGGCGCGAGGGCCAGCCCGAACAGGGGGTGGCGGGCGGGTCGCGGAGGTGGCCGGTGCCCGAGCGGCGGGTAGGAGCCGGGCGGCGCGTACTGGCTGGGTGGCTGCTGGTCCGGCACGGGGCGCCAGGATCCCGGGTGATGGGTCACCTCTCGCCCCAGTGGTCGATGGCGTACCTCGCCTCTGCCTGGTCGGCGCCGGTCATCTCCTCGTAGAGGTGGATGGCCCACACGCGGTTGCCGGACAGGATGTAGCGGGCGATGTTGCGTTCCTGGTCGGGCGTGAGGTGGCGCGGCAGGTAGACCTTCGGCCCGAAGCCCTTCGGCGGGCGGAACACCACGTAGACAATGATGCCCAGCACGAGCATGAAGAAGGCCGGCAGCACGATCTGCCAGATCCACAGGCTCTCGTTGACTCCCAACCGTCGCACCCCCCAGTCGATGGGGGACATGGTGCGCCGCGTCGGAGCGCTTTCGCAACCCGTACGCCGAACCCACCCCTTCCGTGGGCTCACCGGCCGGGTGGTTCAGTGGAGATCGGCGGCGACGACCTTGCCGTTGGCGACCGTCAGCCAGGCGGCGATGGTGCGGGTGCCGGCCTGTCCGACGGTCCGCGTACGGACGGGGACGTCGAGGAGAAGGCGCTTGTCGCGTACCTCACGGATCGTGGGGGTCGCCGCGTCGTCGACGCCGACGATCTCGGTGCCGGCAGGCAGTGCGGGGCAGGTGCCGGCCGCGGTGCAGGTGGCCGCCTCGGTGGCCAGCGCCCTGCCGATCGCGGGGATCTGGTCACGTAGCACGCCGACGGTCATGGGCCGCATCGCATCGGTGGCGACCACGCGTACCCGGGCGGGGTTCTCGCCGTTGGCCGCGAGGCCGAGCAGGGGATGCTGGGCGCCCACGTGGTAGGACCCGGCGAACACGCGGGTGTCGTCGGGCAGGGGCAGGGCGTGGATGTTGACCAGGTTCGCCGGGGAGAGGCCCTCGAGCTTGCGCGTGCAATTCTCGATGCGGCCGCCGTTGACGACGAACGTCTCCTCGTGGGGCACGTCGAGGAGCTTCCAGCGGGCCGTCACCAGCGACTTCCCGTCGACCTTCTTCGGCGCCTCGACCTCGAACAGGCCGATGCCGAGGTTGACCGAGCGCTGGCGGCGAAGGACGTCGTCGGTCAGCAGCGGCCCGGGCGCGTCGGTGCACTGCGCGATCGCCTTCTTCGCGTTCGCCTTCTCGATGGCCTCGAGGTGACGGATGACCACCGCCCGCTCGGGGTTGGTGACGAAGAGCACGACCGGAACGGCGAGCACGACCAGTGCGACCAAAAGCGCCAGCAGGGCCCACCAGGACTTCAGGTAGCGGGTCCAGTTCGGCTTGGTTTCGGGAGTCTCCACGTGGCTCACTGGACCATGGTGGCGTATCGGGGCCCTGGGGGCCTGCGTACGCTCCGGCGACACGCCGTACCGGCGTACTAGGAGACGAGACCACACGGACGATCTCGAGAACACCCGGGCTCAAGACCTCTCAACGACGTGACACAGACGGATCGTCCCCGCTGGCGCGGGGAGCACCCCGCGGTGCCGTACAGCCAGACGTCGTGGGCCCGATCCGCGTCCGCGCCCCGCGGCCGGCGTAGCTCAGCCGCGGGCCACCTGGTAGCGGCGCAGCGCCTCGGCGCGCTCCTCGCCGTGGTCGACGACAGGCTCGGGGTAGCCCTGGGCATACCCGTCGGCAACGGTCCACGGTTCGTGCACCTTCGCGCCGGGCAGGTGGGCGAGCTCGGGCACCCACAGGCGCACGTAGTCGCCCTGCGGGTCGAACTTCTTGCCCTGGGTCACGGGGTTGAACACCCGGAAGTACGGGGCGGCGTCGGTGCCGGTGCCGGCCACCCACTGCCAGCCGTGGTTGTTGCTGGCGACGTCGCCGTCGCGCAGCCAGTGCAGGAAGTGGCGGGCGCCGTGCGGCCACCAGATGTGGAGGTCCTTGGTCAGGAACGACGCCGTCACCATCCGCATCCGGTTGTGCATCCATCCGGTGGCGCGCAGCTGGCGCATCCCGGCGTCCACGATCGGGAACCCCGTACGCCCCTCCTGCCACGCGGCGAACACCTCGGCGACGTCTTCGTCGGTGTCGGGGTCGTCGTACGCCAGCCGCGCCAGCTCGGGTCGCAGGTCGGCCCAGGCCGACTCGGGGTGGTGGTGGAGCACGTCGGCGTAGAACTCGCGCCAGCACAGCTCGGTCACGAACCGGTCGACACCCTCGTCCGCGGCTCCGGCCCGACCCTCCTGTTCGGCGCGACCCGTCCGCTGGGCCGCGTCCGCCAGGTCGGCCAGCAGCCGGCGCGGGTGGATGGTTCCGTACTTCAGGTGCATCGACAGCTGCGAGGTCCCGTCGAGGTCGGGCCGGTCGCGGGCGTCGGCATAGTTCGCGAGGCCGTCGTCGAGGAACTCCGCCCACCGCGCCAGGGCGGCCTCCTCGCTGCAGGGCGGCAGGTCGACGTCCTCGCCGCCCCCCTGCCCCAGCGCGCGCACCGCCTCCAGCGGCTCGGTCTCCACGCCGCGCACCCAGCGCGGCAAGACGTCGGGGACGGGCGAGTACCCCCGGTCGGCCAGGCGCGTCCGCCACGCCTTCGAGAACGGCGTGAACACCTTGAACGGGTCCCCGTCACCCTTGCGGATCGTGCCGGGGTCGACGGCGTACGGGGTCCCGGTGGCGACCAGCGCGCGGCCCTCCGCGGCCAGGGCCGCGCGTACGCGGACGTCGCGCCGCCGCCCGTACGGGTGCACCTCCCCCGAGACGTGCACGCGGTCGGCTCCGACCTCGCGGGCGACCCGCGCCACCACCTCGACCGGATCACCGCAGCGCACGACCAGCGCACCGTCGTACGCCGTCCGCACGTGCTCCAGTGCGTCGAGGAGGCAGTGACCCCGCACGGGTCCGGCGGAGGCCATCAACGCGGGGTCGGCGACGAACAGCGGCAGGACGCTGTCACCGTCGTCGGCGGCCGCGGCGAGCGCGGGGAGGTCGTGACGGCGCAGGTCGCGACGCAGCCAGAGGATCGAGGTGGTCATGGGTCCATCCTCGCCGATGGCCTGGGGATAGGCTGCCACGCAGGTGCCGACAGCGGTGCCATGGGGAGAGGAGCAGACCATCGACGACCGGTTGCAGTACCTGCTGTTGATGGGCGGCTGCCTCCTGATCACCCTGCCGCTGGAGTTCGTCTTCCGCGCCCGGGTCTACCGACGGTCGGGGCGCCTGTTGCGCGCCCTGGTCCCGGTGGTGGTGGTCTTCTCGATCTGGGACGTCGTGGGCATCCTGCGCGACCACTGGTCGTACAACCCCCGCTTCATCTCCGGGATCCACCTTCCCCTGCGCATGCCGTTGGAGGAACTGGTGTTCTTCGTCGTCATCCCGATCTGCGGCCTGCTCACCCTCGAGGCCGTCGGCACGTGCCTGCGCTGGCTGCGGGCGTGGCGTACGCGGGGAGGTGCCGATGCCTGAATACACCGTGCTGACCGTGGTGTCGATGGTCGCGGTGGTGGCCCTGGAGCTGCTGTGGCTGCGTACCGGCCTGTTCCGCCGCGCCCAGTACTGGATCTCCATGGCCATCGTGTTCTTCTTCCAGACGCTCGTCGACGGCTGGCTCACCAAGCTGTCCGACCCGATCGTCCTCTACTCCCCCCGTCAGATGCTGGGCCTGCGCGCCCCGTGGGACATCCCCGTCGAAGACTTCGGTTTCGGGTTCTCGATGGTCACCATGACGATGCTGTTGTGGGTCGCGCAGGACCCGCGACGCCGCCCTTCTCAGGAGCACCATGACCACTGACGTCACCTCCGGCTTCGATCACGCCGCCCGGCGCTACGACCTGATGGTCGCGCTCAACCCCGGCTACCACGCCCACCTCCGGGCTGCCGCCGACGAGCTCGTACGCCGGGCCGGTTCGGGGCCCCTGCTCGACCTGGGCTGCGGTTCGGGCGCCTCGACGCGTGCGCTGGTCGACGCGGGTGCCCTGGAGGTGCTCGGCGTGGACGCCTCGGAGGGAATGCTGGCGCAGGCCCGCGCCAAGCGCTGGCCCAACGGGGTGTCGTTCGTCCACGGGCGGGCCGATGACGCGGTCGACCTGCTCGCCGACGGGCCGCCGCCGACGGGCGCGCTGGCGGCATACCTGTTCCGCAACATCCCCGAGGCCGAACGCGACGCCGCGGTGGCCCGCGTACGCGACGCACTGGAGCCCGGCGGCTGGCTGGTGGCCCAGGACTATGCGGTACGCCCGGGCGCGCCCGACGCCGTGTGGACGGCGGTGTGCTGGGGCGTGGTGATCCCGATGAGCGCGGTGCTGCTGCGCGACACGTCGCTGTACCGCTACCTGTGGCACAGCGGGCGCTCGTTCGACAGCCCCGAGCGGTTCATGCACCGGCTGGCCGACGCCGGCTTCACCGACGTCGCCGTGCGCACCACCCGCGACTGGCAGCGCGGCATCCTGCACACCTTCGTCGCGCGCACGCCCGAGGACGCGCCCACGTCGCGGGACGCGCGATGACTCGGCCCTGGCGGCCGGGCCGCGACCGGCGTGCGGTACGCCACCTGGGCCCCTCCGGCGCCCCCCGGGTGGCCGAGCCCCGCCGCGTCGACGTCGTCGGCGGCGGCATCGCGGGCCTTGCGGCGGCGACCGTGCTGGCCGAGCGTGGCGTACGCGTCACCCTGCACGAGCGCGAACACCAGCTCGGCGGCCGCGTGCGTGCGTGGCCGGTCGCCGACGACCGCACGATGTCACGCGGCTTCCACGCGTTCTTCCGCCAGTACTACACGCTGCGCGCGCTGCTGCGGCGCGCCGACCCGGCCCTGGCCCGGCTGGTGCCGGTCGACGACTATCCCCTGCGGCTCGCCGACGGCCCCACCGACTCCTTCGCCGAGCTGCCGAAGACGCCGCCGTTCAGCATCCTCGACTTCGTCCGCCGCAGCCCGACGTTCCCCGTCACCGGCTTGGCCCGGGTCGACGTGGCTGCCGCGCTGGAGCTCGTCCGCGTCCGCTTCCCCGGCACCTTCACCGCCCACGACGGCGAGTCGGCCGAGGCGTTCCTCGACCGGCTCCGCTTCCCCACCGGGGCCCGCCACCTGGCCCTGGAGGTGTTCGCCCGGTCGTTCTTCGCCCACCCCAGCGAGTTCTCCGCCGGCGAGCTGGTCGCGATGTTCCACGCCTACTTCACCGGCTCGGCCGAGGGCCTGCTGTTCGACGTGCCCGACGACGACTACGACACCGCGCTGTGGGCGCCCCAGCTCGCGCACCTGCGCCGGCTGGGCGTCGATGTCCGCCTGGGCGCGCCCGTCGCCGCCCTGGCCGACCTCGACGGCGACGCTGTGGTCCTGGCGACCGAGCCGCCGGTCACACGCGACCTGGTGGACGCGCTGCCCGACCCCGGCGTCCCCGACTGGCAGGCGTGGCAGGCGGCGGTGGCCCGCATCCGCAGCGCGCCGCCGTTCGCCGTGTGGCGGGTGTGGCTCGATCGGCCGGTGGCCGACGAGCGGCCCGCGTTCCTCGGGACTGCGGCGTTCGGCCCGCTGGACAACATCTCGGTGCTCGAGCGGTTCGAGGCCGGCGCGGCACGGTGGCGCGCCGAGAACGGCGGCTCGGTCGTCGAGCTGCACGCCTACGCCCTCGACCCGTCACGCGACCCCCGCCACGGCGACGAGCGCTGGGTGCGCGAGGAGCTGTGGCGCCAGCTCGTGCGGGCATACCCGGAGGTCGACGGCGCCGCGGTGGTCGCCGAGGAGTGGCTGCTGCGTGACGACTGCGGGCTGGTCGGGCTGGAGCCGTGGGCGTCACGGCCTGGCGTACGCACCCCCGACCCGCGGCTGGTGCTGGCCGGTGACACGATCCGCTGCGAACACCCGGTGGCGCTGATGGAGCGCGCGGCGGTGACCGGCGTGCAGGCCGCCAACGCGCTGTTGGAGGGCTGGGGCGCGGCCGGCGAGGACATCTGGACGGTCCCGACCACGGGCCTCCTGCCCGCCCCCGGGTCCCTCCGGCGAGCGACGCGATGAACGACCGGATCGCCACGCGTCCCGGCGAGCCCGACGGGCCCCGCGTCGAACGGGTGCCGATGCAGGCCGGCGGGACGCTGTGGCGCATCCGCTCGCTCGAGGCCGCGCGGCAGGTGTTGCGTGCCCGCGACCGCACGACCCAGGCCGGGTTCACCGCCGAACACATCCCCAAGGGAGTGCTGAGGCACCACCCCATCCTCGTCTCCGACGGCCCGCTGCACGACGAGCAGCGCTCGAAGGTGGGCCGCTTCTTCGCGCCGAAGGTCGTCGCCGAGCGATATGCCGGGCTGATGGCCGAGGTCGCCGACCGGCGCCTCGCCGCCGCCGTCGCCCAGGACACGTTCATGCTCGACGACCTCGCCCTCGACTTCGCCGTGGAGGTCACCGCCGAGGTCGTGGGCCTGACCGAGTCGCCCGTCGAAGCCATGGCGCGACGGCTGGTCACGTTCTTCAACCAGCCCCCGTTCGACCTCACGCGCCGCGACCTGGGGCGCACGCCGGCCCAGTGGGCGCGGGCCGCCCGCGCCGGGCTGGTGCCCATCGCGCGGCTGTGGTGGCACGACGTGCGCCCGGCGGTCCGGGCCCGGCGCCGCGCCCGCGAGCTCGATCGCACCCGGGAGCGCTTGACACGCCGCTGGCCCGGCGTGTCGGCTCGTCGTGGGTGCGATCCGGCTCACCCCGGGCCCCGACGACGCGACGACGTGATCAGCCACCTGATCGACGAGGGCTACACCGACGCCGACATCCTCGTGGAGTGCGTCACCTACGGCACGGCCGGCATGGTCACCACGCGCGAGCTCATCGGCATGGCGGCGCTGCACCTGCTGCGCGACGCGGCCCTGCGCGCACGCTTCCTCGACGCCGAGCAGACCGAGCGGCTGGCGATCCTGCACGAGATCCTGCGACTGGAGCCCGTCGTGGGCCACCTCTATCGCCGCGCGCGGGGCGCGATCGCCCTCGCCGACGGCGACGACCGGTTCGAGGTGGCCCCGGGCGACCTGGTCGACGTGTGCGTACGCCCCACCAATGCTGACCCGCGCGCGACCGACCACGGGCTGGCGTTGTGTCCGGGCCGTACGCTCCCCCGCGGCGTCGACGCCACCGGCCTGGCGTTCGGCGACGGCGCCCACCGCTGCCCCGGCCAACCCCTGGCCATGCTCGAGACCGACGCGCTGCTCACCCGCCTGCTCGCCCTCGACGTCGAGGTCGTGCGCGAACCCGAGCTGGGCTGGGACGACCTGATCGCCGGCTATTGGCTGCGTGGGTTCGAGCTGCGGGCCCGCTGACCCTCAGCGCAGCGACCGCGGCGGGCCGGCCGCCAGGATCCGCACCGCCAGCCCCGCCTTCTGCCACGTGGGCACGCGGTGTCGCCCCGAGAACACGTCGAACCCGGCGGCCTCGATCCGGTCGAGGATGCGCGAATACAACACGTGAGCGGTCGCCACACAGCGCGCCGACCGCGGCGGGAGCATGCGTACGCCCGGCTCGGCGGCCCGGTAGAGCTCCCGGTTGCGCGCGACCTGCTCGGCCATCATCGCGCGCCACGGCGCGTCGGCGACCCGGCGGGCGGGGTCGGCGCCGTGGCGCGCGAGGTCGGCCTGCGGCACGTAGATCCGGCCCCGGTCAAGGTCCTCGGCGACGTCGCGCAGGAAGTTGGTGAGCTGGAACGCCAGACCCAGCGAGCGCGCCGGCGCGTACGCCTGCGGCGTCAGCGGCTCCAGCACCGGCAGCATCATCTCGCCGATGACCGCCGCCGAGCCCTCCATGTAGCCGTCGCGCAGTTCCTCCCACGTCGCCCACGTCGTGCGTGTCAGGTCCAGGGCCATGGCGTCGAAGAACCGGTCGAAGCACTCGGGGTCGATCCCCCGCCGGCGCACGGTGTCGACCACCGCCGCAAGCACGGGCTCGTCGGCGCCGCCGGTCTCCAGCCCGTCGAAGAACCACGCGCGGAACGTCTCGAGCCGCTCTGCGGGGGTGCCCTGAGCGGGCAGGGCCAGGTCGACGGTCTCGGGCTCGTCGACGATGTCGTCGGCGAGGCGACACAGGGCATATACCGAATAGACGTCGCGGCGCTGGTCGGGTGGCAGCAGGGCCGCACCCCAGTAGTAGGTCGTGCCGTGCTGCCTTGTCAGCTCGCCGGCGCGGCGGAAGCCCTCGTCGAGCAGTGTCATCGCAGGTACGCCTCGACGCGTTGGGCGGCGAGCTTGCCGGAGATCAACACCATGGGTACGCCCACGCCCGGCACCGTGCCGGAGCCGGCGAACACCAGGCCGGGGAGCTGACGTGTGGTGTTGGCCGGGCGGAACGGGCCGGTCTGGCCGAAGGTGTGGGCCAGCGCGAACGGGGTCCCCGCCGCCATGCCCTGGTCCCTCCAGTCGTCGGGGGTGACGAGCTCCTCGACGACGACGTCGCTGGGGTAGCCCTCGGCGTCGAGGAACCCGAGCAGCCGTTCCCGCATGCGCGGGGCCTCGTGGTGCCAGCTCACCTTGCCGACGTCGAGGTTGGGTACGGGTTCGAGCACATACAGCGTGGAGTCCCCCGGTGGGGCGGCCGTCGGGTCATCCAGGGAGTGCACGCACACCAGTCGGGACGGGTCGCGCATCAGCGTTCCCGCCTGCAGCAGGTCGTCGAACGCGCCCGCCCACTCGTGCCCGAAATGGATGTTGTGGTGGGCGACTTCTGGGCCGGGAAGGCCGCGTACGCCCACGTGCCACACGACGGCCGAGGGAGAATACGCGCCACTCCGCACGGGCCGCGGGGGGCGCAGGTCGGGCAACAGCCGCTCGTAGGCCACCGGCAGATCGACGGTGCAGACCACGGCGTCGGCCGAGATCTGGTCCCCGTCGGCCAGGCGCACGCCGCAGGCCGCCTGGTCGGAGGGTCGACGCAGCACGGCGGTGACCTCGGCCCCGTACGCGAACTCGACCCCCGCCGCCTCTGCCGCCCGCGCCATCGCGGCGGGGATGGCGTGCATGCCTGCCCCGACGGGGTCGTCGCCGGTCGGCTCCGGGAACCACACGCCCTCGATGGAGTCCATGTAGGTGATGACCGCGTAGATGGCGAGCGCGTCGTCGGGGGCGAGGCCGGCGTACATGGCCTGGAAGGAGAACAGGCGGTGCAGGCGTTCGTCGCGGAAGCGCCGACGGATCTCGGGACCCAGCCGGCCGAACCCGCCCATGGCCACGAGTCGGGCCGCCGCGGCCGGGTTGCGCAGCAGGCCCAGCGGGGAATCGAAGTTGCGGTCGATGAAGTTGGGCATCTCCAGGTCGTAGAGCTTGCGCAGCCAGGCGACGAAGTCGTCGAAGGCGGCGGCGTCGTGGGCGCCGCACTCGCGGGCGATCTCGTCGCGCATCGCCTCGTGGCCGAAGCGGACGTGGAGGGTCGAGCCGTCGGCATAGCGGGCGCGGTAGGCGGGGTCGAGGCGACGCAGCGGCAACACGTCGTCGATGTCGGCGCCGACCGCGGCCAGCGCCTCGGCGACCAGCCCCTTCATCGTGAACACCGTCGGACCGGTGTCGAAGGCGAACCCGTCGCGGACCAGGCGTCCGGAGCGGCCGCCGGGCAGGTCGCCGCGCTCGACCACGGTGACGCGGTGGCCGGCGCCCGAGAGGTGGCAGGCGGCGGCCAGGCCGGCGAGGCCGGCGCCAACGACCACCACGCGGCTCATCGGTCCCTCCAGCTGATACGGCGGGCGACGTCGCGCAGGCCGTCGACCCCGCCCGGGTCGAGGTCGGCGAGCTCGAGGGCGGCGATGGCCTGGTCGTGGGCCTCGGTGATCAGGGATTCGACACGGTCGCGTACGCCGGCCTCGGTGAGCGCGGCTTGCAGGAGGGCCACGTCGCCATCGCGGGCCTCGGGGGTGGCGACGCGGTCGATCGCGCGGGCGCCCTCACCTCGGAGCCGGCCGCGGGCCAGGGCCAGGATGACCGTGGCCTTGCCGCTGCGCAGGTCGTCGCCAGCTGGCTTGCCGGTCACCGCCGGGTCGCCCCACACGCCGAGCACGTCGTCGCGCAGGGCGAACGCGTGGCCCAGCTGGCGTCCGTAGGTCGCCAGTGCGTCGCGGGCCGAAGGCCCGGCACCGGCTGCCGTGGCGCCGAGCAACAGCGGGCGTTCGACGGTGTAGGCCCCGGACTTCAGGCGGGCGACGAGGCTGGCGTGGGCCAGGTCGAAGCGGCCGGCGGCCGCACCGGTGAGGTCGGCGCGCTGGCCGGCGATGAGTTCGACGCACAGCTCGAACCACTGGCGGCGCAGCTCGTCGGGAAGGGTCGAGACCAGCCGGTCTGCCTCGGCGTGGGCGAGGTCGCCCAGGAGGATGGCGACGTTGGCCCCGAAGACGTCGGCGTCGCCGTGGCTGTGTGTGGCGCGATGGGCTGCGGCGGCGACAATGTGGGCGCTGGGCCGTCCGCGTCGGGTGTCGGACTCGTCCATCACGTCGTCGTGGACCAGAGCGAAGGTGTGCAGCATCTCCAGCGCCGCGGCCACGCGTACGACGTCGGCGTACCGCGGTCCGCCGATCTTGCCGCCGGACGCCACATAGCCCCAGTGGCACATCGTGGGCCGGATGCGTTTCCCGCCGCCGCGCACCAGGTCACCGAGCTGGTCGGGGAGGTCACGGCCCACCACGTCGGTGGGGCCGGGTTCGATCGAGCCCCGCCACATGCCGGCCAGCTCGGCGGCCCCCCGGGCCAGCAGTTCGTCAACGGCGTCGAGGGTGACGCCAGCAGTGTTCGGCGCAGACGTCATGGCCGCCGGCCAGCGCGGGAGCTGTTCGTCGAGCTGGGGGATCTGCAGCGCCGCCCAGGGGCTGAACATCTCGGGCGTCGCCTTCACGCCCTCGGCCAGGCGCGGCCACTCCATCCACCGATGTTCCATGACCTCGCTGGGGTCGGGGTCGAGGCGGTCGTCAACGACGGCCCCGAGGTAGACCGGGCAGAGCTCGTTCTCGACCAGGCCGCTGGCGTCGACGGCGCGGTATGCGAAGTCCGGCAGCGCCACGGCCTCGCACAACACCTCGGCGCCGAGTTCTTCGCGGACGCGCCGGCGCACGGCGTCGACCGTGGTCTCGCCGGGGCGGGGGTGGCCGCAGCAGGCGTTGGTCCACACGCCGGGCCACGTGGCCTTCGACAGGGCGCGGCGGGTCATCAACACCTGGTGGTCGGCGTTGAACAGGTAGATGGAGAACGCCCGGTGCAAGGGCGTGTCGGTGGTGTGGACACTGAGGCGGGGCGCCGACCCGAGGGGCGTGCCGTCGGGGGCGACGAGTTCGACGAGGTCGGTGGTCGTGCTGGTGGTGCGGGTCATCGATCATCCTTCGTTCCGAGCAGGTCACCCACGGCATGCGCGGCCCGCGCACCGGAGATCAGCGCGCCCTGGATCGAGGCGGTGTCGCGGTGGTCACCGCAGACGAACAGCCCGTCCCCCACACCGATGTCGCGGCGGGCATCCAGCGGTGGCGGCTGAACGGGAAGTGCGTCGCGGACGACGTGGCGCACCAGCGGGCGTACGCCTCGCAAGCCACCCTCCCACAGGTCCTCGACCTGACGGCGGACCGAATCGTGGTCGGGTGCCTCCCCCGAGCCACCCAGCAGGGAGGTCGCCTGCACGAGGTGGGCCCCGGCGGGCGCGTACGTCGGCGCCGCATTGCTGACCACGGCGGTGTTGACCACCGGGCCGCGGGTCCGGCGCGCGTCGACCCGCAACAGGTCGGTCGCGGGGGCCTCCTCGGCGGCGAACCAGTCGGTGACCAGTCCCTTCATCGGCGGGACGGACATGCGGTCGCTGAGGAGCTCGCCCGCGGTGCGGGGGTCGGTCGCGACGACGACGGCACGGGCGGTGAGGTTCGCGCCGTCGGTGTCGACCCTGCCTGGGGACACCGCACGGACGCGTACGCCGGTGGTCACGCGGTCGTGGAGCGGTGCGGCGAGCTGGGCGGCGATGGCGCCCATCCCGCGGGCGGGTACGCCGGGGGTGCCCAGGACGAACGAGCGCAGCAGCAGGCGGACGAACGTGACCGACGTCGATCCGTCCTCCTCGAGGATGACGCCGGCGAGGAAGCGTTCGAGGACCTCCCGGCGCAGCGGGCCGTCGACCCCCGCGCGGTCGAGCGACTCACCCCACGCGAGGTCGCGCGCACGCAGCAGGCGGGGCACCGGTCCCAGGGCCGGTGCGAGCCACGCGCCGAGGCGGGCGACCTCGAGTGGGCGCACGAGGCCGCTGCGGAGCATGTGCGGCGTACGCCAGGGTTTCCGGCTGGGATCGACCAGTTCGGCGAGGCCGGTGTCCCGACGCACGGCGATGCCGCGCCCGAAGGGGCGCAGGTCGAGCGCGTCGAGGTCGAGCGCGCGGCGCACGGCCGGGTAGGAGGGGTTCACCACCTGGAACCCGCGGTCACACCGGAACCCCTCGACGACGTCGGTGCGTACGCGACCGCCCACCTCGTCGCCGGCCTCCAGGACGCGGACGTCCACCCCGCGCTCGGCCAGGACGCGGGCGCACCGCAGCCCTGCCAGCCCCGCTCCCACGACGATCACATCGGCATCCATGGGCCACCCCCGTCCTTTGGTCAGGCACACTAGCGGGCCCGCGCCGTCCGGGGACCCACCGGGGTCACGTGGATCCGGTCGCCCTTGTGCGAGGCTGGGGCCATGAGCCGCTCCCCCTCGCCCCTGCCCGTCTCCGCCCTGTTCGTCGGCATGGGCGTCCTGCATTTCGCCGCGCCGAAGGTGTTCGACCGTGCGGTGCCCGACTGGGTGCCGGTGAGCCCACGCGCCGCCCACCTGGCCAGCGGCGCGGCCGAGATCGCCCTCGGCCTGGCGTACGCGAGTCCCGCGACGCGAAAGCCGGCGGCTTGGGGGCTCGTGGCGCTGCTGGCAGCCGTCTATCCAGCCAACCTGCACATGGCCCGCCACCCCGAGCGGTACGCGCCCATTCCCCGGGCGGTGCTGGTTGCCCGGCTGCCGCTGCAGTTCACCCTCGCCCGCCGGGTGCTCCGCGGGGCACGCTGAGGCGTCAGCGGTTGCGGCGGGTGATCTCCGCCGTGAGAACGGCGGCGAAGGTGGTCCACGCGGCGTACGGGGAGAGCACGACGCCCTTCTCGGGGCTCACCGAGCCCGCCCGGCGCACCAGGTCGGCGCTGGAGGCAGCCAGGGCGACAGCGACCGCGGTGGACGCTGGGAGGTTGCGGCCCCGGAAGAAGACCGCGCTCCAGCCGGCGTTGAGCACCAGGTTGGCCGCGAGCGCCGCGACGAATCGACGGCGTTCGTCGTGGCGGCCTGTCTCGGCGAGGTCGGCCAGCGATAGGGCGCCGACGACGGCGATGTCGGCGTACAACGCCGTCCATGCGACCGGGAACGCCCAGGCTGGCGGCTGGAACGGCGGCTTTGCCAGGCGGCGATACCAGGCGCTGTCGGGCTGGGTCGCCCACGATCCCGCCACCGCACACGCCGTGACCGCCGCGACCATGGTGCCCAGCGTCTTGCGCCAGCGGCGGGTGTCCTGACCGGACGCGGCCTCGCGTACGGCGTCCTCGAAGCCCGTGGGCCCGCCATCGGGCTCCCCCACCAGGTCGGCGAGGTCGTGCTCGTCGGCGACGGTGTCGTGCAGCAGGCTGTCGACCAACGGTTGCGCCAACCCGTACGTCACCGGGGTGACCAGTCCGATCCACCGCGCGGCGGCGCGGGGAGTGGTGAGGGGGGCAGTGAACACGACGCGCGGGCCCAGTCCGAGGGCGGCGGCGTACCGCTTCATCATCTCCGCATAGCTGACGACGTCGGGTCCGGCGATGTCGAACTCGCGGGACTGCTCGCGGGGCAGGTCGGCGGCGGCGACGAGGTAGTGCAGTGCGTCCTTGACTGCGATGGGTGCGATCTTGTTGCGCAACCACCTCGGGCCGACGGCGCCGGGGAGTCGCTCGGCCAGATGGCGCAGCATGACGAACGATTGGGAGCGGTCGCCGAGCACGACCCCCGCTTGGAGGGCGGCGGTCGGTACGCCGGAGTCGAGGAGGATGCGGCCGACCTCGACGCGCGAGGCAAGGTGGTCCGACAGGTCGTCGCTGTCGGGGTGGAGGCCGCCGAGGTAGACGATGCGACTGACGTCGGCGTCGCGGGCGGCTTCGGCGAACGACTGGGCCATCGCGCGTTCCTCGGCGCGGAAGTCGTCGACGTCGTCACCCATGGAGTGCAGGAGATACCAGGCGACGTCGACCCCATCGAGTGCACGGCGCAGGTCGGCCGCGTCGGAGGCGTCCCCCTCGACGACCTCGACCTGGCCGGAGCTGGCTGCGCCGTTGACGATCGCCTCACCCCACGGGGCCGTGCGCGCCTTGTCGACGCTGCGGGTGAGGACGCGGACGCGCCACCCGCGCTCGGTGAGCGCGGTGACGAGCTCGCCCCCCACATAGCCGGTGGCGCCGGTGACCAGTCCCAGCCGAGTGCTCATAACTTCTCCAGAAGGGTGAGAGTGGGGTCGAGCAGGAGCAGCATACCCAGCGACCACACGAGGTGGGCGAGCATGGGGGCCACGATGCCGCGGGTCCAGCGTCGCAGCAGCGCGCAGGTCAGGCCGAGCAACGCGGCGGCGAGGGCGAGCAGCGGGATGCCCGAAAGGGCCGTGACCGCGGTGTAGACGACCGTGGTGAGGAGGATCGGGTGGCGGGCGGCGGTGGCGTCGTAGAGGGCGCGGCGATAGAACAGCTCCTCGGCGACGCCGTTGACGACGGTGATGGCCAGGACGATCGGCAGCGATCCGACGCTCGCGTGGTCGAGCAGCTGTTGCACCGGGGTCTTGAGGAACGGGACCTGGGCCACGATGCCGGCACCGACGAGGAACACCAGGAGCAGGACCGCCCCCGCGCCCAGACCGGTCACGGCGTCGCGGGAGACCGACGCGGGGACCGACGGGTCCCGCGGTGGGCGCCCGGCGGTGACCGCGCCTGCGATGAGGATCGCCGCCAGGGCCAGGGTCGCCGGATAGAACATCGGGTCGCCCGCGGGGATCCGCAGGGACCAGGCAAGGACGCCGGCCGATACGACGATGGTGGCGGCGCAGACGAGCCGGCGGGTCGTGCGCGTCCGGGGAGGCGTGCGCCGAGCCGCTGCGCGCTCGGCCTCGGCCCGCTGGCGCAGGAGTCGGGGCAGCGCACGCCACGACCCCGCCGGTCGCCCGGCGGGCTGCGGGCGCGGGGGCCCGTCGAGTTCGGCCACGGGTTCTCCTCGGTCACGCACCTCGGCAGGTGGACTGGGTCGCCAGCCTACGCGGGGACTGTCGCAGCCCGGTGCCCGATCGGGTAGGTCGTTGCGGTGCGGTCGATGAGCTGCCCCATGGGACGAAGCTACGCCTGCCCTCCCGCTGGGTCGCACGACGGGGATGAGACGGTCGGATCGCGGGCTGGGCGCGCCTATCATCTGCTTCGCAGACGAGGAGGCCCATGAGCAGACACCGTGAAGGATCGCGTCTCAGCGACCTCCAGGATGTGCTCGCCGTGCTGGAGGCGAGCACTCCCGTCTCGGAGTCACAGCTCGCGACCCTGCTGCCCGGCGTTCCGAGAGCGGACCGTGCGCGGGTCGCCGATCTGTCCAATCGGCTGACGCGTCTGCTGAACCGTGACCGCGAGCTGTCGAGCCTCATCGCCAGTGCCCGGGACCTCGTGGAGGAGACCGATGCGTCTGCCCTCCTGCAACGCCTGGTCGACAGGGCCCACGAACTGGTCGAGGTGGACCTGACCTATCTGTCGGAGTACGACGAGGCGACCCAGGGACTCCTGGTGCGGGCCGCCAGGGGCAGCGTGTCGACCGAGCTCATCTCGCTGCGAGTCCCGGTGGGGGTGGGACTGGCGAGCCGTGTGGCCAGTACGCGGTTGCCCCAGCAGGTCCTCGACTACTGGAGCGGCACGGGGCTCCCCCACGACGACGAGGTCGACTCGGCGGTCCGCGCCGAGGGCATCGCCGCACTCCTCGGCATCCCCTTGGTGGCCAACGACCAGGTCATGGGTGTGTTGTTCGTTGCCCAACGCACCCGGCGTCGCTTCACCGCCGCCGAGATCGCCCTGCTGTCGGCGTTCGGGGGTCATGCGGCGTCGGCGATCCGGACGACTCGGCTGCTGGGTGAGCTGCATCGGGCGGTGGAGCACGCGGAGTCGTCCCAGCGTGCGGCGGAGGAACAGCTGGCCGCGACGGCCCAGGCGGCGCGCACCCACGAAGAGTTGACCGCTCACCTGCTGAAGCACGGCGGTGTGCGGGAGATCGCGGCGACGCTGGAGGAACATCTGGGCTGTGAGATCGCCGCCACCGACCCCGATGGGGCGTTCACGGCGGGGCAGGAGCAGGCCTGGCCGCCGCGGGCGGACTGGTGGGACAGCCGCTGCGCGTCGGTCGCCCGCGGCCGGGCAGTCACCCAGGGGGACATCGTTGTGGTGGCCGCGTCCGCGGGTATGCGATGTCACGGCGCGTTCCTCGCCCGGCGTCCGGCCGCCTTCACCGCCGCCGAGATCCGGACGCTGGAACGCGCGGCGCAGCTCATGGCGCTGGTCACGATGCGTGACGAGGCTCAGGAGCAGGCGATCTGGCGTACGCGGGACGAACTCGTCCAAGACCTCGTGCTGGGGCGGCTGAGCGATTCGGATGTGGTACGGCTCAAGCGTGCCCATGGCCTCGATGTGAGGCAGGGGGTGGTCCTTGCCGCCGTCGGGGTGCGCCCGGAGCACCGCGCACAGACACGGGCAGCATTGCGCCGCCATCCCGACTGGTTGGTCGGACGACACGCTGGCGGCTACACGGTGGCGGCCGCCGCCGGCCGGCTCGACGTCGGACAGTTGGAGGGGCTGCCCGGGGTGGCGATCGTCGCCGATCTGACACCGCTCGACGGGCTGGCCGCCTGTGCCGCGAGCCTGTGGTCCTGCGTCGAGCTCCTGCAGGGACTCGGCGTCGAGCGTCGCACCGGGGCGCTCGTCGAGTATCTCCCCTACGCGTCCATGTTCGGAGGCAGCTCAGCGTCGGCACAGTCGTTCGTGGACGCCACGGTGGCGCCCCTCGTCGCGTGGGACGAGAACCGAGGGACGCAACTGACGGATACGGCCCTGGCCTATCTCGAGACGGGCCGAGGGATCACCCGCGCCGCCGAGAGGTTGTTCGTGCACCCCAACACGGTGCGTCAGCGGTTGACGCGCATCGCCGCGCTCCTGGGGTCTGACTGGGACTCCTCGGAGCGCCACTTCCGAACTCTCGTGGCCCTGCGACTGCACAGCCTGCGCACGATGTCAGAACTCGACACTTCCCGACGCCAAGGATAGAAGGTTCGTCCATATCGTTGCGTCGGCGCCGCTTGTTGACTACTCGGACAGTCAGCAAAGGAGCTCACCCATGGCGAACAGCCGAATCTCCGGGATGCGCAATCTCGACATCTCCCAACGCCGGGCGGCGATCAGCGAGGCGCTCGGCACGACGCCCCACTGGCCCCTGATCGATCCCGATGCCCTCTCGGTCGATCAGGCCAGCAACATGAGCGAGAACACGGTCGGCCTGTTCTCGTTGCCGGTGGGGATCTGCACGAACGTCACGCTCAACGGTCACGATCGGCTCGTGCCGATGGTCACCGAGGAGGCGTCCGTCGTCGCGGCCGCCAGCAACGCCGCACGGATCGCTCGCGTACGCGGAGGCTTCACTGCCAGCTCGAGCGCCCCGCTCATGCAGGCGCAGATCCAGCTCGTCGGATGTCCGACACCCGAGGCCGCCCGTGCCGATGTCCTGGCGATGCGCGACGAGGTCGTTGCCGCCGCGAACGCGTGCGATCGGCGCCTCGTCGAGCTGGGTGGGGGCGTACGCGACCTCACGGCCCGCGTGGTCCGGTTCCGGGAAAAGGCGTACGTGGTCGTCCACCTCGTCGTGGACGTGCGCGATGCCATGGGTGCCAACGCCGTCAACACGATGGCTGAACGGGTTGCCCCGCTGCTCGCCCAGCGCACCGGCGGCCGCCCGCTGCTGCGGATCCTCACCAACAAGGCCGACCAGCGCCTTGCCCGCGCGACGTGCGTGCTCGACAAGGAGGCGCTGGGCGGCGAGCAGGTCGTGACCGACATGCTCCATGCGTACGCGTTCGCTGCGGCGGACCCCTACAGGGCGGCCACCCACAACAAGGGGATCATGAACGGCATCTCGGCGGTCGTCCTGGCCACCGGCAACGACACCCGTGCGGTGGAGGCCGGCTGCCACTCCCATGCCATCGGCGCTGATGGCCGCTACACGACGATGTCCCACTTCGAGCAGAACGCCGACGGCCACCTCGTGGGGACGCTCGAGCTGCCGATGCCGGTCGGTCTGGTGGGCGGTGCGACGAAGACCCATCCCGGCGCGCGCTGGGCACTCGAGGTCCTGGGCGTCGAGTCGGCCTCCGAACTCGCCCAGGTGATCGTCGCGGTGGGCCTGGCCCAGAACGTCGCAGCCATGCGTGCGCTGGCCACCGAAGGCATCCAGCGGGGCCACATGTCGCTGCATGCGAAGAACATCGCCATCGCTGCCGGGGCGCCGGCCGCGCGGGTCGCTGATGTCGCCGACCGCATGGTGGCCGAAGGGTCGGTCACCTTCGATCGTGCGGTGGCGATCCTGGCCGAGGGGGATGGCCATGAGTGAGCCCCCTTCGCAGCCGTCGGGCCTGATCGAACTCTGGGGTGACACGGTGGATTCCCGCCATGTCACGTTCGCCACACTCATCGGGGTGGGGCTCGCCGTGCCGACCTATCTGGGAGCCCGGAGCCTGTTCACGGCGTGGGTGTCCAACGCCTCGCTGGCCAAGTCGTATTCGCTGCTGGCCGGGCTGGCGGCGTGCCTGGTAGCAGCGGTGATCTGTGCCCGGGTGTTCGCACCCAAACGTGTGGTGGGCGAGCACGTCTCCACGCCCCAGGAGCGTGAGGCAGCGCTCCTCGCGGTCGAGGCAGAGGTGGGTCCGCTGGGTCATCCTGCAGATCTTCCCGCTGCCGTGCAGGAAGAGCTCCGCGACCTCGGGCTGTTCGACACCCTCGCCGAACGGGCCACCCAGCGTGGGGGTGCCGCATGATCACCGCCATTCTCTGGGCCCTGGGAATGGGGCTGCTCGGTGCCGTGGTGTTCGCCATGATCGGCGTGGTCTCAGGCACCGACGAGACCGCGACCGTGGCTCCACTGACGCTGCTGGTGATCCTGATCGGGGTTCCCCCGTCGGGGGTGCTGACATTCTTCCTTGCGGGTGTCATCTCCAAGCACATCACCCACATGATCCCGACGACGCTGCTGGGGATCCCCGGTGACACGACTGCGGTGCCCATCCTGCGGGATGCCCAGTTGTTGCGGGACCTCGGCGTACCCCACATCGCACTGCGCAAGGCGATCACCGGTGGGGTGCTTGCTGCGTTCATCGCCGTCCCCTGCGCGGTGCTGTTCGCGTCACTCCTCACCCCGTTCGCAGCCACCATCAGCCAGGCCGCGCCCTGGCTGTTCGGCGCAGCAGCGGCCCTGATCGCGTTCACGTCCAAGGGTCGCTGGGCGGCGGTCCTGTCGCTGGTCCCGTTCGTCCTGGTCGTCGCCGGTCTCAACCTGTTCGTGAAGAGCACCGGTACGCCCAGCCTGTCGATCAGCTATTTCCTCGGCATCGCCGTCGGACCGTTGATCGCCGACATGTTCCTCGCACTGTCCCCCGCCGGGCGACGGTCCATGGCCGTGGCGGAACCGAAGCGGTTCGAACTCGCGCCCGACACCCGGAACTGGTCCGGCCGGCTCCCCAACCCGCTCCGCGTCCTTGACCGCAAGCAGGTGGCCATGACCTCGGCGGCGGCTGTCGTCTCGAGCGCGACCTTCGTGTTCTCACCGGTGGCGATGACGGTTCTGATGGGCGAGATCTTCGGCGGACGCATCAAGAACGCCTACCACCGCCTCACCACCACGATCGCGGTGCGCAACGGCACGACCGAGTCGACCTACATCGCCGAGACCCTCATCCCCCTGATCGCGATCGGGCTCCCGCTGTCCCCCATGGCAGCCGGACCCGCAGCGCCGCTGTTCAACGCCCCGCCCGTCTACACGGTCGACGCGGCTGCGAAGACGAGCCACAACCTGCACGACATGCTCTCGATCTGGGAGTTCGCCGGGTATGGCCTGTTGGCCGTGCTCCTGTCGGCGATCGTGGCGTACCCCTTCGCCATGAACAATGCGCACCGGGCCGCCTCGTGGGTCATGCGTTCGGTCTCGCACGAGGCGATCATCGGCGCGTTCGCGGGCCTGATCGTCGTCATCTGCCTCTACGAAGGCGGGCCGATGGCCCTTCTCGTGACGTTGACCATCGGACTGCTCGGTGGCGTCCTGAACAAGTACTTCGGCGTTCATTCCGGGGTGCAGTTCATGGCCTACTACGGGGCGGTGCTGACCTTGCCAGCCATCCTGAAACTGTTGGGCTGACTCCCGTCGCACGCCACCGGCCACGCTGGTCGTCAGCCTCACCGCACTCGCGTGGGCCGTGGCCGCTGTCGGCATCGGCGTCTCGCTCCGGGAGGAGCCCCCGACAGCTGGCCCAGGCTCATGCCCTGGCCGTGGCGGCGATGCCACGCAGAGGCTGACGGTGTCGGTCGCTGCACGGGACCGCCCGCCGGGGCCTCGGTCTGGCCCTCGCCGCTGGGGGTTCCGACAGAAGCTCGCGAGTTTCGGATCATCCCCGCTCGCGCGGGGAGCACGCGGACGGTGATGTGTTGGCGTGGTACCGATCGGATCATCCCCGCTCGCGCGGGGACCACGTGTCCGAGGATGATCCTACTCTCGACAGCCTGGGATCATCCCCGCTCGCGCGGGGACCACGTGTCCGAGGATGATCCTGCTCTCGACAGCCTGGGATCATCCCCGCTCGCGCGGGGAGCACCGGTCCGCCGACTTGCTCGCGTGCTTCATCTCGGGATCATCCCCGCTCGCGCGGGGAGCACGACATGAACGCCGGCTCCTGCGGCCACGGCCGGGGATCATCCCCGCTCGCGCGGGGAGCACCCTGGTTGGTCGATGCGTGCTCGGAAGGGATCGGGATCATCCCCGCTCGCGCGGGGAGCACCGTGCAGCCGCAGATGCCGTGGGTGGCGCACGCGGATCATCCCCGCTCGCGCGGGGAGCACGTTCCTGGACCAGTACGTCCCGGTCGTTGTGAAGGATCATCCCCGCTCGCGCGGGGAGCACCCACGCCTTGCCCTTGTGGGCGACCTTCCAGCCGGATCATCCCCGCTCGCGCGGGGAGCACTTCAACTTGCCCTCGACGATGACGCGCATGCCCGGATCATCCCCGCTCGCGCGGGGAGCACGTCGAGGTCGTCCCCCTCATCAGCGGCAACGCCGGATCATCCCCGCTCGCGCGGGGAGCACGAGAAGGTCGAGCGGATCACCGCCGACGACCGCGGATCATCCCCGCTCGCGCGGGGAGCACGCAACTGGTGCTGACGGCAAGACCTACGAGATGGGATCATCCCCGCTCGCGCGGGGAGCACACGGCTCCGCTGCCGCAGGTGCGGGGCGCACAGGGATCATCCCCGCTCGCGCGGGGAGCACTACGGCATTCCGTAGACCCACTCGGGTAGGTACGGATCATCCCCGCTCGCGCGGGGAGCACATGGGTTCTCCGCTCATGCTCTTCTCCTGATGGTGGATCATCCCCGCTCGCGCGGGGAGCACGAACGACGCACCGATCGCGGGTGGGCGCAGGACGGATCATCCCCGCTCGCGCGGGGAGCACGACTGGTAGGCGCGCAACTCCGTGTCGAGAGCCGGATCATCCCCGCTCGCGCGGGGAGCACCAGTTCAAGGCGGCCACCCCTGCCATGAAGGAGGGATCATCCCCGCTCGCGCGGGGAGCACCGTCAATCACGTCCGGGTGTGCAGCCATGTGGGCGGATCATCCCCGCTCGCGCGGGGAGCACAGATGCTGCCGCACGTACAACTCAGCAGCAGCCGGATCATCCCCGCTCGCGCGGGGAGCACACAACGCCCCCGAGGGCTCCCGCCTGTGGAGGCGGATCATCCCCGCTCGCGCGGGGAGCACTCGACGGCCTGCCGCGTTGAGATGGCCTACACCGGATCATCCCCGCTCGCGCGGGGAGCACGTGCAGCGGAGTCCTTCGGCTGCTACTAGCACCGGATCATCCCCGCTCGCGCGGGGAGCACGCGAACGAGTCGACGACCATGCCGATCACGTTCGGATCATCCCCGCTCGCGCGGGGAGCACCAGCGCGAGGCCGCCGACGCTCTCGACGCGTACGGATCATCCCCGCTCGCGCGGGGAGCACCGTGTCGCCGCGTTCACCCCTGCCGACCTGACCGGATCATCCCCGCTCGCGCGGGGAGCACCTCGGCATCAGCGCCTACGACGCGCAGGGGAAGGGATCATCCCCGCTCGCGCGGGGAGCACGTTCATGACGCCCCCAGCTGGTCGGCGAGGTTCGGATCATCCCCGCTCGCGCGGGGAGCACGTGACGCCGGACGTGCACCCGCCCGACGTGATGGGATCATCCCCGCTCGCGCGGGGAGCACAGCAGCCCGGCGTCGTCGAACGTGATGGATGGCGGATCATCCCCGCTCGCGCGGGGAGCACTTGCCGGTGCCGATGATCCCCGCGAGCAGGATGGGATCATCCCCGCTCGCGCGGGGAGCACACGTCCAACCTCCCCTCGTAGAGCGGTGCTTGCGGATCATCCCCGCTCGCGCGGGGAGCACAGGTTTTTCTGGTCCGCACCCTCGATGGGACGGGGATCATCCCCGCTCGCGCGGGGAGCACGCGTGGGTAGGGAACTCGCAGATCCACGCCGACGGATCATCCCCGCTCGCGCGGGGAGCACCGTCTGGCTCGCGACGGGTCGATACCGCGTCCAGGGATCATCCCCGCTCGCGCGGGGAGCACCGCGGCTGTGCCAACAGCCAGGGGGTCGGAACCGGATCATCCCCGCTCGCGCGGGGAGCACGCGACATCCTGCGCACCTCCCGCCCACGGGTCGGGATCATCCCCGCTCGCGCGGGGAGCACGACACCATGCCAAGGGTGATAGCGGGCTCACGAGGATCATCCCCGCTCGCGCGGGGAGCACGCGGCATTGGTGAGCGTGACGTTCGACTGTCCGGGATCATCCCCGCTCGCGCGGGGAGCACAGCGATCCGGCCTCACGGATGAGCTCGCCGGTCGGATCATCCCCGCTCGCGCGGGGAGCACCGGCGGGCGTCAAGAGCGGCCTGCCCCCACCGGGGATCATCCCCGCTCGCGCGGGGAGCACTACGCGGCCGAGATCGGGTGCGCGTTGGCGTCCGGATCATCCCCGCTCGCGCGGGGAGCACTCCTCACGAGCGTTCCCGCCGCCGACATAGAGCGGATCATCCCCGCTCGCGCGGGGAGCACGTCGGCGCATGCCCGATCGGGCGCCCGGAGCACGGATCATCCCCGCTCGCGCGGGGAGCACCTCCTCACGGGAGTTGGACCCGCCGACGTAGAGCGGATCATCCCCGCTCGCGCGGGGAGCACCCGCCGGGCGTTGGCGAATATCACGTGGCGAACGGATCATCCCCGCTCGCGCGGGGAGCACGACAATTCCTTGAGCCTCTTGGCCACGGAGTTGGGATCATCCCCGCTCGCGCGGGGAGCACGTTCCCGTCCACGCCCTGCCCGGCGAACCCACCGGATCATCCCCGCTCGCGCGGGGAGCACGCAGCAGCCGTCAAGTCCGAGCGGGGCAACTACGGATCATCCCCGCTCGCGCGGGGAGCACACCAGCAGCGCGGCCAGCGCGGGAAGCCACCACGGATCATCCCCGCTCGCGCGGGGAGCACAGCTCATCGGCTACTCCGGGTATTCCGGCAACGGGATCATCCCCGCTCGCGCGGGGAGCACCGGTGGGGGACCGCCGCGCCGCCCGACCGACCGGGATCATCCCCGCTCGCGCGGGGAGCACCGGTCGGTGTCGAGGCTCTTCGCCCGGATCTTCGGATCATCCCCGCTCGCGCGGGGAGCACGCAAACTCCAAGGCCACATCCGCCGCCGCACACGGATCATCCCCGCTCGCGCGGGGAGCACGACCCGCCAGCAGCCGCGAGAAAATCCACGATGGGATCATCCCCGCTCGCGCGGGGAGCACCCAACGGACGGCTTCACGCTTGATGTGGCGACCGGATCATCCCCGCTCGCGCGGGGAGCACCCTTCGGTGCCGTGATACATCACCCACTGCACCGGATCATCCCCGCTCGCGCGGGGAGCACGCGGGTGGCGGTCGCGTGCATCCGGTTCCGGGGGGATCATCCCCGCTCGCGCGGGGAGCACGACACCGTCAAGGCGGGCAAGACGCTCGACCAGGGATCATCCCCGCTCGCGCGGGGAGCACGTGGGCGACGTGCTCGAAGTCCGACCCGGAGACGGATCATCCCCGCTCGCGCGGGGAGCACTCCCGAGCCTTCAGGAGGTCTCGCACCGCTTCGGGATCATCCCCGCTCGCGCGGGGAGCACATCGTCTGGACGCGGTACCCCTTCGGTGCCACCGGATCATCCCCGCTCGCGCGGGGAGCACCGGCGTACTGGACCACGATCCTGCCGGACCGTGGGATCATCCCCGCTCGCGCGGGGAGCACGCCGCTACCTCGCCGGCGTTCATTGCCAGATACGGATCATCCCCGCTCGCGCGGGGAGCACCTAGCCGCTCAGCGGAAGATCGACTTCCCGACGGGATCATCCCCGCTCGCGCGGGGAGCACGCAGGTGGTGGGGTAATCGTTCGTTATCAACCTGGGATCATCCCCGCTCGCGCGGGGAGCACAGTTGTTGACTAGGAGTTTCGCACACTGGAGCAAACAAACTCATTCACTTCTGCGGGCGTACGCGACGGAACCTTGCAGTTCGGGACATGGGAGTCGGCTTCCCCGTGATGTTCTCCGTTGCAGGTGGACGGCGCATCAGAACCACGCCGTCGAAGTCCTCGGGCGTCCACGCATGCCGATGGTTGCGTATCTCCATGCCCTGCTCGTTGCGGGCGCTCACCACCATCAGCGCGTTCCCATCCCGCACCATGTCAAGGACCAGCGCCCACAACTCCTCCCGAACGCGTACGGAGACCTTTCCGACGTAGACACCGGGAGCCACCTCGAGAAGCCAGCGCGTCAGATGCCCCCGCAGTCCCGACGGCACCTTCGTGAGGACGACGACGATCACCAGGGCACCTCGGAGTAGTCCACGCCACCGGCCACTGCATCTTCACGGTCGTCCCAGAGGTAGGTCACGTCGACCTGGAGCTCAGTATCCTCGTCCCCCGGGACCAGCAAGCCCTTGACGTCACTCACACACCGTTGGATCACCTGGGCCTCACGGATGGCGTCGCGCGAGCGACGGCGCGCGTCGCTGACGATGTCCTCCGGCTCGCTGGCCACTGCCTCGAAAGCGATGGGGATCGTGACGTCGGCCTTGTAGAGATCGGCGATGTCATAGACGAACGCCCGTGCATGGCCTGTGTGAACGAAGCCGAGTCCCGGTGAACACCCCAGCCCGACGATCACCGCATGCACAACCCCGTAGAGGCAGGCGTGGGCGGCCGACAGAGCCTGGTTGATCGAATCACCCGCCTCGAACGCTTCCGGATCGTAGTCCCTTCGGATCCACGGCACGCCGGTCCTCTCCGACTCCCGCCGATAGATCTGACGCACCCTGGCACCCTCCCGGCCACGCAACTGCTGCATCGTCAACCGGTCAGGGACCTCATCGGGGAAACGCATGGCATACATGCGTCGAGCCACGGCGAGACGCTTGTCCCGATGCGACACCGCCTCCGCCTGGGCCTCGAGGAGCCGTGTCGACCTCGCCAGCGGGACCCCGTGCGCGTAGTAGCGCACGGCGTTCTCACCGACCCAGACCGCCGTGGCACCCGACTGGGCCAGCAGCATCATGGCGTGATGCGTCACCCTCGTGCCGGGGCCAAACAGGAGTACGTTCACCCCCGCCGCCGGCACGTGAACCGTCCCAATCTCATTCGTCGCAGTCACCGCGTTGGCATCGCGGCTGACAGTGCATCGCTCGAGATAGACGAACGACACACGGTCCACCACACGATTGAGCTGACGAGCCGTGGGCGGGGCCGCTCCCGGGATCATGTCCGGGCCAGCGTGAGGAGTCCACAGCCGTACGCCTTGCCACGGCCAAGCCCCTGCACCATCGTGGCCCTCAAGGCATCGGGATCCACCACCCGCAATGTCCCGGCGAACGTGGCGTAGGCGAGTGTCACCGAGCTGTCTCCCCGCCGGAATCGGCGTACCTCCCTCGACTCCAGCGCGAAGGTCTGCCCGCCCGAGTCATCAACCAGAGCTGCGCCGATGCGTTCCTGTCGGTCCAGCAGCCACTGCGTCTGCTGCTTGGCTGTCACATGGGCGAAGACCTGCTGCCGGTCACCGCGCCTGCCACGGTGGGTGGGGTTCACCGTGACGCGGAACGACCACACTTGCTCAACCGCAAGGGCATCCAGAAGACCTTCGTACGCGACCGACCGTGCCGTGGGTTTAGAAGGCCATCCGGCCTGCTCCTCCAGATGAGCCAGATCCGGTTCCTCTGCCGAGACCATCCACAGGGCCGTACGCGGGGTTCCTGCACCATCCACACGCCACAGGACCCGACCAGGGTCGGAGTCCGGCGGAAAACCGGCCAGCACAGCGGCGTGGACGGCCTGAGGCGACGCGAGCAGCCGTCGGGCATCCCGTCGCTGTGGATTCAGATACATGCGGGTGAGAATCATGCGTACTCCTCGGCCAGACTGAGCGGATCGTGACCGGCTGAGGGTTTCTCCGCCCAGATCGGGTTCGGCACGGAAACAGTGACGTCGACGACGGCCCGGACGGCATACTCCCGCCGCTCGGGATCGAAGCTGATGGGGACGTCCTGCAGCTGGCGCAGTGCCACCAGCCCCTCGAACACGCCCTCGTCCGCCTGGACCGGCAGGGTGGCCTGCGGCTGCCGCAGTGCCTTCTGGACGCGGGCAGAGGCCTGCCACGGCGTTTCCCGCACGAGAGACTCCATCGACGCCGACGACACGTCCAGGACGAGCCGCCCCTCGGGCACACACGACCGCCGGCCCAGATACAGCGGGTAGGCGGGGTCGCCGAGCGCCTCGGCCAGCCCCTCCACGACAGGCTCCTTGCCACCGATAAAGGCGGTGAACACGGCATCGGCCCAGTAGTACCTCTGGGACAGCGGCATGGAGGCTCCCGTCACCTGGTGGTGGGCGGTGTGGAAGTCGCGGAGCATCTCCCCCTGCTGGTCGACCCGTACGGCGAGCGTCAGATCGAGCAAGTCCTCCAGCGGGTCCTGCCGTCGCAACCCCTTCGCCGCGGCAAGGAGGCCGATCAGCCCGCTCTTGGTCGGCATCGGTTCTGTCGTCCTGCGGACGAAGCGGCTGCGTACTCCCCAGCTCTGCAGGGGACCCGCCAGTCGCAGGACCAGAACGCTCACGCCACACCCCCACCCATGGCGCCGGCCCGCGCCACGAGCTCGTCGAAGGAGACCACGTCACCGAGCTCTGCCAGCTTGCCGACCTGCGCGGGCAAGCCGCACACGAGCACGGTCTCAGGACGGCGCCACGTGGAGAAGACGCCCTCCGCATGTTCAGCCAGCCGGTTGATCGCCTGAGCAACATGCCCTGCGGAGTCCTTGACCGGCTCCTCGAACGCGCCGACGAGGCTCGCGGGCTGACCCGAGCCGATGGTGACCATGACGGCCGAGGGCCGAGTGCCGTTGGCGAACGTGTTCTGTTTGCCGGTCGGCATCGACTCCACGAACGCCTTCACAAACGCCTGCAGCGCGAGGCCGACCGCCTTGTCGTCACCGAGGTTGGTCTGCAGCTGGTCGAGGTTGACGACGGCATAGCGATAAAACGTGGAGGAGAAGAACTCGACCGTGCCGATCATGCCGGCGCCGGTCTCCTCCGCCTCCCGTACGACGTCGTCGACGGCCGTGAAGTAGTCGTACTCCGGCACGACCTCGTGGACACCCAACGCGTGGGCGACCTGGCAGGCCGCATCGACGTTGAGGTCGGGCGCGTCAGCCACCATGCGACCGAACAGGGCGATGTCCACCGAGTGCTGGGTATCGAACAGGTCCCGGACCTTGGCGGCAGTGAGGGCGGCACGGAGCGCCTTGTCGTCCCCGGCGTCCGCATTGGCCACGATCACGTCGGCGACGGCCTCGATCTGGCGCTGAGACAGGAACAGCAGGTAGCCCATCTCGGCCACCGCCGCGTCCCCCTTCTTGGCCTTCGACGGCTTGAGCTTCGCCACCTCGAACGCGGCGGTCGCGAGGGCCTCGGCACGCTCCTCCAGCTCGGGTCGTCGGCGCACGATGGCGTCCATCATGAGCCGAACCACCTGCTTGCTGCGGCGGCCCACGTCCATCGGGTCGAGGTCGCGGTTGAAGGCTTCTCGCATGGCACGCTTCCATGACTGCGACGACACGCGGCCGCGAACGACACCGCCGTAGGTGGCGGTCTTCGGTGCGCCCGTGTCGTCGCGGTTCATGTTGGCGGGAGGGACGTTCTGGATGGCGTGGATCTCGAGGTAGGTCGTCATCGGTCTGCTCCTTCGGTGGCAGCGGTGGGCTGGTCGGTGGTGTGGCTGAGGTGCTCGGCGATCTGGTCATCGTTGAGGCGGTAGAAGTCGCGGCCCCACTCGCGCTGCACATCGACAGCACGACCGGGAACCTGCAGCAGGTAGAGGTTGTCGGCCCAGCGGCCGTAGTCGAAACCGATGCCAGCGGCGCGTAACTGGTCGATGAGCCCCCGAGCGTGGGTGGTGATCCCGGCGAGGCTTCGGCCCGAGGCGAGCGCCATCATGCGGCGGTACGCTGGCGTCGACTGGGGATTCCTCCGCTCCTGACGCTCGGCCAGGAGCCGGAGCGCCTCCCCGAACCTGCGATCGGTCGTGTGCATCGGCACGGTCTTCGACTGCTGGTGGGCGGCCCACTGGGTCAGTGCGACGTGCACGGCTGTCTCCCGCCAGCTAGGGCCACCGCTGGCGCGGTCGTCGACCAGGGTTAGCTCCCAGATCTGGGGCACGGATCCGGGTGGCTTGCCCAGCCCGTGGCGGAGGTGAGCGAGCGCGGCCCGACCATGGGGGGTGAGGTTTGCAGGGTCGGAGGCGATCGTCGCGATGCGGCGACGGACGAGCTCGCCGCAGGTCTGTGACTCGGTCATGATGCAGTGCCCTCCTTCGGGGCGGGACGGACGAGGGTGAGGGTCTTGCGCAGGTCGCGCACGAAGAAGCTGTACGCGCGGTGGGCCGACATGAACCCGAAACTCGTGTCACGGCCCCGGACAGCCGCAGGGCCGGCACGGTCGACGAGTTCCTGCCCGAGAGCCCTCAGCATCGCGTCGAGGTGTCTCTGCCAGTCTCGTTTTGACTCCTGCGGGTCGCTGGCCGCGGTGAGGGAGCCGACCCAGACTCGAGCGGGTTGGTCGAGCGCGGCCCAGGCGCGGGCCATCGCCCGCTGCCGGTCGGCGTCACCCGCCCCGTCGCCCTTCTCCCCCGCGGCGCGCGCGATGCTGGCGGCCAGCTGTCCAAGCGCGCGTACGCAGGTCTCGCTGGTGGCAACGGCATCGTGGATCGCTGTCCGGATCGGCCATGCGTCGTCGCCCAGCAGCGAGCCGTGAAGCTCGATCCGGTCGTCGATGATCTCCTCGATGGTGGCGCTCTGCGGCCCGTACTGGATACCGATGATCTGCAGGACGAACGGGTTCTCCTCCGCGTTCAGCTGTTCGTAGGTCATCGGAGCCAAGAAGCTCGAGACCGTGGAGCCGTCTTCGAGCTTCTGCACGCCGGCGGCAACGATCGCTGGGAGCCCGCGCCACAGGGCACGGTCGGGATCGTGCTCGTTGGGCATGTAGACGTCGCGTCCGAACTTCTTCGACTGGGGTCTCGAGTATCGCCACCCCGTCATGGCCTCCAGCCCCCTCATCTGCTGGGGGGTGACCTGGTCTCCCAGAGAAAGGACGACACCATGCACACCGCTGCGGTCTCCCACCAGGCGTACGCGACGGGACTGCCAGACCAACGCCGAGACCGGCCCGGGGGCGACGCTGTCTTCGACGCGGAGCTGGGTCTGGGGCGGGTCCACCCAGAACGGATGGTCGTCGGGCTTGCCCTCCGTGCTGACGAGGTTGTTGAGCAGAGTCCGGTCGAGGTGGGGGCCGTGGAGAACCACACCACCGAGCTGGCCGGCCCACGACGGACCGATGGGGTAGCCCTTGCCGTTCTTGGCCAAGGGATCCCCCACGGCGCCCGAGCGGATCCCGGATGGATCGAAGGCCTGGACGTGGACGAGCCAGCGCGCCGCCTCCGCAGCCGAGATACGGTCCAGCCCTGAACCGGCCCGCGTGGTGAAGAACTGCTGACCGTTGGGAACGTCAGCGATGATCTTGGACAGGTCCGAGTGTTCCCCCTTCGCTGTCCGCAAGTCCGCGACCTGCATGAACGGCTGGCTGGGGTGGAACAGGTCGAACCTGTCCCGGTGGCGTGCCAGGTAGTCCTCGATCACGCCGAGGCCGAGGCCTTCATCGCGCAGGTCGAGCAGGGTGTCGTTGGAGTGGATCTGGAAGGCGTCCTGACAGATCGCGAGCATCAGGCGCAGGATCGCGAAGGCCTGGGTCGGGACCTCACCGGTCAGGGCGCGGATCTGGGCGCTCTGCCGGAAGGCGTCCAGCAACGAGACCTCGGTCGGCCCGTCATCGCGCTGAGCGAGGATCCAGGGCTCGTCAAGAAGGTTGAACGTCATCACACACCTCCTGCAGCCCCTGTTCGGGGGTGTAACGCAGGCGGACGGGGCGTTCTCCGCCGGCGAACAGCGTGGTCTCCAAGGTCGTGCTCCCTTCGGTGGTCTGGCGCATGGGCAGCAGGGGCTGGCCTTTGATCAGGGGGTGGCGGTGCCACGACCAACCGCGGGCATGGTTGTCGCGCAGCTCATCGAGGACGAGGTCGAGGTGCCGGGGCGAAGGAGTCACAGACGGCGGGAGCTTCACCGTCCAGGAGGCGATGCGCCGGGCAGTGATGTCGTCGGGCTCCGTCGAGACGTCCAGTGTTCCGCCATCCCCCATCCACGGCGGCACGAGCGCCGTCGAGCCGTCGGGGAAGACGGGCACCACGATCACCTCCAGGCTGGGGCGGATGTCACGCACCGTGGCTGCCAGGCGACTCTCGCTGGGGTCGGTAGTCAGGGTGAGCCAGGCCCCCAGGTCGTCGCGGGCCCCTCCGTTCCACGGGTCGAGACAGGCGGTCTCGGCACCGGCACGACGTGTGCCCGCCTCCCGTGTGGCCTCCTCTCGGGCGCGTGCAAACTCCTCCGCCAAGGTGTGGGGAGGCACGACCTGACCGTTACCGAGGGCACGCTGCACGAGTGGTGCGATGTCTGCGGCAAGCGTCAGGGTCGGGCCGTGTTCCTGAAGGACGAGGGCCGTGCTCAGTAGGGCGTGCTCCCCGTAGACCACCCGGGACCCTCCACTGCCCCGCCGAAGGCCGCCCTCTTCTTCTCCGATGATGTACACCCGGGCCTGACTGAGCCGTGACGGCCGCGTACGCCACGCATGCCGGTGAAGCCGGCCGATACGCTGGAACAGCAGGTCGATCGGCGCGAGATCGGTGATCATGACGTCGAAGTCGACGTCCAGCGACTGCTCCACCACCTGGGTCGCAACGACAACAGCTCTGCCTGGCCGACTGCCCTTGCCGGATTCCGGTCCGAAGAGGGCCAGGAGGCGTGCATCGTTGGCCGCACGGTCGGCGGCAAGGAAGCGTGAGTGGGCGAGGATCACCTGGGGGAAGCGGTCGGAGGCCTGCAGCACCCCGGCGAGGCGCTGGGCGTCCTTGACCGTGTTTCGGACCACGAGGGCGCATCCTCCCTCGGTGAGCTCGGCATCGAGCAGATCCATGAGGGTGGCGTCGTCGTCCGCTGTCCAATCCCACGAGACGGTCGTAGGCGGTGCATGATCGGGCACCGCTCGGGCAGCGACGGCTGTCCGGTCCGCCGTCACCCAAGTGAGGAGGGGGTACTCCGCTACCAGATCGCCACTACTCGCACCGGGGGCGTATGCCTCCAGCATTGCGCGCTTGCGCTCCGTCGTGAGGGTCGCCGACAACAGGATGACCGGGACGCCGTAGTGGCCCAGCCAGTGCAGCATGCGGTCCAGATACACGTTCATGAACTCGTCCGAGGCGTGAACCTCGTCCACGATGACCACCTTGCCGGCCAGTGCGATGTGACGAAGCATGAGGTGTTTCTGCTGGAGGGCTCCCATGAGGATCTGGTCGATCGTGCCGATGCCGAAGTTGGCGAGCAGGCGCCGTTTTCGGCCGCGGAACCACTGGTGGGCGACGGCGTTCACCAACGGTGCATCCGTCTCCTCGTCCCGGATGTCCTGCATGCCTCCGTGGTGACCGTCGGCCTTCACGAACTCGTCGAAGGCGGCGACCTGGTCGGCAAACGCGGAGTTCAGCGCCGCCTTGCCGTGTGCGAGGGTGAGTGCCCACGCCGGCACATCCGCAGGCGGCTCGGGGAGGTTGCCGAGCCATTCGAGCATGCGACCGAACATCGCGTCCGTGGTCGCTTGGGTCGGCAGGGCGACGAACAGCCCATGCGCGCCCCATCGTGCGGCCATCACCTCTGCAGCAGCGAAAGCTGCCTCGGTCTTGCCCGACCCCATGCCGGACTCCACGATGAGCAAGGATGGCGCGTGCTCCCGCACAACTTCCAGCACTGTCTCCTGCAGCGGGCGCGGCGAGCGGTCCTGCCCCCACCCGAACCGAGACCTGTAGAGGTCGGCCGGGGCATCGACCGGGTTATCCGGCGCCCACGCGGCGGGCATCCCCACCTCTCCCCACCCGTGGTCCCACCGCGCTTGGAGGTCGGCCTCGGCCAGCACCTCGGGAGCGAGGTCACCGTCGGCCGCCATGAGGCCGAAGTAGTCCTGGTTGCTGGCGAGCCAGTCCGCCATGATCAGCAAGCCGCACATGCCGACCTGGACCGGCAGGGGGATTCGTACGCGGCCCCACCCCGCCAGCCGCGCGCTGATCCCCTGACGCCGATCGACCCAATTCAGGAGCTCCGCTCGCACGACGTCCCACGACTCTCCCCCAGTAGCGAAAGGACGGCCCAAAGCAGCCCTCTTCTGGGGGTTGCCGACAGGCTTGCCATGGTGGGCACCGACGATGCCGGCCAGCTGGTCAGCGAGAGCCGTGTCGACGCTGCGCCCCTTCAGCCAGTCACGCACTGCGAAATAGCCGACCGTGCCGTGAGGGAGATGAGGGCGATCGTCTACCATCTCCTGCATCCGCGGGCAGTCGAGCCCCACCTGTCGAGCCCGATCCGCCAGCGTCTCGACCTGTGCCGAGAACACGGGCGAGGCCTTACCAACGTCGTGGACGGCAGCAAGGAACAGAAAGACTGCCCGTGCGTCGTCCACGCCCTGCGGGAACACAGCCGCCCAGCGTTTCCGTACGCCCGGAGCCAGCCATGAGTCGAACAGGCGCGCGGCCATGGCCTCGGTGTCGAGCATGTGTTGCACGAGAGGAAGCCACTGCTGGGCACGTCCACCCGACTTGGCCCAGACCGCCCTCGCTGCAGGCCCTGGGCCAGAAGTGTCAGAGCCATCCATCAGGATGTCCTCATAGGAAGAGCGCTTGGTGACCATGTACCGATGGTAAGACAACTGAAACTCTGTGTGAACCCTCTCACTCTCTCCCATATAGTCATTCGCTATAGGAGGGCCCCTTGGCGGGAGCATCCCCTCTTGTGAGGGGAGCACGGGCACTCACCCATCTACTCAGGGTCATCCCGCCAAGAGGCTGAACCCCAACGGCACACCAATATGCGCGAGATCGCAAACCAAGGCCACGCGCAAGCAGGCACAGACATGGACGGCCCGGACATCGAGGTGATGACGAACGCGCACAACTTCGTCAGCGACGACATCTCGCTCACCTGTGGCAGCGCGGCTGGAGCGTGCCTGACCCGGACGCCGATCCGCTGCTGTTCATCTGGCCGCCGACCGCTGCGGAGCCGTGGGTCGCACCGACGACCGTCACCCTGGGTCTGATGCTCCTATCCTCGAGGCCCTCGCCCACGTCCGCGGTCCGGCTCTGGCCGGTACCAGCCGCCAGGAGTGGAGCCACGGCGAGCGGCTCCGCACCGAGATCCCCTCGCTGATGTCCGACATCGCCCACGAGCTCACCCGGCGTGCGCTCGACGAGGGAGATCTCCGTCTGGCACGGTGGGCTACCGGCCGGGGGCTGGAGATCGACCCCGGTTCCGAGCCGCTGATGGTGCTCCGCCTCCAGGCCGAGCACCGCGCCGGCAACACCGCCGAGGTCGAGCGCCTCACCCAGCAGATCCACGACCAGGCTCGCCAGCTCGGCCTGGACCTGCACGATGACACCCTGTCCACCCTTTAGGCGATCGCGAACTAAGGAGCCCCCATGCGCGTTCTGTCCATCCCCGGCATCCTGGCCACCGCGGCCGCCCTGGCCGCGTGCACCCCGTCCCCGGCCCAACCCACGCCCACCCCTACAGCAACGAGCACGCCGGCGGCGACCCCGACGACGTCCCCCACCCTCTCGGCCGAGGATCTGTCCAAGCAGGCCGGCCAGGCGTACGAGACGGCCTTCGCCGAGTTCGAGCGGCTCTCACGTGCAGGTGGCGCCGACCAGCCGACGGCGAAGATGCTCGAGGTCGAGACCGACCTCTACCTCAAGCAGGACATGGCCCTGCTCCAGAACCAGCGCGCCACGAAGTTCAAGGTCCAGGGGACGCCCAGCACTGCGAAGTGGCGACCAGCGACCGACCAGGCCAAGAACGGCTCCGACCAGCGACTCACCATCCAGATCTGCGAGGACCGCAGAGGATCGGCGGCGGTCTACGCCGATGGCCGACGTGAGGAGAGCACACTGGCGCAGGGGTACGCGTACGCCAAGATCATCGACGGCAAGGTGAAGCTCGTCGACGTCGACACGAAGAAGGTGGAGCGATGCGACTGGTGAGGACCAGCTTGGTCGCAGCCGCCGGCGGTGCACTCGTGCTCGGCGCGGCTCCGTACGCCCACGCCGATCGAGACGGGCACGGCGCCCCCTCCACCTCTGTCTCGTCGGGCGGAAACATCACGCTGTCCGCGGGCAGCTCCAGCAGCAGCGGCGGGGGCGGGGGGAGCGGGAACAGCGGGGGGAGCGGTGGCGGGAGCCGCGGGGGCTCTCAGACGGTGTCCAGGTCTGGCGGGCCGACCGGAGGCAGCGACGGAGGAGGCGGGGGAGCCCCCGCCCCGCCGTGCACGCCCACTCCCGCGAACCCGCTGTGTACGCTGCAGGCCAGTCCAGTCGGCAGCGACCCTGCAGTCCTGCCACCGATCCCGCTCCCACCGCCACCGGATCCGCGGGTGGTGGCCCAGCAGGCCGTGGCGAACATGCAGCTGCCCGCGGGCGGGCCGCGGGTCGGGCCTCCGCCGGACATCAACCCGTTGGGTCAGGCCCTCGTGGGCTATCCGCTGTGGCTGTGGACCGATGACCCTGGTCAGATGAGCACCACCGTCACCCAGCAGGGACTCACCCTCACGCTGGACGCCCATCGCTCGCCGACGAGGTTCACGACCTCAGACGGGCAGTCGGTGCGGTGCGGACAGATGCCGCGGTGGAGCCGCAGCGTTGCGCCGATGACCAAGAGTCCCTGCGGGCTCTCGTTCGCGAAGGTCGGCCGGCACACCATCACCGCTGAGGCGACCTGGCAGGTCACCTGGACCGCGCTCGGACAGACCGGCACCATCCCCGTCACCCGCACCGCTTCGGCGACCGTCCCGGTCACCGAGCTCCAAGCCGTCAACACCGGCGGACGTTCCTAACCCCCATCCGAGAGGACACCCCCATGCCCCCCTCCTCCCGCCCCTGACCTACACCCCCGAGATCCGCACACGTGTCCTCCACGAGATCCTGCAGCGGGGGTATGTGCCTCCGGCCCGGAGCACCGCCACGGACGTGGGCCCACCACCACCAACGGCGCAGACACCGCATCGAGCACGCCCGGGCTCGGCTCGAAGCCCAGAAGCGGACGCCCACGGCGATCGAGCGGGAATCGCCTGACTCGTCGATGAAGATACTCAACTCACGCATCGGAGCCCAAGAATTGGTTTAGGCGGGGGACATCCCCGCCTAAGGGGTGGACCAAGGCCTTGCGGCCAGCCCAGAGACGAAACGATACGTCAGGAACTGCCACTGCTCAAGCTTTCTTTCAGCGCCGCAGGTTCTCCACGATCGTCACGTTCGCCTGCCCGCCGCCCTCACACATGGTCTGCAGGCCATACCGCTTCCCGGTCCGCACGAGCGCGTGCACGAGCGTGGTCATCAGCCGCGCACCCGTCGCCCCGATGGGATGCCCGAGCGCCATCGCCCCGCCGTACGGGTTCACCTTCGCCATGTCGGGCTCCAGCTCCCGCTGCCACGCCAGGACCACGGACGCGAACGCCTCGTTGATCTCGATGTGGTCCATGTCGTCGAGGCTCATGCCGGCGCGCTCCAGCGCGTACCTCGTCGCCGGGATCGGCGCGTCCAGCATCACCACGGGGTCGGAGCCGCGCGCGGAGATGTGGTGGATGCGGGCCATGGGCTCGAGGCCATATCGCTCGACGGCCGCCTCCGAGGCGATCAGCAGCGCGCCCGCACCGTCGGACATCTGCGACGCGGTGGCGGCGGTCAGCCGCCCGCCCTCCCGGATGG
Source organism: Mariniluteicoccus endophyticus (assembly GCF_054780035.1). NCBI lineage: Bacteria > Bacillati > Actinomycetota > Actinomycetes > Propionibacteriales > Propionibacteriaceae > Mariniluteicoccus > Mariniluteicoccus endophyticus. The sequence continues at coordinate 36,464 of NZ_BAAGXC010000013.1, read as the reverse complement.
TTGGCAGGGTCGCCATCTTCGCCAGGTCCGGCGTACGCGGCCCCTCGTCGGCCTCGACACCCGCCAGAGGCACGATCTCGTCGGCGAACCACCCCTGCTCCTGCGCATGCAGCGCGCGGCGGTGCGACTCCGCCGACAGCGCCTCGAGCTCCTCACGCGACAGGTCGTAGCGCTCCGCCAGCATCTCCGCGCCGCGGAACTGCGAGATCTCCTCGTCGCCGTAGCGCGCGGTCCAGCCCTGCGAGCCGCTGAACGGGTCGGGGAAGCCGAAGTGCTCGCCCGCGGCGTACGCGCTGCTCAGCGGGACCGCGCTCATCGACTGCACGCCACCAGCGACGACGAGATCGCTCGTGCCGCTCATCACGGCCTGCGCCGCATAGTGCACCGCCTGCTGGCCCGAGCCGCACTGCCGGTCGATCGTCGTCGCGGGAACGTCCTCCGCGCCACCGGCGGCGAGCCAGCACTGCCGCGCCACGTCGAACGACTGCGGTCCCAGCTGGTCGATGCAGCCGTAGATGACCTCGTCGACCAGGGCGGAGCCGCCGACCCGATCTTCATACCGTTCCAGCAGCGCGCGGATCGGTGCCGCGCCCAGATCGATGGGGTGGACCTGAGCGAGTCCCTTGCCGCGTCGCCCGACGGGCGTACGCAGCGCGTCGACGATGTATGCCTTAGCCATGACCGACCTCCTCGTCAGATTGACCACATTGTTGCGGGTCGTCTATCGCGCTCTCAAAGGGGCGTCACGCCCCGAACCGAAGAACGGCACCGCGCACGCGACCGCGGCGAAGGCGAGGACATGGCCGGTCTGATCGCGTACGTGTCGCAGCATCACGGTGAGCAGGAGGGCCGAGACCGGTGGGATGCCCGCAGCGGTGGCGAAGTTCATCACTCCGCGACGACGCACACCCAGTTCGCACCCTTCCCCACGCCGACGAGCTCGATCGCGTTGAGGGTGCCGTCGGCCTCCACGGCGTACAGCTGCGCGTCGGTGGCCTGCTCCCCCACCACGATCGCGTGGCGCCCGTCGCCCGCGACCCCGAAGCCGCGCGGCTGCTCGGGCGTGGGCGCGTACGCGAGGGGGCGGCTGAGCGAGCCACCTTCCTCGATCGCCACGGTGGCCAGGGTGGAGGCCGTACGCTCGCTCGCGAGCAGGAAGTCGCCGGCGCGGTGGACGTCGGCGCCCCAGATCAGGCCCTCGGCCTTGGGGTCGGCGCCCATGCGGGAGTGGCGGAGGCCGGCGTCGGGGTCGACGATGCTGACGGGGTCACGGCGGGTGAGCCGGCCGTCGGCGGCACGCGTAAGGTGGAAAACCTCGCCGGAGTATTCGGTGATCAGGTACGCGTTCTCGCCGTCGACGATCAGGTGGCGCGGCCCGCACCCGTCGGGGAGGGCGACCGTGCCGAGGGGCTCGAGCGTGCCGTCGGCGCCCAGCCGCTGCTGGTCGACGAGATCGCCCCCCAGCGACACGAAGTAGGCGACCTGCCCGTCGGTGACCGCGCAGTGGACGTTGGGGTGGTCGACGCGGCCCACCGGTTCGCCGACGGTGCCGTCGTCGTCGACGGGCCAGGTGGCGCCGAAACCGCCGTGGTACGACGCGCCGAGCAGCACGCGGCGGTCGGGCGTCAGCGCCACGTAGGCCAGCGCGTCGTCGACGGGCCGGCGACCGACCTCGGCCAGTTCGCCGCTGACGCGGTCGAGGCGCAGCGTGACGACGGCGGCCGGGGCGTCACCTTCGGGCTTGACGGCGGCGTACACGAGGTCGCGGTTGGGGTCGACGGCGAGGGTGCCGACGCCCTCGCCGACCGGCGAGGTGGCGAGCGGGGTCAGGTGACCGTCGGCCAGCCGCAGGGTCGAGACGGTGCCGTCACCGGCGTTGGCGATGAGGACGAGTTCGGACATGGCTCCACCGTACGGGGGCCGCTCGTGGCGTTGTGAGGGAGTGGCCCTCGGGCCAGCGACAGGAAGGGCCTCCTTGGGTCGGGGTAGCGTACGCGGCGGTCAGGTCTGGCGGGTGCGAACCGAGTGATGCAGGAGGGCGTACGCGTCCCAGCCGGCCTCCATGTCGGCGATGGAGGTCATGGTCCGTTCGGGATCCAACGACGCCAGCGTTGCCACGAGGCCCTGCTGAAGCGCCATGGCCGGCGTCAGGGACGGAAAGAACGATGTTCCCTCGGTCGGCACGATCAGCACCTCGTCGACAGCAGCGGCCAGCTCCGGAGGCAGGTTGTCGGTCATCGCGATGACCGTGGCGCCATGGGCATGGGCCTGCTGGGCTGCGGCGACCGCCGTGCGATACAGCCGCCAGTAGGAGCAGACGATGAGTACGTCGCCGTCAGCCATGCAGGAGGTGGCGTTGGCGATGGCCGCAGGGCGGTCGAGCAGGCCGTGACAGGGATAGCCAGCAAGCTGGATGTTGTGGCTGAGTGCGTGACCGACCGCGGCGAAGCTTCCCTCGGCCGTGACGTGGATGCTCCGCGCGGCCGCGATGATCCGGGCGACGCGGACCAGGTCGGCGTCCCGGACCCGCCGCAGCAGCTCGTCGGTGGACTCGACATCCTTGAGAAGGCTGTCCCGTAGGGGCGTATCCCGTTGGCCACGCTCGGCCGCAACCTCGACGGCTGACAGATGGGCGATGTAGTGCGCTCGCAGCTCACCCTGCAACGCCGGCCACCCGTCATATCCCAGACGTTGCGCCAACCGGGTGATGGTGGAGACGCTCACGCCGGCATCTCGGGCGATGTCCGTGGCCGGCGAGTGGCTCGCCATGCCGGGATTCATGAGCAGGTGCTCGAAGGCCCGGCCAGCCTGTCCCTGCAGCTTCTGCCCGTCGACCAAGGCCCGCAGCCAGTCCAGGAGATGGGCCGCATGCTGGACCGCGGCTTCACGACCGTCCGCGATATCGGCGGCGCCGACTTCGGTATCAAGGAGGCCCAGCGCGAGGGGCTGGTACGCGGTCCGCGGCTGTTCATGGGCGGCAAGGCGTTGTCGCAGACCGGCGGCCACGGCGACATGCGCGGGCCGGGGCGCAACGTGTGGGATCCGCACTACTGCTGCCCGATCATCGCGCGGGTGGCCGACGGCGTCGACGAGGTGCGCCGGGCCGCGCGCGACGAGATCCGCCGCGGCGCGGATCACATCAAGATCATGGTGAGCGGCGGAGTGGCCTCGCCGACGGACCGGATCGACTCGACGCAGTATTCGATGGACGAGATCCGGGCGATCGTCGAGGAGGCCGTGGCGGCGAACCGCTATGTGGCGGCGCACGCGTACACGGCGAAGGCCATTCTTCGGGCGCTCGAGGGTGGCGTACGCAGCATCGAGCACGCGAACCTCATGGACGAGTCGGTCGTCGACGCGCTGAAGGAGCACGACGCGTTCGTGACGATGAATCTGGTGACCTATTGGGCGCTGCAGGAGGAGGGCCGCAGGCACGGCCTGCCCGAGGTGATGTACCGCAAGATCGAGGCAGTGCTCGACGGCGGCGTCAAGGCGCTGAAGCTGTGTCACGACGCGGGGATCATCCCGGCGTACGGGTCGGACCTGCTGGGCGGGATGCAGCGGCACCAGTCGAAGGAACTCACCATTCGCGCCGAGCACGTGCCGGCCATCGACGTCATCCGCTCGGCGACGTCGCAGGCGGCGAAGCTGCTGCGCGACGACAGGCTGGGGCGGCTGACGCCGGGGGCGTACGGGGACCTGCTGGTGGTGGACGACGACCCGTTGGAGGACATGGCCGTGTTGGGGGACGCGCGGATCCGGACGGTGGTGCAGGAAGGTCGGGCGGTGTGAGGAAGGGTCCGTACACGGGACGTCGAGGGAAGGCACCTGCGGTCTTGGGGCGAGGAGCTCGACCGCTCAGCCGAAGGCTCCCAACCGGCTGACGTTCGGACAGCCACGGCAGGAGGACCTGTTGGAGATCCTGCGGGAAACGGACGTCGACGAAGTGTCGCTGAGACTCGACCTCTCGCCGCGGGCATCGACGAAGTGACGGACCGCCCGAGCCAGTTCCCGCTCAGGCGGCACTCCGCTCCACCATCGAGGTCAAGTGCCACCCTCGGCACGTCTCGCAGGCGTACGCACGCCGCTCCCGCCGGTTGGTGTGCAAGCCGAACTCTAGCGCGGTCTGACGGGAGTTGGCTGCCGCCCACAGGGCCGCCACCGCCTCGCGATGGTCCCGAAACCGGCGCTTGCCGGTAGCAGCGCAGACGTTCCTGTTCCAGCGTGACGCGTGATGGCCCATGGCGATCACTTCTTCTGGAACAGCACGTCGTCGTGCTCGAAGTCGGGCTGCACCTGCATGACCAGGTCGCCGGTGTCAGCCACGGCGAAGGCCATCTTGAACTTCACCTCGCGCCCGGGAAGCACCTTCGTGGAGGGGTCGGCCGGCAGCTTTCCCGAGTCATAGATCCGGGACGCCTCCTCGTTGGCGGACTGCAGGGTGGCATGGAAGAGCACGGGGTCCCAAGCCTTCTGGCTCTTGTTGACCACCGTGACGTCGAAGACGACCGCGTTGGGGAAGCGGTCGGCTCCAGCCGCAGTGTCCGAGGGCTTGTAGGCCTTCGGCTGCCCCACCGTGACGGTGAGTCCATCGGAGTACGCGTACGCCTGTCCGAACTCCTGGATCCCTGAGTTGGTCGGCGTCGGGGTGGGCGTGGCCGAGGTGGCCGGCGCCGACGAGGGCAGCTCGACCGGCGCCGTCGATGTGGCTGCTGGGCGATTCACCCCGGTCGGCACCGACGACGACGGCGTGGCTCCAATGCCGGAGCAGCCGGTCAGTGCGGCGCAGGCGGCGATGCTGAGGATGACTGTGGTGGCGGTCTTCATGGGCCTGAGCTCCTGTGTCTGTGTCGGTGCGGATCACCGACAGCTAGAAGGTGACACGAAGAGCCATCGAAAGTCGTATTGGAGACTGATAACCCCCCTTATCATTTGCTGCCAGCAGGATTCGCCAGGCGGACCCGTAGTGTGTTGAGCGAAAGGAGGCCACATGGCCACGACGCTCTCTCTGGCCGACATCGCGCGGCTGGCTGACGTTCAGCGCCCCGTCGTGTCGATGTGGCGCAAGCGTCCTGTGGGCTCGCCGTTCCCCGAACCTGACGGGACGGGACGGTTCGATGCCGACATGGTGGCCTCCTGGCTCGAGCACACCGGGAGGGGAAAGAACCCCGACTTCCGGGCTGACCTCGCGCTCCACGCCTCCCTCACTGCGGCGGCCAGCCCCGATCACCTCACCCACCTCCACACCCTCGCCGCTGCCCGCGCCTTGTTGGACATGGAGCTGTCGGCGCTGTCGCTGGACGATCTGCTCGACGAGATCGAGGAGCTGGACCCCGGTGACGAGTTCATCGCCCGCGAGGTCACGGCCATCCCTCGTTCTGCGTACACCGCCCTCGCCACCGAGACGGATGCCCTGATCGAGGCCGCTTGGCATGCACGGAACGCGTTCGAGAAGATCAGCGACGCGCTCGCACGGGGAGCATCGGGGCACGACGAGCGGCTCGGCTTCGACCTGATCGACGTGTTGGCCCCACTGGGCAAGGCCCTCATGGGTGATGACGGGACTCTGGTCGACCTGGGCGCGTCGTGTTCCGAGGTGGCCGCGGCGATCCTGGCTGATGAGGACTATTCCCATCCTCGGGTCATCCTCCCCACCCGCGATGCGCCTGACCGGGCTGCGCTCCGTCGCTACCGGCTCCACGGCTGCCGACCCCACCTGTGCGCCCTCGACGACGACTGGCCCCTGCGCGGGGCCGCGGTCGTGCTGGCCAGAGTGGGCGACGACGCCGACCGAGCCCTCGACGAGCTCGACCAACTGGTTCTTCAGCTCCCGCCCAACACCACCGCGGTGGTGGTGGGCCCCGCCACCTTGCTGATCGATCCGGTGACAGGTGACGCGCGGGGCGTACGTGATCGCATGCTCCGCGAGCGGGTAATCCGGGCAGCTGTGCGGTTGCCCGCAGGACTCACGCGCGGCGGCAGTCGCTCGCAGCTCGCGATCTGGGTCCTGACCCGGCCGCTGGCGGAGTCCAGCGCGACCCTGGCCGCTGACCTTTCGGGCATCCCGTTCACCCGCGTCATCGCGCAACAACTGCTGGATGATCTGCTTGCAGCCGCCGAGGAATCCCGCGGTCACGCGTACGCCCTGCTGCACGCGGCGAACTTCGCCCGGATCGTCGCGGAGAACCTCTCGTTGACGGCGGCTCCCCGGCGTACCGTTGCACTTCCCCGGACCGACGCGGCTGCCGACGACGCCGTGCGAATCCTGCGGCTCCGCGAGTCGCTGATGGAGCCGGCCCCGGACCCATTCCCCTTTCGACCGGATCTGGGGACAGACAACACGCCCGGCGAACTGAGCCTCGGGGACGCGGTCCAGGCGGGGACCGTCAAGTTGCTGTCGGGGACGCGTCTCGATCGCCTCCCGCAGGGGAGCATGCGTCTGTGGACCGCTGAGTGCCTCCGCACAAGCACCCCCACCTCGGTAGACCGCCTGGCTCTGATGCGCACCGCACCGCGCTTCCGCATGACGGAGCCCATGGACGTGGTGTTCAGCACGCAGGGTCGGCCGTGCGCGGTCGTGGATGTCGAGGGTGCCGCGGCGGTGGCGTACCCGGCCCGGGTCATCCGCGCCCGCGACCCCCGCGTGCACCCGTCCGCGATCGCTGCAGCCATCAACGCCCTCCCCGAGGATCAGCGGGTGTGGCGCACCTGGCCCGTCCCGCTGTCGGCGATCAACCACGAGATGGCCGACGCAGTCCTGCAGCAACTCGATTCCTGTACGGCCGATCTCCGCAGGCGGCAGACTGAGCTCGAGGAGCTCCGCCGTCTGGTCACCCGATCCGTTCTCACGGGCGCGGTCCAGCCGGTCCGCGCCCATCATCCAACTACGAAAGGCCAGTGATGGCACGCACGAAGAAGCAGGCCCTGGCGCCGTCGACGCCCAAGGAGCTGAAGGACACGCTGTGGAAGGCGGCCGACAAGCTCCGCGGTTCGATGGACGCCTCGCAGTACAAGGACGTCGTCCTGGGGCTGGTGTTCCTCAAGTACGTCTCGGATGCCTTCGCCGAGCGCCGCGACGCGATCACCGCCGAGCTGGAGGCGGAGGGGTATGACGCCGAGCAGATCGAGGAGACGCTGGAGGATCCCGACGAGTACGCGGGGTCGGGCGTCTTCTGGGTCGATCCCGACGCGCGGTGGACGACCCTGGTGCAGTACGCGAAGGTCACCGGCGACAAGACGATCGGTCAGCGCATCAATGAGGCCATGGACCTGCTGATGAGCGCCAACCCATCACTGCAGGGCACGCTGCCCCGGCTCTTCAACCGCGACAACGTCGACCAGCGCCGCCTGGCGGAACTGCTCGACCTGCTCAACTCGATGCGCTTCACCGGTGACGGGGCGTCGAAGGCCCGCGACCTGCTGGGCGAGGTCTACGAGTATTTCCTCGCCAAGTTCGCCCTCGCCGAGGGGCGCCGGGGCGGGGAGTTCTACACGCCGGCGAGCGTGGTGCGCGTGATCGTGGAGATGCTGCAGCCGAAGAAGGGCCGCGTGTATGACCCCTGCTGCGGATCGGGCGGCATGTTCGTGCAGGCCGAGAAGTTCCTTGCCGCCCACGCGGAGGACCCGTCGAACCTCTCCGTGTATGGGCAGGAGAACGTCGAGAGCACGTGGCGCATGGCGAAGATGAACCTCGCGATCCACGGTCTGAACGGCAACCTGGGGCCGCGGTGGGGTGACACCTTCGTGCTCGACTACCACGCGGGCACGCAGATGGACTACGTGATGGCGAACCCGCCGTTCAACCTCAAGGACTGGCACCGCCGCGAGGACGACGCCCGCTGGGCGTACGGCGTCCCGCCGGTGAACAACTCTAACTACGCGTGGCTGCAGCACATCGTGTCGAAGCTGGCGCCCGGCGGCACGGCGGGCGTGGTCATGGCGAACGGCTCGATGACCTCGAACAGCGGGGGTGAGGGCCTGATCCGTGCGCAGCTGGTGGAGAACGACCTGGTGGCGTGCATGATCGCCCTGCCCGAGAAGCTCTTCCGCTCGACGGGCATCCCGGTGTGCCTGTGGTTCTTCGCGAAGGACAAGTCGGCGGGGAAGGGCGGTTCGGTCGACCGCCGCGGCGAGGTGTTGTTCATCGACGCCCGCAGCCTGGGTCACATGGTGACCCGTGCGGAGCGGGCGTTCTCGGACGACGACATCCACAGGATCGCTGACACCTATCACGCCTGGCGCGGAATGGAACGTCTCGACATCGGCACGGTCGACGTGACGCTCACCGACGACTCCTCGGACGCCCAGAGATCGCAGCGAGACGAGGAGTACGCCGACGTCCCCGGCTTCTGCCGGTCGGTTCCCCTGGCGGAGATCAAGGAGGCGCAGTATGCGCTGATGCCGGGCCGATACGTGGGCATGGCCGCCGCCGCGGAGGACGCCGAACCGCTGGAGAAGAAGGTGGCACGACTGGCGGCCGAGCTAGAAGAGCAGTTCCGTGAATCCGAGCGCCTTACGCGGGTGGTACGCGAGCAGTTGGGGAGGCTCTGATGTTCCCTCGGTTCCCGCTGGGTGAACTCACTCTCAAGATCGGCTCGGGGATAACACCGCGAGGCGGCGCCTCGGTCTACAAAACGGCGGGCACCGCGTTGATCCGTTCACAGAACGTCTTGGACAACGGGATGACTGATGAAGGCCTCGTTTTTGTTGGTCCCGAATTGGCAGATCAGATGCGGGGTTCGGCCGTCGAAGAGGAAGATGTCCTACTCAACATCACCGGCGATTCGGTTGCGCGTTGCGCCTTCGCCCCCGCGACCTGGCTCCCCGCGCGAGTCAATCAGCACGTGGCCATCATTCGGTGCGGCCGACGTTTGAACGGACGATTCCTCCAAAGAGCACTCGTCGAACCCTCGATGAAGCAGCATCTCCTCAGCATCTCCGCCGGGGGCACAAGAAAGGCACTCACGAAGGCGATGATCGAGGAACTGTTGGTCCCTGTTCCCCCGCTTGCCGAACAGGAAGCCATCGCCGAGGTCTTGGGCGCCTTGGACGACAAGATCGCCGCCAACCGACATCTGTCCGAGGCAATCAAAGCCCTCGCCCGTGCGATCGTTCTCGAAGCATGCGCCTCGGGCCAGGTTGCAGTTGTCGAGGAGATAGCAGACTTCCATAACAACGAGCGTAAGCCGCTATCAGCATCACAGCGTACGGCTCGACAGGGGCCCATTCCATACTGGGGAGCCAACGGGTGTCTCGACCACGTGGATCACGCGCTCTTCAACATGCCGATTGTCCTTATCGGGGAGGACGGCAGCGTGGCGGACGCTGCAGGGAAGGCGGTCGTTCATCACGTTTGGGGACCGTGTTGGGTGAATAATCATGCCCACGTGGTCACGGGAAAGGGGATGAGCACCGAGCTCCTGTTCATCCTCATGCGAGAACTTGACGTCAGTCACGCAATCACGGGGGCCGTGCAGCCCAAGTTGTCGATGGGCAACCTCAAGAAGTTGACCGTGCGGCGACCCGCCGCCGCCCAAGTAGAAGACGTTGAGCGAAAGATCGGACCCCTCGTCGAGCGGTTTCGTGCGGCGACAGACGAAGCCGTGAAACTTGCCAAGCTCCGCGACACTCTCCTCCCAGCTCTCATGGACGGGCGCCTCCGCGTACGCGACGCCATCAAACAAGCCGAAGAGGTGCTGTGATGATCGACGAGTCCGAGTGGGAGGCCGCCATGCTCGAATGGCTGGGCGAGCTCGCCTGGCACACGGGCAAGGGCGGCGACTTCGAGACCCAGCGCGCCAATCTGGCCGACCTCGTCCACCACGACGACCTCCTGCGAGCCATGCGGCGGCTCAACCCCGGCGTACCCGACCAGCACCTCCTCCAGGCCAAGGCCGACATCCTCCAGCCCAAGTCGCAGGACGCGCTCGCCGAGAACAAGGACTTCCACGCGTTCTTGGCCCACGGGTTCCGCGGCCTGACGTATGTCGACGCGGCAGGGCAGGAACAGACGCCGACCCTCCGTCTACTCTCGAACGATCCCGGCGAGAACCACTACCTGGCCGTGCAGCAGGCCCGCCTCGTCGACAGCCAGCACCGCCGACGGCTCGACGTCGTGCTCTACGTCAACGGGCTGCCGCTCGTGATCGTCGAGCTCAAGAAGGCCGGCAGCCAGAACGCCACCATCGCGAAGGCCCACGCCCAGATCGGCACCTACCTCCACGAGTTCCCCATGGCCTTCCGCACCGTCGTCGCCACCGTGATCAGCGACGGGATCGAAGCCCAGTACGGCACTCCGTTCACCCCGCTCAACCACTACTCACCGTGGAACGTCGACGAGCAGGGCGTCCCGGTGTCCACCGACGCCGAACACCCCCAGCTCGAGATCCTCACCTTCGGACTGCTGGCCCAAGAGAGGTTCGGCGACATCGTCCAGCACTTCACGGCCTTCGACACCACCGACACCGGCCTGGTGAAGCGCATCGCCAAGCCCCACCAGTACTTCGCCGTCCGCAAGGCCGTGGACAGCACCCTGCGCGCCGTGGCCTCCAACGGGAAGGCCGGCGTCGTCTGGCACACCCAGGGCTCCGGCAAGTCGATGGGGATGGAGCTGTACGCCAACCTCATCGTCACCCACCCCACGCTGCTCAACCCCACCATCGTCGTCATCACCGACCGCAACGAGCTAGACGGCCAGCTGTACGAGACCTTCAAGCGGTCAACACTGCTCGCCGAGGAGCCGCTGCAGGTCCGCCGGCGCAGCCAGTTGCGCGACGAGCTCGCCAACCGGAACAGCGGCGGCATCCTGTTCACCACTCTGCAGAAGTTCGGCCGCGACAAGGACGAACGCGATGCCGGCCTCGACCACCCCGAGCTCACCGACCGCCGCAACGTCATCGTGATCGTCGACGAGGCCCACCGCAGCCACTACGACGATCTCGACGGGTACGCCGCCCACCTCAAGCACGCCCTCCCCCACGCCACCTTGATCGCCTTCACCGGTACGCCGGTCAGCGAGACCGAGCGCAACACGCGTCAGGTCTTCGGCGACTACATCGACGTCTACGACCTCAGTCGCGCCGTCGCCGACGGGGCCACGGTTCCCGTGTACTTCCAGCCGCGCATCGTCCAGGTCAAGCTCGCCGACGACGTCACCGAGGCCGACCTCGACGCGATCGCCGACGAGCAGACCCGGGGCCTCGACGACGCCGAGCGCGCCCGTGTCGAGAAGTCCGTGGCCGTCATCAACGCCGTGTACGGCGCACCCGCGCGTCTCAAGGCGCTGGCCGCCGACATCGTCGAGCAGTGGGAGATCCGGCGTACCGCCATGGCCGAGGCGCTGCAGCCCACCGACCCCGCCGACACTGCCGAACCGCACGGCAAGGCCATGATCGTCTGCGCCACGCGTACGATCTGCGCCAACCTGTACGCCGAGATCGTCGCCCTGCGCCCCCAGTGGCACTCCGACGACATCAACGCGGGCGTCATCAAGGTCGTCTATTCCGGCAGCGCCTCCGACGAGCCGCCGATCCGCGACCACGTCCGCCGCGAGTCCGAGAACAAGGTCATCAAGAACCGGCTCAAGGATGTCGACGACGAGCTCGAGCTGGTCATCGTCAAGGACATGATGCTCACCGGCTTCGACGCCCCGCCGCTGCACACCCTGTTCCTGGACCGGCCGATGAAGGGCGCCCTGCTCATGCAGACCCTGGCGCGAGTGAACCGCACCTTCCGCGGCAAGCAGGACGGCCTCATGGTGGGGTACGCGCCCCTGGCCGACAACCTGAGCGAAGCGCTCAAGGAGTACTCGCCCAGCGATCAGCAGCACAAGCCGATGGGGCGCAACCTCGACGAAGCGGCCGCTCTCACGCGCGAACTGGTCGGGGCCCTGCGCGGCCTACTCAAGGGCTTCGACTGGCGGTCCATCATGCTGAGCAACGCCAAGGACAAGGCCCTCAAGGCGGTGGGCGGGGCCGTCAACTACCTCCGATCACCTCTGACTCCGGGCAACCGGGTCCCCGAGGGCGCAGACACCCTGGCCGATCGCTACCGGACGCTGTCATCCCAGCTCGGACGCATGTGGTCACTGGCATCGGGATCGGAGACCCTTGCCGACCTTCGCGGCGAGATCAAGTTCTACGAGGAGGTCCGGGTCTGGATGGCGAAGTATGACGCCGCGGACCGCCGGGCCAACGGGGAGCCGATCGCCGACGAGATCGCGCGCGTCCTCAAGGGGGCAGTCGCCGAGGCCACCGCCGCAGGCGAAGTCACCGACATCTATCGGACCGCCGGCATCTCCCTGCCGGACCTGCGCGGGCTCACCACCAAGGCCTTCGAGGACGCGGCCAAGTCCGACAACGTGCACCTGGCCATCGAGGCACTCCGGGACATGCTGCTCGCCGAAGCCACGCGGTCGACCACCAACAACGTGGTACGCCGCAAGGCCTTCAGCGAACGCGTCGGCGAGCTGATGAACAGGTACACGAACCAGCTGCTGACCGCTGCCGAGGTGCTCGCGGAATTGGCCAAGCTGGCCGAGGAAGTGGTCGCCGAGGCCGAGCGCGGAAAGCGCTTCGACCCGCCCCTGTCCCACGACGAATTGGCGTTCTTCGACGCCGTGAGCCAGAACGATTCCGCGGTGCTGCAACAGGGCGAAGACGTCTTGGCCCAGATCGCGCGCGAACTGGTCGACGTCAAGAAGCGGGACACGCGTACGGACTGGACCCGCCGAGCTGACGTCCAGGCGAAGCTGCGTACGGCGATCAAGCGACTGCTGCGCCAGTACAAGTACCCGCCGGACAAGCAGCCGGAGGCGGTGAAACTGGTGTTGGAACAGATGGAAGTGTTGGCGCCGGGATACTCGAGCGCGAGCAAGAACGAGTAGGAACGGTACGATTCATGAGCACTCCCGCGGATGACATCAAGCGCGTCTATAACGTCATCAAAGACAACGGCGAACGCTGGCAGATTCTGTATACCTCACACGGCATACGCTGGATTCCCGACCTGACTCCCGAAGCAGCCAGCCCCGGCGCGCCGACGCCGGCGACTACACCGTCTCCTCGGCCCGCTCCGCCCATCGGACCACCACCCCTGCAGGTCATCCAGGGGGTGCTCAACACGGCCAGCAACATCGGCCTGTGGTATGAGACCCGTCAGGAGCGTCTGATCGCCGAAGCAGCTCATGAGGAAAGACGAGTCCAGTGGCTCGCCGACATGCTGACCCGGTGGGGTGAGATCCACCGCGAGGGAGACCAGCTCGACCTCAGGGTCACCGAATACTTGGCACGCGAATCCAGCGGCCTCGTGAACGCCATGTCCTCCAGCAAGCGGGTTGCCGTTCCCCAGTCCATTCTGTTCGAGATCGCCAGCGTTCAAGACACCCTTCGTGCTTTTCGCTCATTGATGCTCGAACAGTTCGAGGAACTCGCGGAAACCGAAGACATCGACGCCGTCGTGCGCGCCTCGTTGCCGGAACGAAAGTTGAACCTCGAGTTCATCCGTGAACTCGCCAGTGAGCCCACCGTCGAATGGGGAGATCGCGGGCGAAAGAACGGCGACCTCGACCCGATCGCCGCACTAGCTGAGAGCACCGGCCCCGCGTCCGGTTTCCTGACCCGGCTCTTCCCCAGCACCGGACTCGCACTTCGAGTGGAAGATGAGTCCCCTGAGCAACAGGGCTTCATAGAACGCCTGGTGGGAGTCCTCACCCAGACCCTCCCCCGGCCGAGGCTGTTCGAGAGCAAGACCACGGACCGGTTCGACCTCCACAGAGAATTGGTCACGCTTCCCACTGAAGTTTCGCGCGTGAAGCTGCTGCATTCAGCCTGGATCGCCACGAGCGGAGTGATCACGCGCGCACTGGGCTCCGAGCCCCAGGTATCGATCGATGCCGATGGAATGAGCTTGGCGCTGACGGCGTCGCCCGGAACCCTTCGTGGTCAGCTCGGCAGCCGCGGTTCCCAAGCCAGCATCACTCAGTAGACGACCACCGATCGAGCCCAGACCCAGCAAGCAGGAGGCGCCGTGGCACCAAGAGAGAACGCCGACATCCTCACATGGGTGATCAGCCGAGCCGTCGAGGAAGGAGACCCAGGCGTCCTGGCCCTCGCCGCCTTCGACGGCCCTGCAGCCGTCACCGCCTACTTGGACGGTCACACGCGCGCCCCCATCTCGGGTGTCTCCGCCAGCCCCACCGAACACCCTCCCACCTGGCTCAAGTCCCTCACCGTCACCGCCTTCCGCGGCGTCGGCCCCACCACCACGCTCTATTTTCCCGCCGGGCCGGGCCTCACCGTCGTCAGCGGCCGCAACGGGTCGGGCAAGTCGTCCCTCGCGGAGGGGCTCGAGGTCGCGCTGACAGGGCGTACCTATCGGTGGGGCAACGACCGGACCAGCACACAGTTCGACCCCGCGTGGCGCAACCTCCACACCAACGCCGAGCCGAACATCTCGCTGCGCCTCACCAGAGACGACCAGGACTGCACGATCGACGTCGCGTGGGCCCCGGGCGCGACCGACAAGGCGGCACTGACCCGCTCGGTCGAATCGGTCGGCCAGACTGCCGATTTCTCCTCGCTCGGCTGGGACAGCGCGATCGAGGTGTTCCGGCCGATGCTCTCCTACGAGGAACTCGGCCAGTCACTCCTCAAGGCCAACCAGAAGACCACCGCGCAGGCGTTCGAGCGGGGCCTCGGACTCCAGCAGCTGACGGCCGCAGCCGAGGCGCTCAACACCGTGGCCAAGCAGACCGACGGAGCCACCGGCGACGAGAAGAATGCCCGCGCCGCCCTCCGCGAACTCCTGGAAGCCTCCGGCGATGAGCGCGCCGCCGCCCTGCGCGACGCGCTGCCCAAGCGCATCACTCCGACCGCCGACGTTGGCGCGTTCCGCAGTCTCGACACGACCGCCCCGGTGGCGGGCGGTGTCGCCGTGCTGACCCAGATCGCCGACGTCCGCGCACCCTCAGCCGACGACGTCACGGCGCGTACGCAGCGGCTTCGCGCCGCCGCCGACGCGTACGCCGCCGTCACCGATCGCGCCGAGACCCTCGACCAGCACAGGCAGGACCTGCTGCGGCGCGCGCTCGACCTGCACGCGGTCTTGGGAGACGACCCAGCCTGCCCCGTCTGTGGAACCGGTGTGCTCGACGCCGACTGGCTGGCCAGCACCCGCGAGACCCTGGACAGCAGCGCGTCGGCGGCCCACGAGCTGTCCGAGGCCGAGAACGAGCTGCGGGCGGCGCGTACGGCCCTCGAAGGACTGGTCGGTGGCCGGCCTGGCCAGCTGAGCCAGACCGCGGTCGACCTCACCGCGCAGCAGCCCGCCCGGGACGCATGGGCGACGTGGGCACAGCTGCCGGCCGACCACGCGGAGGCCGCCCATCACGTCGAGACCCACCTTGACTCCGTCCGCACCGCCACCGAAGCGTGGCGCGCCGAGGCCGAGGCCGAGGCGCTGCGCCGCCGCGACGACTGGGCCCCGGTCGCCCAGGCCGTGCTGCGGTGGCTGGACGCGTTCGACCGGTACTGCGACGAGTTCGACCGGCGGGCCCGGATCACCGCCGCCCAGAAGCTGCTGCGGACGACCACAGCCGAGGCGCGCGAGCTGCAACTGGCGCCAATCCGCGAGAAGGCGCAGGCCATGTGGGCCCAGCTGCGCCACGAGAGCAACGTGTCCCTCGGCGACCTCAAGCTGTCAGCGACCAAGCTGGAGATCCCCGCGGAAGTCGACGGTGCACAGGCGGGCGCCCTGCAGGTCATGAGCCAGGGTGAGCTGCACGCGCTGGCACTCGCCCTGTTCCTGCCCCGCGCGGCGTCCGACGCCAGTCCGTTCCGGTTCGTGGTGCTGGACGACCCGGTCCAGGCCATGGACCCCGCCAAGGTCGAGGGCCTGCTCAGCGTCCTGCTCGACCTGGCACAGACGCGTCAGGTCGTCGTGTTCTCCCATGACGACCGGCTCGCAGCGGCGGCACGTCGCCGGATGGGCGATCCCACCGCCAGTATCCGCCTGCTCACCGTCGAGCGAGGAGGCAAGTCGGCGGTCACCATCAAACCGTCGGGCGACGCGGCTGGTCGGTATCTGTCCGAGGCGGGCGCCCTCCTCAAGGACAAGAAGGTGAATCCCGCGCTGAAGTCGAAGGTCGCGAGCGGCCTGTTCCGCATGGCCATCGAGGCCGCGGCCCGTGACGCGTGGTTCCGCAACGGGCTCGGCGGAGGGCTGTCGCCGGAAGCCGTCGAGGAGCGCTGGGAGAAGGCGAAGCGCACGAAGGACAGGGTGGCCCTCGCGGCCGGTGTGGACGACTGCTTCCAGTGGTTCTCCTGGGACCACCCCCACCGCAAGCCCGCGATCGAGGCGTGCAACGAGGGGATGCACTCCGGGCAGTCTCCTGACGCCCTGGAGAAGGTGTTCTCCGATGTGCACCAGACCGTGAAGGACCTCAGGAAGTCCGATGGCTGAGCACGATGCGTACCTCAAGGTCGCGCGCCAGATGGTCGACAGCGGCGACCCTCGCTACCTCTACATGGCCTGTTGGTTGGCCCGGCAGGGGCTGGAGCTGATGGTCGACCAGCTCATCGATCTCATCGACCCGAGCGCTGGCCACGCCTCCACACGGAGCAAGCTTGCGATCCTGCTGGTCATCTTCGACGGCACGGCGGTTCCCGGGCGGGCAGTGAGGGCGTGGGAGGAACTGTCGTACGCGTGTCATCTGCCCGCGTACGAGCTGACGCCCACACCGCCTGAGGTGAACGACTGGCTGGAGGATGTGAAGGCCGTGTCGGACCTGTGCTCAAAGTTGGGATGATCTGAATCGGCCCCGGTACCCCGACGCTCCCGCACCCGAGAGGATCGAAGATGCTCCATCCGTCAACCAAGCGGCAGCTTGGCGTCTGTGCACCGAACTCGTTCGGCGCCACCTCGACCTATGGATCACGGAACAGCACGCAGGCGGCGGCATGTATGACGAGCTTGTTGTCCATCCCGTGGAGAACCGGTGGTGCCTCCGCTACAACCTCGAGGGATCCATCCATGCCTTTGTTCCAATGAGCCGCGACGGGCATCGCCGCTGGGACCCGCTCGAATATCTGCACAGCGAACCCAAGCGGTTCGTTCATGAGGTGGAATCCGCACTGGGCCTCTCAGCACCGTCGTCGATGCCATTGACGACGCCCCGCACGCTGACGTATCGAGTGCTCGCCGAACTCATGGCACGCAACTTCCTCAAGGTCGGTGAAGTGAAGCTCCTCAACGGGTTCTTGGATGTCCCTGACGAAGATGCAGGCCCTCGTGAAGACCTTTTCGCCGACTTCGCCTCGCTCCCACCTCGCATCCGCGCAGACCGTCCAGACGACTTCTTCGGTCAGGGCGGCTATCGGTTCTGGTTTCTCATGGTCAACGAGCGGCCTGAGCTCATGTTCGAAATCAGTGGGGCGAGTGTGTGGCGCCGGGGTGCGTTCGAGTCGTTCGAGCCCTTCGACCTGATGAGTGCGTACGCCGCAGCAGGTCGTGATCTGAACGCCATGATGGCGCGATTCGACGCGTGGCGCATGAAGATCTAACCCCGATGCTCGGCTTCTCATTCTCAGCCACGTTCGAAGGACAGCACCTGGCGTACTGGTTGACCACCCGACGTGGCACCAGCTGGTTGGACGAACTGGTGGACCTTCGGCAGACTATAAAATCTAAAAAACACAGCGAGTTCTACAAACGGGGGGGTCGTCATATGCGCGACTACGAACCCAGCCCTTTCAACCCGGGGTTCGGCCGACGGCCGGCGGTGTTCGGCGGCCACGAACAGGCTCTCACAGACCTCACCCGCGCTCTGGAGACCCACGACTTGGGCGAGAACCAGGCCCTGCTCATCTCGGGGCTGCGCGGAGCGGGTAAGACCTCGATGCTGAGCGTCCTCCAGGAGCGCGCCACTGAGCGCGGCTGGGCGGTCATCGCCGACGACGCGAGCGAGGGCCTCGTGGAGCGTGTCTCGAAGAGCACCATCCCGCGTATCCTGAACCAGTTGGAGGGCTCGTCGGAGTTCCGGCTCAAGGCGGTTCAGGTCGCCCAGGTGAAGGCCGAGATGGAGATCACCGAGCGCCCCGTCGTCCCTCTCCTGCGCCACCAGCTCATCGACCTGTCCGCGGCCCTTGGTACGCGGGGTGGCGTACTCATCACCATTGACGAAGTCACCAGTTCACGCGCCCACCTGCAGGAGCTGACACGGTTCGCGCTGGAGGTCCAGCACGCCATCAACGCCGGCGCGGTGCTCATGGTGGCCTTCGCCGGAATCGGCGTGGATCTCGACGAGCTGATGAAGCAGCGCACCCTCACGTTCTTGCGCCGTTCACGCCCCCTCGACTTCCGGCGCTTACCCGCGTCAACGACCCGGCGCGTGCTCCAAGAGACGATCGAGTTCGGTGGCCGAACCACCGACGATGCGGCCCTCGACCGGCTCACTCAGATCGCGCAGGGCTACCCCTATCTCATCCAGCTGGCCGGCGATTACGCCTGGCGTCACACGCCCGGCTCACCCACGGTCACCCTGGCCGACGCGGACTTCGCCCTCGACCGCGCCATCAAGGCGGTCGTCGACCGCGTGATCAGCCGCGTCTTCGACGACCTCTCCGAGCGCGACAAGGACTTCCTGCGAGCCATGTCGATCGACGAGGGCCGGTCGAAGATGGCCGACATCGTGCAGCGCATGGGCGAGTCCGACCAGTACGTGCAGGTCTACAAGCAGCGCCTCATCAAGAGCGGCTACGTCCAGCAGGCCGGCCGCGGCTACGTGGAGTTCTCACTGCCCTACCTCGACCAGTACATCAAGACGCTCACGGGAGACGGCCCAGAGGCCAGACCCGCCAACGAGGGTTGGGACTCCTACCCGCCACCAGCAATCGGCTGAAGCCTCGGACATTCTCGACAGCTGCTAGTGAGAGAGTCGTCGGGATCGTCTCGAAGGGGCGGGGGTAGCTCCTCGACTCGGCCGCAAGCGCCTCTGACCCGTTCACATCGGACCATGGTTCCCATGCCCCGCACCTGCCTCTGGAACCGCCTGGCGCTGATCCTGGCCGCGCTCGCGCTGCTGACCGCACAGTCGGTGTCCACCGCCTGCCCGGCGTCGGCATGCAGCTGCATGCCGCCCGACCCGGAACGCGCCGCGCGTTCGGCCGCCTATGTGGCCAAGGTGCGCGTCGACCGCGTGACGCAGGTCGGCGGACAGTA
The DNA here is from genome assembly GCF_054780035.1 of Mariniluteicoccus endophyticus. Classification (NCBI taxonomy): domain Bacteria; kingdom Bacillati; phylum Actinomycetota; class Actinomycetes; order Propionibacteriales; family Propionibacteriaceae; genus Mariniluteicoccus; species Mariniluteicoccus endophyticus. The sequence continues at coordinate 17,249 of NZ_BAAGXC010000013.1, read as the reverse complement.
CGCCGTGTTCAGCGTCGACCCCGAAGCCCTGTACAAGGGGCCGGGCCTCGAACCCACCACCATCGTCACCAACCAGGCCACCACCGCCTGCGGGCTCGGCCGCTGGAAAGAAGGAACCGTGGCCATGATCGTCGGCTACCCCACACGGGGCGACACCGCCGGCATCGCACCCCTGCAGGCCACCTGGTGCAGCCTCATGACCGAAGAGGAGGCCCAGCGCGTCCTCGGGCCGCCGCGTACGCAGGCCCTTCCGAACCCCGCGCCCCGCGGCCCGAACGTCGTCCTGATCGCCGCGATCGGCCTCGGCGTGGTGACGCTCGTCGGGCTGATCGTCGGATTCCTCGTCGTACGCCGACGCCGGCCCGGCAAGAACTGACGGCGGCCTGGCCAACACCGGCCACTGACCTCCAGCACGAGCGTCTGAGACGTGTGCCCCGAACCCGGTCGCACCCCTGGACCAGTCTCCAGACCTGTTCCTGCGACACCGACGCGGACCGGACTCAGGCCGAACGCCGACCCCGACGCGCGATCGCGAGGAAGACCACCACGACCGCAGCCGCCGCGGCGACGCCGCCGACGACCGGGGACCGCAGCTCGCCGGTGAAACGGCCGACCGCCACCCACGCCAGGCCCCATGCGGCGGCAGCCCCGAACGCGATGGCACTCGCGCGGTGGACCAGCAGGCGGGCGACGGTCACCCCCGCGATGCCGACGACCACCGCGATCACGGCCACCGTCAGCGCCACAGCGAGCACGCCGGTCGCGGCTACGCCCGACCCGACGAGCGCCAGCGCCACGTTCGCGCAGGTCGCGACGCACGACCACCCGAGATACAACCCGAACGTCACCCGCACCCACACCGCGTCCCCGAGCCCGCCCGGCTCCAGGTCGCGCACGCGCCGGAACAGCCACCCCAACGCCGCCACGAGCAGCGCGATCACGACGACGCTCCCCCAGATCCACTGGGCCTGCGTCACGAGCAGCCACACCCCGTTCAGGGCCAGCGTGGCCGCGGCGGGGATCCGCGTACGCTCTGCCCAGCGCGAGCGCCCCGCCGCGGGCAGCCACTGCCACACCACATACCCGGCCAGCCCGAGATAGATCACCGACCAGATCGAGAACGCCGGCCCGTGGGGCGCGATGAGCGTCGCGTGGTCGCTGAACAACCCGCGGCCCTGCTCGGCCACGCGCGTCCCGATCAGGCCCAACCCGAACGCCGTGCCGACGACCCAGACCAGGGCTGCCGCGGTCACGACCAGACGGTCACGGGTGAGAGACATGGCACTCCATTCGTCGCGGGCCACTGCTGTGGAGCCGTGGAGTCTATCCGGGGCGTCCCCCCATCACGCCTCCATAGCAAGAACGAATATTCTCATAGGACCGCGTCTTGCCATCTGGTCGGCGCGCGGTCGCGTTCGCGACAGCCCCCACCCTTGGACCCGTGACCCAGACCGACACCCATCGCCCCGTCGTCCGCACGCCCGCCGACGTCGCCCGCCTCGTCGCCGACCGCACGACGCCCCAGCGCGGCGCGCTCGGCGTGGTGATCCTCGCGCTCGGCGGGATCTTCATGGACGCGTACGACTTCAGCTCGCTCGCCTTCGGCATCACCGAGATCAAGAAGCAGTTCGGGCTCAACGGCTTCATGACCGGCCTGGTGAATGCGGCGATCATGGCCGGCTCCGTCGTCGGCGCGACGGTGGGCGGCTGGCTGGTCGACAAGCTGGGACGCTACAAGCTGTTCACCGCCGACATGATCTTCTTCGTGGTCGCCGCGATCGGCTGCGCGCTCGCCCCGAACGAGTGGGTGCTGATCTTCTTCCGGTTCATCATGGGCATCGGCGTCGGCCTCGACCTCCCCGTCGCCATGGCCTTCCTCGCCGAGTTCTCGTCGCTGCGCGGCAAGGGCAACCGCTCCCAGCGCGTCAACGCCTGGTCGCCGGCCTGGTACGCCGCCACGGGCATCGGCTATGTCGTCGTGCTCGTCCTGTTCCTCACCCTGCCCGCCGCCCACCAGCCCCACCTGTGGCGCTGGGTCGTCGGCTTCGGCGCGGTGCCGGCCCTGGTCGTGCTGATCGTCCGCCGCCGCTTCCTGCAGGAGTCCCCGCAGTGGCTCGCCAACCAGGGCGACCTGCGCGGCGCGGTCGACGTGCTGCGCAGCTCGTACGGCATCGACGCCGAGCTGGCCCCCGACGCCTCGGCGGCCCCCACCCCCGTCCGCCGCACCAACGCCTTCGCCCGTCTCTGGTCGCCGCGCTACCGCATGCGCACCATCGCCGCGCTCTGCGTCAGCGTGTTCTCGACGTTCGGCTACAACGCCGTCGCGTACGGGACGCCGCTGATCATCTCCGAGCTGCTCGGCCGCGGCCCCCTCATCACGATCACGTCGTCGCTCGTCATCAACCTCGTGTTCGGCGTGGCCGGCGGCCTGATCGGCGTCAGCATCGTGTCGAAGATCGGCGCCCGCCGCGAGACCCTGATCGGGTTCGGCCTGCAGGCCGTCGCGCTCGCTGCCATGGCTCTCATCGGCGCGCCGAAAGGCGCGATCGTCTACGTCGCGGTGGCGATGCTCGCGCTGTTCATCTTCGCCCAGGCGGGCGGCCCGGGCGCCACTCTGATGGCGTACGCGACCCTCAGCTACCCGTCCAGCCTCCGCGGCGTGGGCGTCGGCTTCAACGAGGGCGTCAAGCGGGTGTTCTCGATCGTGTCGCTCGTCGGCTTCCCGATCCTGGCCGCGTCGCTGAAGACCGGCGTGTTCTGGGTGATCCTGATCTTCCCGCTGCTCGGCTTGCTGTCCATCGCGTTGATCCGCTGGGACCCCACCGGCGTCGACACCGATGCCGAGGAGTACGCCGACCAGGCCTGACTCGCCACCCAGGAAGACCGATCCCGATCGCACCCAACCGGTGCCCCCGATCCGTTGAGCCGGCGTGTCGTTCCCGCGTGCATGCAATCGGTCTCAGCTCTGCTGAACCGCTCGAATCCTTCAGCCGAGAATGCCGAGGGCCGGTTTCAGGTTTCCCGGAGTCGAAGCACGCCGTGGCAGACGATCCGGGCCTCGGCACGCATGGGTCCCGCCATCTCGACGAGCAACCCGACGGCCTCCTGGACGGCGTATGCGGTGGGAAGCTGGATGGTTGACAACCGTGGCCGGGTGCGCACGGGAAGCGCATCATCACACCCCAGCAGCCGGACGTCGCCGGGGATGCGCAGCCCGGCGTCGCCGAGGCCGTCCAACACTCCGCAGGCGATGATGTCGTCGAAGGCGATGATGACATCGGAATCGGGGGCCTGGTCGCCCACGATGGCACGAGTCTGCGCGTACGTTCCGGCCTCGACCTGGAGGAACTCGACGGCGAAGCCACGCTCAACGGTGCCTTCTGCGACGGCTCGGCTGCGCTCGTGCTGAGACCACGACCGGGTCGGTCCACCGACATAGGTGAACCGGCGCGCCCCCGCGTCGGCGAATCGGGCGATGGCCTCGTGCAGCGCCTGGGACGATGACAACAGCACGCGCGCGACGCCGTCGGTGTCATTGTTGATCAGAACGAGCCGCGTCATCTCGGCGATCTGCTGGAGTTCCGCGGCAGGCAGGCGCGGGGAGCCCATCACGAGTCCCTCGCAATGTGGCATCAGTGAGGCGAGAAGACGGCGTTCCCGCTCGGGATCGGAGTTGGTCTCGACGACCATCACGGTCAGGCCATGCTCCTCGGCGGCCCGCTGTGCAGCACGAATCAGCGGCGGGAAGAACGCCGGTCAGCGCACCGGCACCAGCGACGGCACGGCCGCCAACAGCCCCCGCGTGTACGCCTCCTGCGGCTGCCCGTACACCTCGGCCACGGTCCCCTGCTCCACGATCTGCCCGGCGCGCATCACCGCCACGCGGTCGGCGACGGACTTCACCACCGACAGGTCGTGCGAGACCAGCAGCAGCGCGAGGTTCTCCTCGTCGCGCAGCCGTGCCAGCAGGTCCATGACCTGGGCCCGGATCGAGACGTCGAGGGCCGAGACGGGCTCGTCGGCGATCAGCAGCGAGGGTTGGGTCGCCAGCGCCCGCGCGATGCCGATGCGTTGCCGTTGGCCGCCGGAGAACTGGTGCGGGTATCGCTCCGCGTACGCCGGATCGAGACCCACCTGTTCCAGCAGCCCGGCGATCCGTGAGGGGCTCGCGTCGAGGCCGTGGACACGGGCGGCGCGACCAAGGATCTGGCCCACGCGGTGCCGTGGGTTGAGCGATGAATAGGGGTCCTGGAAGATCATCGCCATGTGGCGACGTTGTGGTCGCAGCCGCGTCTGGGACCACCCGGTGATGTCCTGCCCACGGAACTCGATCCGTCCGGCGTCCGGATCGACCAGACGCAGCGCGATCCGGGACACCGTCGACTTGCCGGACCCCGACTCGCCGACGAGCGCGACGGTCTCGCCGCGACGTACCTCCAAGGACACGTCCTGTGCCGCGCGCGTCTCCACGCCCCGACCCAGCAGGCCCCGACGCGAGCGGAAGGTCTTCGAGACCCCCGTCAGCCGCAGCACCACGTCGTCGTCGACCGCCCGAGGCGGCGGTGCGGGCACGTCGATACGCGGCGTGGCGTCGCGCAGCGCGCGGGTGTAGGGGTGGGCGGTCTGCGTGAACACCTGGGCGACGGGCCCGGTCTCGACCACTTCCCCACCGCGCATCACCGCGACCCGGTCGGCGGTCTCGGCGACGACGCCGAGGTCGTGGGTGACGAGCAGCATCGCCATGCCGAGATCGTCGACGAGTTCGCGCAACAACTGCAGCACCTGGCCCTGGACGGTCACGTCGAGCGCGGTCGTGGGTTCGTCGGCGATCAGTACGCGCGGCTCGTTGACGACGGCCATGGCGATCATGGCGCGTTGTCGCATCCCCCCGGAGAACTCGTGAGGGTAGCGCTCGACCTGCGTCTCGGGATCGCTCAGGCCGACCCGTCCCAGCATCTCTACGGCTCGGGCGCGGGCGGCGGCCGCACTGACCGGGTGGCGCAGCCGGTGGGCGTCGGCGATCTGCTGGCCGACCGTGCGGTAGGGGTTCAGTGCGGCGAGCGCGTCCTGGAACACCATGGCGATCTCACCACCGCGTACGCCCTCCCGCGCCCGCTCGGGCAGCCCGACCATCTCGTGGTCACCGACGAGGACCTCGCCGCTGACCCGCGCGGTCGGTGGCAGCAGGCCGAGTGCGGCGAGCCCGATCGTCGATTTGCCCGACCCCGACTCGCCGACGACGCCGAGCACCTCCCCGGCGCGCACGTCCAGGGAGACGCCGGCCACTGCGGTGGTGGTCCCGTAGGTGACGCGCAGATCGCGTACGCGCAGCACGGCCTCCTCGGACTTCGCAAGGAGGTCGGACTTCGCGGCGTGGGCGGCGGACGCCGGGATGTGGGGGCGGTCAGGCACGACGGATCCTCGGATCGATCAGGCCATGGACGATGTCCACGACAAGGTTGGCGACGATGACCAGGGCCGCTCCGAACAGCGCGGTGCCGACGACCAGGCCGAGGTCGCGGCGGCTCACCGCCTCGATGAGCAGTTCACCGAGACCGTGGATGCCGAAGACGCGTTCGGTGAAGATCGCGCCGCCGAGCAGACCGGCGATGTCCAGCCCGACCATCGTCACGATCGGCACCCATACGCCGCGCCGCGCCGACCGCAGCACGGTACGCCGGGGCGCTCCCGTGGCCCGCAGGGCGAGCAGGTGGTCGGCGCCGAGCTCGTCGAGCATCTGGTTGCGCGCGAATCGCAGGTAGCTGGCGGCGAAGATCGTGCCCAGGACCAGCCAGGGGGTGACCAGGTGCCACGCCCAGTCGATCGGCGACTCGGCGAACGGGACATAGCCGGAGACGGGCACCATGTTCAGGGCGAACCCGAACACCAGCAGCGCCAACAGGCCGAACAGGTAGGTGGGTGTGGCGAGGACGAGCAGCGAGAGGCCGCGTACGAGATGGTCGAACGGGCGGTTGCGTCGCAGGGCGGCGACGATGCCACCGCTCATGCCCATAGCGACGGCGACGACGATCGCGCCGAGTGCGATGGCCGCGGTGATGGGCAGCCGTTCGAGGATGAGCGCGGTGACGGGCTGGCGGAGGTCGAACGAGAACCCGAAGCACGGGGCGTCGCAGGCGACGGCCTCGGGTCCGGTCCCGAACGTCCGACCGGCGACCAGCCCACGAAGGAAGTCGAACCACTGCTGCAGCGCCGGCTTGTCGGTCTGCATGAAGGCCTTGACCTGCTCGAGCCGATCGGGGTAGCAGGGCCGTCCGCACATGATCTGGGCGGGCTCGCCGACGGAGTAGAACAGCAGATAGACCGCGAGCGAGATGGCGAGCAGGATCAGCGCGGAGGCGGCGACCCGTTGGGCGACGAAGCGCAGCATCAGACCTCCTCGGTCTTCACGTCGTAGGCATCCCGCAGCGCGTCGCCGACGAGCATCGAGCCGAGCACGATCAGCAGCAGTGCGGCCCCCGGGAACAGCAGATACCAGATGTCGGCCCCGGTGTAGGTCCACGTGATGGAATTGCCGATGAGGCGGCCGAGTTCGGGGGTCTGCGGCCCCACCCCGATCCCGAGGAAGCTCAACCCGGCACCGGTGGCGACGAACGCGGGGAACTTCAGCGCGGCCACGACGATCACCGTCGACACGAGGTTCGGCAGGATCTCACCGACCAGTATGTCCCGATGGGTGGCACCGGTGGCGCGGGCGGCGGTGACGTAGTCGCGGGCGGCGATGACCTTGGCCTGCCCGCCGACCAGGCGCGCGGTCGCCGCCCAGCCGAACGCGGCCAGCGCCAGAATGATCAGCACCGGCTTGGGGAAGTCCGGCGGCACGATCAGCTGGATGGCGATGAGAAACAGCAGGCTCGGGAAGCCGAACATGAAGTCGACGAACCGTCCCAGCACGGCCTCGACCCAGCCGCCGCAATAGCCGGCGAGCAGGCCGACGGTCACCCCAATGGCCAGGGCGAAGATCGTCGCCCCGGCCGCGATGCCGATGGAGGTGCGGATGCCGTGGGCGATGAGCGCCAGCAGGTCGCGCCCGGTGCCGGGTTCGACACCCAGCAGGTGCCGCGACGAAACACCGCCGAACGGGCCGATGGGGACACCGCCCGACGCGGCGTCGATCGCCGTCGAGTCGAACGTGGCGGGGTCCTGCCCGGTGAGGGCGGTGATGAGGGGCGCGAACAGTCCGACCAGCGCGACGGAGGTCAGGCAGACCGCACCGACATGGAACTGGCGGGCCCGCAGCAGGCGGCTGCGTACGGTCCCGCGTGTGGTGCGTGGGCCCGTCGCGCCCCCGCTCGCTGCGTTCGGGGACCCCGGGGTCCGGGTCGGTGCGTGCTCGGAGGTCGCCTCCCCGCTCACGGCTTCTTCAGACCCTGGACGAGTGCGTTGGTGTAGCTGGGGTAGAGGGGCACGTAAGAACCGCCGACATTCGAGCCGTAGATGAACGCGTTCTTCGAGTAGATCAGCGGCACGACGGGAGCCAGTTCCATGGCAGCCCGATCGATCTCCGCCCACTTCTTCTGCGCGGCGGCGGCGTCGAGCACACCGGACGCCTCGGCGATCGCCTGATCGATCTTCGGGTCGGACAGCCGTGCCATGTTGTAGCCGCCGTTGCCGATCTCGGAACTGGCGATCAGCGGCTGCAGTGCGGCGTACGCGGAGGGGAAGTCGGCCTGCCACCCGGCCAGGGTGAGGTCGAAGTCGCCGGTCTTGGTCTGGGTGTCGCTGAGCTTGTCCGCATCCTGGGGGACGATCTGGACCTCGATCCCGATGGCCTTCAGGTCGTTGGCGATGGAAGCGGCCTGGTTGCCCTGGGCCGTCTTCGCCGAGTCGATGGCCAGGGTGAGCTTCGGCACCTGAGCTCCGGCGAGGACCTCCTTGGCCTTGGCCTGGTCGCCGGTGGGCGCGGCGGGGTAGAGGTCGAACTTCTCGTGGCCGTAGACGCCCGGGGGCAGCAACGTGGTGGCGATGTCACCGCCGTAGACCGGGCCGCCGGCGATGGTCTGGATCTGCTGCTTGTTGATGGCGTACTGGATGGCCCGGCGCACCTTGATGTCGCTGAGGCCGGGGCGCGAGGTGTTCATCACCAGGAAGGTCATCTGTCCCGACGGGGAGACGTAGACGCGCTCCTTGAGCTTCGGGTCGGCGTTGATGCGGGTGATCAGCGATGCGTTCACGCTGGGACCGGTGGCGTTCTTGTCATCGCCCTGGTCGGCGGCCATGCGCTGGCCGGCGGTCTCGGAGTTGAGGCCCATCTCGTATTCGATGCGGTCGGGGTACGCGGGCCGCACCGGGTCGGTCTCGGCCTTCCAGTGAGGGTTGCGCTCGAGGACGACCTTCGAGCCGACCTTGTAGTCGGTGACCCGGTAGGGGCCGGAGGCGGGCGGGGTGTGGTCGTACGCCGGGATGCCCATGCCCTTGGTCGCCGGGACGGGGGCGAAGGCCGGCATCGAGGTGATCCACGGCCAGTCCGCGAACGGCCGGTCGAGATGGAAGATGATCGTCTTGTCGTCGGGAGTCTCGATCGAGTCGAGGTGCTGGCCCTGGGCGGGTCCCCGATAGCCGGGGGCGCCGACGAGCAGCTGCTTGTGGTAGCCGAGACCACCTTGGAGCTGTTCGTCGAACGAGCGCTCGACGCCGAATTTGATGTCGGCGGCGACGATGGGGCTGCCGTCGGCGTAGCGGAGGTCGTCCTTCAAGGTGAACTTCCACGTCCGTCCACCGTCGGACGTGGTGCCGGTGTCGGTGGCCAGGTCGGGAGCGAGTTCGGCCATCGCCTTGGGGTCGGTCTTCCAACTGGTGAGGCCGCGGACGATGTAATGGATGCCGGAGGTGCCGAGGTTCTGGCTCATCGCCGGGTCGAAGTGGATCTCCTTCGACGTGGACAGCACCTTGAGGGTGCCGCCGCGGGCGGGGGTGGTCGTGGTGGCACCGCTGGCGGTGGCGGTCTGACCCGTGGCGGGCGTACGCGGGTTCGCGTTGCACCCGGCGACGACGAGCGCGGTGGCGGCGATGCCGGCGGCGAGCATATGACGACGGTTCATGGGGACTCCTGAGGTTGGGCGCGCGGCGGCGCACCCCGATCGTGGGGACAGCGTGAGGGGGGCGCGGAGGTCAGAGCGTGGCGCAGCGCTGATCACGCACGCGACAGCACTCGCAGGTCATCAGACCGTGCGGTGTGTCGTGGAACTGGCCCGTGCGGGACATGCGGGACTCCTTGGGATGGCGCTCGAACAGCACTCGGAACATTAAACCCAAGGATGGACACATTGGCAAAAGCAATACTGGCCCTGGCTCTGCCCTCTCGACCCAGTCGGCGAGGACGCGTACCCAGTTGGCACCCGCCCCGATGCTGACGAGCTCGAGCTGCGACAGCGAGCCGTCGGACTCGACGCGGAAGAGCTGGGCGTCGGTGTCGCGCTCGCCGACGACGATCGCGAGGGTGTCGGCGTACGTCACGAAGCCCATCTGTCACCTGCCGTTCACCACCAACCGCTACCTCTGGGCGCGTCCATACCGAGGAGTCTGCATGCGCCCCACCCGTCCCCCCGTCGCCGCCATCGCCGCGCTGATCGTCATGCTGCTGGGACCGCTCGCCCCGGCGTACGCCGCCCCGAGCCAGCAGCCCGCCGGGTTCACCATTGGCCGCCCATTCGTCGGCGGGCACGCGCACAACGACTACGCCCACGACCACCCGCTGTATGACGCCCTCTCCCACGGGTTCACCAGCATCGAGGCCGACACCTGGTTCGCGGCCGACGAGCTCTACGTCGGCCACGACCCGATCGAGGCCGGCCAGGGCCGCACCCTCAACGACCTCTACCTCGCACCGCTGGCCCAACTCGTCCGCAGCCAGGGCGGGCGGGCGTACCCCTGCTGGCCCGGCGAGCTGCAACTCCTCGTCGACTTCAAGTCGTTCGGGGCCCAGAGCTATGCGACGCTCGAGCGTCAGCTCCAGCCGTATCCCGACGTCTTCACCCACGTCATCGACGGCCGCCTCGTGCGCGGTGCAGTGCGCGTCGTCATCTCCGGCGAGCGCCCGCGCGACCTCATGCAGGCCGACACCGACCGCTGGGCTTTCTTCGACGGCCGCCCGGACGACCTCGCCACGCCGCCCGACGCCGACCTCATGCCGCTCGTCTCGAGCAACTGGGCCACGGAGTTCACCTGGCGAGGCGACGGCCCCATGCCCGCCGACCAGCGCGCCCGCCTTGACGACCTTGTCCGCCGCACCCACGCCGCCGGCGCCCGCTTGCGCTTCTGGGGTACGCCGGACACCGCCGGGCCCGCCCGCGACCAGGTCTGGCAGACCCTGTACGGCGCCGGCGTCGACCACATCAACACCGACGACCTCGCCGGACTCGAGGCGTTCCTCACCGGCCGCCGCGCCCCGTTCGCGGGCTGTCCGACGGCGATGCCAACCCCGAGCGCGGCCCCAACCCCCAGCGCGGCCCCAACCCCGAGCGCGACCCCGACACCGAGCGCGACCCCGACACCGACCGTGTCACCGCGGCCCACGGTGCGCCCCACCGCCTCGACGACCGCGACCCCGACGCCGTCCGCGACGACTTCGGCCACCGCACCCACACCTCCGCCCGTCCGCGAGGCCGTCGGTGGCCTGGCCAACACGGGCCGCTGAGCAGGTCGGCGTCGGTGGCCCCACAGCCCCTACTCTTCCGGTATGGGCTTCAAGTGCAACTTCTCCGCCATCTCCCCCGGCATCCCCCGCGACGACATCCTCGGCCTGACCGAGGGTGGTCCCGAACGCGCCGCCGCCGTGGTCCGGCAGTTCTTCGGGGAGGGGTACGCGAACGACGGCATGGGTGAGGCGCACTCGACCTACCCCGAGGGGGACGCGATCTGGGCCGGAACGTGGGGCGACACGATCCTGTTCGCCGCCGACACCCTCACCCTTGACAACGCCGTGTGGACGCTGCCGGACGGGTTCGGGCGGTGGGACCTCAACATCCATTCCGTAGTGGACGTGTGCCGCTTCGAGGTGGCCGGAGGGCCGTTCGGCCAGCGGCGTGTCGAGCTCTACGGTGGCATGGAGGAGTCCCTCGAGGAGGCCAGCATGGGGCGGCCGCTACCGTTCGAGGAGCCGTTCCTGCGGGGCGAGCACCCCGATTTCGACGACTACCCGCTGCCGTTCCACCCCCTCGAGCTCGGCGACGCGGCCGCGGCGTGGATGTTCGGCATCGAGGGTGAGACACCACCCGACGACGCCGTGATCGCCCCCGTGATCGCGCAGATCCGCGCCCACGGCAACGTGATGGTGCATCGGTTCGTGCCGGCGGCCGCGCAGCCCGAACCCAAGAAGGGTCTGTTCGGGAAGCTGTTCGGTCGCTGACCCGACGCCCGCACGCGGTGGCATGAAGATGCGCACCGCGCCGGTCGCCAGGGCCTGCGTACGGGGTTTCAGCCGTCCAGTACGCCATGCCCGTGTCCATGCACGCGTACGCCGGCCCCGCAGGGACCGGCGTACGCGTGTTCTTCAGCAAACCTCAGGCCAGAACCAGACCGTCGGAGTCCTCATCGAGGTCGAACTTCACCGTGTCGCCGTCCATGACCTCCCCGGCGAGCACGCGGCGGGCCAACAGGTCCTCCATCGTCGACTGCACCAGGCGACGCAGCGGACGTGCACCGTAGACGGGGTCGAAACCCGTCATGGCCAGCCACTCCTTGCCCGCATCGGACACCTCGATGCGGATGCGCCGATCGGCCAGACGGCGGTTGAGCCGGTCGAGGGTGATGTCGACGATGCGGGTCAGGTCCTCGATGCCGAGCGGGTCGAACATGACGACTTCGTCGAGCCGGTTCAGGAACTCCGGCTTGAACGACTTTCGCACGACCTCCATGACCGCGTCACGCTTCGTCTTGTCGTCGAGCTTGGCGTCGGCGAGGAACTGCGAGCCGAGGTTCGACGTGAGGATCAGGATCGTGTTGCGGAAGTCCACCGTCCGCCCCTGGCCGTCGGTGAGGCGGCCGTCGTCGAGCACCTGCAGCAGCACGTCGAACACCTCGGGATGGGCCTTCTCGACCTCGTCGAGCAGCACCACCGAGTAGGGGCGACGGCGTACGGCCTCGGTGAGCTGGCCGCCCGCCTCGTAGCCCACATAGCCGGGGGGCGCGCCGACCAGACGTGACACCGAGTGCTTCTCGCCGTACTCGGACATGTCGATGCGGACCATCGCCTGCTCGTCGTCGAACAGGAACTCCGCCAACGACTTCGCCAACTCGGTCTTGCCGACACCGGTCGGGCCGAGGAACAGGAACGAGCCCGTGGGCCGGTTCGGGTCAGCGATGCCGGCGCGGCTGCGACGAACAGCATCAGACACGGCCTTCACCGCCGCCTTCTGGCCGATCAGGCGCCGGCCGAGGCCGGCTTCCATCTCGAGCAACTTCTCCGACTCGCCCTGCAGCATGCGGCCGACGGGTACGCCGGTCCATGCCGACACGACGTCGGCGATGTCGTTGGCCGTGACGTCTTCGGAGACCATGGGCTTGGCGTCCTTCTCGGCGGCGTCGGCGACCTCGAGCTGCTTCTCCAGCGCGGGGATCTGACCGTACAGCAGCTCGGACGCGCGCGTCAGGTCGCCGTCGCGCTGGGCGCGCTCGGCCTCGCTGCGCAGCTCGTCGATCTGCTGCTTCAGCGCGCCGACCTTGTTGAGGCCCGACTTCTCGGACTCCCAGCGGGCCTCGAGCGCACGCAGCTCCTCCTTCGCGTTCTCCAGCTCCTCCTGCAGGCGCGCCAGGCGCTCGCGGGAGGCCGGATCGTCCTCCTTCTCGAGGGCGAGCTGCTGCATGGTCATGCGGTCGACGTTGCGGCGCAACTGGTCGATCTCTTCCGGGCTGGAGTCGATCTCCATGCGCAGGCGCGACGCGGCTTCATCGATGAGGTCGATGGCCTTGTCGGGCAACTGGCGCGACGTGATGTAGCGGTTCGACAGCGTTGCGGCGGCCACCAGCGCGCCGTCGGTGATGGCGACCTTGTGGTGGGCCTCATAACGCTCACGCAGGCCGCGAAGGATCGCGATCGTGTCCTCGACGCTGGGCTCGCCGACGAACACCTGCTGGAAACGCCGCTCGAAGGCCGGGTCCTTCTCGATGTTCTCCCGGTATTCGTCGAGCGTCGTCGCACCGATCATGCGCAGCTCACCACGCGCGAGCATGGGCTTGAGCATGTTGCCGGCGTCCATCGAGCCCTCGGCCTTGCCTGCACCGATGACCGTGTGGAGCTCGTCGATGAACGTGATGATCTGACCCTCGGCCTCCTTGATGGCCGTGAGCACGGCCTTGAGACGCTCCTCGAACTCGCCGCGATACTTCGCGCCGGCGATCATCGCACCCAGGTCGAGCGAGACCAGGCGGCGACCCTTCAGCGAGTCCGGCACGTCGCCGGCGACGATGCGCTGGGCCAGGCCCTCGACGACGGCGGTCTTGCCGACGCCGGGCTCGCCGATCAGCACCGGATTGTTCTTCGTGCGCCGGGACAACACCTGGACGACGCGGCGGATCTCGGCGTCACGGCCGATGACGGGGTCGAGCTTGCCGGAGCGGGCGACCTCGGTGAGGTCGACCGAGTACTGGTCGAGCACCGAGCTGGAGCCCTCCTCCTCGGCCGACGTGATGCGCTTGTCGCCGCGGGCCTCATTGAACGCCTTGGCGAGGTTGGAGTCGGTCACGCCGAGCTGGCCGAGCAGCTGCTGGGCGTCCGACTTCACCTTCGCCAGCGCGATCAGCAGGTGCTCGGTGGCGACGAACTTGTCGCCCATCTTCTGAGCCTGGGTCTCGGCCTCGGCGTGAACGCGCGCCAGCGGGCCCGACATCGTCGGGTTCGCCACCGAGCTGCCAGACGTCGATGGGAGCTTCTTGATCGCTCCCTGGGCTGCGGCCTCGACGACCTTGGGGTCGGCGCCGACGTTCTCGAGCAGCGGGGCGCAGGTGTTTCCGGGGATGGCGAGCAGCGCCGCCAGCAGGTGCGACGGCTCGGCCTGGGGGTTTCCCTCGGTGAGGGCCATGCGCACGGCGGCCGAGACGGCGTCGCGGCTCATCGTGGTCAGTTTGCTGGTGTCCATGGATCTCCTTCGTCGGAGCGGGAAAAGTCGAATGGCTCAGGGTTGAGCCTCACGGACTCAACTATCCTCCACGGGCGAGTGAATGGCAAGCAGAGTTGAGCGGACTGGGCTCAAGTCAGGGTTCAATCAGGGACGGGGCCACTGGCAGGCGTGCCGAATCGGCGAAAAGTTGGCTCAGGAGTCCCGATATGGCGGGTCCGGGGCGAACTTTTCGCTGATCTGGCACGCCCCCTCCCTGAAAAGGTGGGCCGGAACGACGATGCCGCCGCGGACCGTCGATCGGTCCGCGGCGGCATCGTGGTCGCGACGGCCAGGGCTCAGGCCTCGGACGACTCCTGCTGGGCCGCCTCGTTCTTCATCTCGGCCTCGTGCTTGGCCAGAGTCTCGGCGTATTCCTTCTTGACGGTCTCCATCTCCAACCCCTTGACCTGCTGGATGAGGTTCTCCAGCGCGGCCGGCGGCAGCGCACCGGGCTGCATCAGCAGGGGTACGCCCTGCCGGAAGATCATGATCGTGGGGATCGACGTGATCTCGAGCATCGCCGACAGCGTCTGCTGGGCCTCGGTGTCGATCTTGCCGAAGATGACGTCCTCGTGCCGCTCCGAGGCGGCCTCGAAGACTGGCGCGAACTGCTTGCAGGGGCCACACCAGTCGGCCCAGAAGTCGAAGATGACGATGTCGTTGTCGTTGATGGTCGACTCGAACGTCTCCTGCGTGATCTCAACAGTGCTCATATGGGGTGAACATACAATCGGGGCCGCTGATTCCCCTGGCCACCCGGAGTCTTCCCAGACCGTCGGCCAAACGCCGCACGGCGGCCCGTCTGATTCGGGCACACGCGGCTGATCGACAACAAGGTCCTCGCACCCCGCTGACACCTGCAAGTGGGTCCGGGGACCCTGTTCACATCCAGCTCCTACAGGGAGTAGTATTCGAGCGTCGGGTTCGTCCGCCAGCATCATGCTTCGAACGGTCCGGCGGCGCGCTGGACCTCGTCGACGACGGAGGGTTCATGTCTGGTGAGTTGTCACGCCTGCGCGAATTGCGCGAGCAGGCACTGGCCGGCGGCGGTGCGCGCCGCATCGACCAGCAACACGCGAAAGGGAAACTGACCGCGCGCGAGCGCCTGGCGATCCTGCTCGACGAGGGCTCCTTCCAGGAACTCGGCGCGCTGGCCACCCACAACATCAACGACTTCGGCATGGCCGACAAGCACTTCCCCGGGGACGGCATCATCACCGGCTTCGGCAAGATCAACGGCCGCCGCGTCGCCGTCTTCGCTCAGGACTTCACGGTGCTCGGCGGGTCGTTCTCCGAGGTCCAGTCGCAGAAGATCTCCCACATCCAGGACCTCGCGGTCGCCTCAGGCATCCCGATCATCGGCCTCAATGACTCCGGCGGTGCGCGCGTCCAAGAGGGCGTACGCTCACTGGCCGCGTACGGCGAGGTGTTCGTGCGCAACGTCCTGGCCTCGGGCGTGATCCCGCAGATCTCGGTCATCATGGGCCCCTGCGCCGGCGGCGCCGTCTACTCCCCCGCCCTCACCGACTTCACGATCATGGTCGACCAGACGTCGAACATGTTCCTGACCGGGCCGGAGATCATCAAGACCGTCACCGGCGAGGACGTCAGCGCCGAGGGGTGTTGGGCGTCGGGACAACCCGCAGGACGTGCCCAACGCCGGTTCGGGCGGACCGGCCGCGTTCTGCGGCGGATCTGTCGTGTCAGTCGAGCGGGAGCGGCTCGACGTCGAGCGCCACGTCCCCGCGGCACTGGCGGTGTGGCCAGAACGGCAGCGGCCGGTTGTTCCAATCGACCGGCCCGGGCTCCGCTGCGCCACTGGCACCCCCGTTGCGGGGACGCAGCTCGTACATCGCCCGGACCACACCCGTGGTTGATCCGTTGGCGGGGCCGCAGCCCGCCCAGAGGATGCCACCGCTCTCCTGCCAGTGCCAGGTCCGGTGGTCGCCCGCCGCGGTGGGGACCCCGCAGCACGCGAGCCCGAACTCGTGCAGCACGAGAAGCGTGCCGTGCACGGCGGGCAGGCCGGCCGAGAACGGCGGTTCGTCGGGTTCGACCATCGGCCGTGGCTGACTCTTCGGGGGCTGTCTCCGGAGCTGGAGGAGGAGGCGGCCGGCCGGTCCGGGGATCCGGGCGGGCAACCGGTCGATCTCGGTCGATTCGTGCAGCCACCAGTGCTCGGCGACGTCTCGCCAGGGGTGTTCGCGCCGCCCCGTGCTCTCGCGCACGTGCGCCAACGCCTGACGCGCGTCCTCGAGCGAGACGGCGGGTCGCCCGGCGCGCGGGCCGTGCGTCTCGTCGTGCGGATCGAGGGTCAGGCCGATCGTCAGGGCCGCAACCGTACGCAGCACGCCGGTGAAGTCCGGCGCGGGCAGCGGGAAGCGGTCGTAGGGACGCCACCCCTCAGCCAGCAGTCCCTGCGCCTCGGCGTCGACGATGCCGAGGAGCTCGGACGCCGACAACGAGACCCCGTCCACGGACAGGTCCCTGTAGTCGTCGTCGGCCACGGCGGCCGTCAGCAGGGCATGGACTCCCACGCCCCTCATCCTAGGTCGTCGCCTGTGGGCCGCTCACGCAGTGACCCCACCGCTGCGGCAGTCGGCGCCTGCGTACGCTCGAGGTCTAAGGGAGCCACCATGCCGATCCCGAAGCGCGTGACGACGTTCAACCGCGACTACCTCAACAAGCTGCTCGTCCGACTGGCCAGCACCGGTTCGTTCGTCGACCTGGAGCACGTCGGCCGAAGGTCGGGGCGGGTCTACCACACCCCGCTCATGGCTTTCCGGTCCGGCGACACGGTCACGTTCGCGCTCACCGCGGCCCTGACGTCGACTGGCTCAAGAACATCCGCGCCGCCGGCCGTGGCCGGATGCGGATGGGCGAAAAGCTGCTCCACCTGGGCGCCGCACGCCTGGTCGCCCGTGGAATGGGCATCGAGGGCATGCCGCAGCCTCAGCGGACCATCCTCAGAGCCACCGGCAACGTGGAGCACTTCGTCGAGGCCCCCGTCCTCGCCGAGGAGCCGTGGTGACAGTCGGCCGGGCCTTGGACGCGGATCAGGTCGGTCCAGTTGAGTCCCCGATAGTGGTGTAGCGCGGTCGCTGTCCTCGTCCCGGTAGTGGACGTGGGTGCGGC
>NZ_BAAGXC010000012.1:0-2900 GCF_054780035.1 Mariniluteicoccus endophyticus | reverse complement strand
CACGACTCCCCAAGACGCTTTCCATCATGTATGTCCGAAACTTTGTGTAAGTGGGGCTGGCTGAGGGCCTTGACCTGTGGGTCGGGCCGGAAGGAGTCTCACTGACATGTCGAACAAGGAGGCCGCCGCGGCCGGTGGCGAGGTGGTGGCTGTCCGGGCGGATGCGGGGCAGGTGGCCGAGCTGGCCGAGCAGCTGGTGCAGGCCGCCCGGGTGCAGGGCATCGAGTTGACCGGGGAGGGCGGGTTGTTGACCGCGTTGACCCGGCAGGTGTTGCAGTCGGCGTTGGAGGTCGAGATGGCCGAGCACCTGGGCTATGACAAGCACGACCCGGCCGGGCGGAACCGCGGAAACTCCCGTAACGGCACGTCCCGCAAGACCGTGACCACCGAGATCGGCAAGGTCACCCTGGACGTGCCCCGCGACCGGGAGGGCACGTTCGTGCCCGCAGGTGGTCGCCAAGCACCAGCGCCGGCTGGCCGGGTTCGATCAGGCGGTGGTGTCGCTGTATGCCAAGGGGATGACCACCGGTGACATCGTGGAGCACCTGTCGGAGGTCTATGACACCGACGTGTCCCGGGATCTGGTCTCGAGGGTGACCGAGCAGGTCCTGGCCGACATGAAGGCCTGGCAGGCCCGCCGGTTGGACCGGGTGTATCCGGTGGTGCTGATCGACGCGATCGTGTTGAAGGTCCGTCAGGGCACGGTGGCGAACCGGCCGGTCTACGTGGCGGTCGGGATCGGTGTGGACGGCTACCGCGACGTGCTGGGCATGTGGGTCGGCCCCTCGGGCGGGGAGGGCGCCAAGCAACCGATGTTCATGCTGACAGACCTTCGGAACCGTGGGATCCTCGACGTGTGCATCGTGTGCTGCGACGGGCTGAAGGGGCTGCCCACGGCGATCACCGCGATCTGGCCGGAAGCGGTGGTGCAGACCTGTGTGGTCCATCTGGTCGGCAACAGTCTGCGGTATGCGTCGAAGGCGGACTGGTCGAAGATCACCGCCGCGTTGAAGCGGGTCTAGGTGGCACCGAACCCCGACGTGGCCGCCGACGAGTTCGAGGCGTTCGCCCAGACGTGGGAGGGCAAGTACCCGGCCATGGTGCAGATGTGGCGGCGGTCGTGGGAGGAGTTCATCCCGTTCCTGGACTTCCCGCCCGAGATCCGCAGGATCATCTACACCACCAACGGCATCGAGTCGCTGAACGCCCGGTTCCGGGCCGCCACCCGCAGGCGGGGCCACTTTCCCGACGAGGAATCCGCCCTCAAGGTCCTCTACCTGTCGATCCGCCACAAGGAACCCAACCGGCCCAACCCGACCGGTCAGGTCTCCGGTTGGAAGAACATTCTCAACATCTTGTCCCTGACCTACGGCGACCGCCTGGGTCTGAACTGACCAACCTCACTTACACAAAGAATCTGACAGACCCAAGTTTATTGGCAACAGCGCTGGTGACATTCTTGACACGACCCGAATCACTATCCCTGAGGGGAAGTTTGGCTATCTGCTTAGAAACTCAAGTAAGTCTGGCGTCTTCAACGACTCTATGGGTTTCGATGAGTCAGCATTGGACTCCGCTCTCCAAAGTCACCTCACGACGAATTTTGGCAACGCGTCGAGGTCCGAACCGATGACCGGAGGCGGCACAAAGTTCGTCGTTCGCGGCCCAATGACTGGTCCCAGCGGCCAGACCTGGAACATCACCTCGGTTTGGGCTGTGGATGTTGACGGCACCATCCGGCTGATCACGGCCCTGCCTGGACCACGATAATGACCGGACAGACGTTCATACTCGGGGATCGCGTGTACGAGGTTCGTACGGCCCCAGATGGTCAGGGTCGGACTGCAGTGGTCACTGTGACGGTGGATGGCCAGCACGCTGGGACACTTACCGTCTCTGGCTGGCGACCCATCTCGCTGGGGAGCTGTGGTGAGATGGGTTACTTCTGGTCTGCTTTGGAACTGGTTCGGCTGCCTGGTGCTTTGGATTTGGGTCTGCGAGTGATCAAGTTTGATGAGGATTTGTTGGTGGTCTTTCGCATCGATGACGGTTGGCTCGTGGTCTGTGAGACATCGGTTCGTCGTTTGGTGGACGAAGCTGAAACCGATCGGGTTGAACTATCGGAGGTTGTGGAGGACGTCCGCTGGCAGGGGGGGATTCTACTGATCCGCGACGCTGCGCACCTTGAGTACGGGGTGCGCGTGGAGGGCAAACGTCTGAGCGTTTCGATTCGTTAGGGGCACGTCGGTGGTCATCGGCTCACGGCAGGACCGTCAGGAGTTCTGTGTCTGCTGGTTGGAATAGCGCCGGCGTCAACCGCTGGTGTCACCGGCTGTCGGCGTGAGGCCTAAGGTGGCCGTGCTCGCACACACGTACACGGCATGCGCACGCAGGACATGCAGATCGCCTCGCCCGACGCGTCACTGTATCAGTTCAGCCTCGATCCGCCGTTGGTCATTTGTTGATGTCGTTTTCGGTATTTCGGGGTGTCGGGATGTGGCGGGCTGGGTGGGGGCGTGGGTTGTCCGCCGGTGTGCCCGGCTTTTCCACTGGGGTTCCTTGGCGGAGATGTCGCAGCACGCCGCGTTCACCACCGCCACGGGTATCCCGATCTACTTCTGCGATCCGCACTCGCCCTGGCAGCGCGGGAGCAACGAGAACACCAACGGTCTGATTCGCCAGTATCTACCCAAGGGCACCGACCTGAGCATCGTCAGCCGGGAGGAGTTGGACGCGATCCAGGACAGCCTCAACGGACGCCCACGCAAGACTCTGGGCTATCTGACACCATCAGAGAAACTCGCAGAGTTCCTTGCGCTCACCGCTTGAATCCGGCTCATCCGAATCGAGGGTGGGTCGCGGGGGTGGCGCGTCGGTCTCGGGGTAGGCGTCGAGGTCTT
>NZ_BAAGXC010000011.1:0-1045 GCF_054780035.1 Mariniluteicoccus endophyticus | reverse complement strand
CGTCATCCGCGCCCTACTGGACACCGGAGGATTCAGAACCGAACTACACCGTCATCTGTGAAGAGCCGTCATTCAACAGCCGGATCCGCGACGAGTGCCTCAACATCAACAGCTTCTACTCGCTACTGCACGCGCAGGTCGTGATCGGCGACTGGAAGGACGAGTACAACCATCACCGCCGGCACTCCTCGCTCGGCTACCTACGCCCAGCCGAGTACGCTCGGCAATGCACCCATCAAATCGAAACCGACGACTCACACACCGTCCGGACCGAATGACGGGGGCGGCCCAGGTGCGCGATGGTGATGACCACGCCCTCTTGTGAGGCGGTGGAGCCTGACGCTGGAGGAAGTGGACGCGATCCGAACCGCTCGGAGTGACGGGCAGACTGCCACTGCTGTTGCGAAACGCTTCGAAGTCAGTCGAGGCACGGTGTGGGTGAAACGCGATGACGTGTGTAGCGCGTCCACGAACCGGAGGAGTGCGGTCCGTCCCGGTTGCCTGCGCTCACCGCTAGCGTTATCGACATGACGGACCATCCACCGGCAACCCCCTACGGGTCTGCGCGCGATCTCCCCTCAGTCAGGGAGTTGGAGCAGCAGATGGCTGCGTTCAGACTGCTGGGATTCCTGTTGCCGCGAGACCAGCGAAAGGAACTCAAGCGCCTCCAAGGAGAGCATCGGCGGATCACCGATACTGTCGACGCGTTCTATACGCTACTGGGTCCCCGAAACTGGGTCTTCACTGGCGACCTAAACCTAGAAGCCATCGCTGAAATCATCTCAGCTCAAGACCCTGAGACTGCTGAGCGGCGGCTCATCGAGTATTACCAAACGCAGGATCGAATTTCATTCCCGCTTCGCCGGCTCAACCGATTCGACGAGATGCGGCCGCGCATCCCCCTGCTGCAGAGGGCCCTGGTTGACTACGAAACAGGTCGCTTCTACAGCACCGTCCTCGTTCTACTCTCAGTTATGGGGCTCATCCCAATCGAGGGTGGGTCGCGGGGGTGGCGCGTCGGTCTCGGGGTAGGCGTCGAGGTCTT
>NZ_BAAGXC010000010.1:0-125780 GCF_054780035.1 Mariniluteicoccus endophyticus | reverse complement strand
ATGCACCCATCAAATCGAAACCGACGACTCACACACCGTCCGGACCGAATGACGGGGGCGGCCCACGGGCCTCTCGAGGAACTTGCTTCGAGTGGTCGACGAGGTGCCCTTGAGCTGCGCCCCGTCAGTCTTCTGCTGCCTGAGGACGCTCATGTACTTCTCGACGTATTTACCCTCGGCTACCTCCAACAACTTGGGGGATGGCTCGGCTGCTCCACCCGCCCAGGCCATGCGCTCGAATTCATCGAACGCCGTCTGATAGGCCCCTTGGGCACGGCGCGTGAACTCCTCTGTCGAGAGTTCGGCGGTTGTCGCGGATTGACTCTTGGACGGTGCGCCGGTGACCGTGGGCCCGCTGCTGGGCGTACTACTCGTCGCAGGCATGGTGGCGGTGGGGATCCCTGGGGTCACGCCTTCGGCAGGCGTGGATTTCGAGGGCGTACAGCCTGTGGCCGCGAGGACGAGCATGCCGCCTGCGACAAGTCGGACGGGGGTACCTGACCAGTGGTTCAACACGCGCCACATTGTGGTCACCCGCGGCCGGACACCGCTATGTCACCGAGGCGAACTCTGGTTGAACGCCCGGTGATCAACGCTTGCGTCCCCAACCGGCACAGGAATTGTCGGACCCGTTCGGCAGGCTGGTTCTCGTCGCGGCGGCACCTCCGATGGTCCCGCCGGACAGGAATTGTCAGACCCGATCACCAGACTTGAACCCACCACCCGCCCCCTCGCTTCTGACGTTCGGAGGTGAACCATGTCCGCTGCTGCTGCTCCTGCGCCGACCCTTCCGTCGGCGGTCACCGCGTCGACCGAGCTGCTGCTCACGGCGCTCTCGTCCATCCACGACCACGTGAGGACTCCTGACCTCGGGCTGCTCACCGACGCCCAGCTGCTCGAGCTGGCCCAGCGCGTCGGGGTGCTGGCCACGGTGGTGGAAGCCGCCCAGCGACTCGTCGTCGCCGCGGTCGAGACACGGGACGCGGCCGGACGTGAGCACGGCGTCACGACGACCGCCTGGCTGCGGGAACAGCGCGGTCACACCCACGCCCAGGCCCGAGCCGTGGTGCGCGGTGCGGTCGAGACAACCGGCCAGCCCGCCGTCTGGTGGGCCATGGCTTCGGGACAGGTCGCGCCGCGCCAGGCCGACGCCATCACGAAGGCACTGAGGCTGCTCCCCGCCGACCTCTCCACGAGCCAACAACAACAGGCCGAGGCGACCATGATCGACTATGCGGCCGAGTTCGATCCCCGCGAGCTCCAGGTGCTCGGCAACAGGCTCGTCGAGGTCGTCGACCCCGACCACGCCGACGAGCTGCTCGAACAGCGCCTCGACCGCCAGCAACGGGCGGCGCGCAACGCCCGCGAGCTCCACCTGATCCCCGACGGCAACGGCGGGGTGAAGGTACGCGGCCTGCTTCCGCTCACCGAGGGCGAACAGCTCGCCTGCCTGCTCGATGCGGTGGGCGAGAGACACCGTGCGCTGGCCTCCGTCCCTCCTGGCCAGGACTCCCTGCCCAGTTGCGGGGACCCCGGCTGCGGGGACGGTCGGCCGGAGGCCGCGTGCGCGGCGTGCCGGGCGTGGTTCGACCACCTGATGCCACAGTGCGGGCCTTCGTGCCCGGGTGTGGGCTGCGGCCTGTGCGGCGGTCGCGCGTCACGCGCCCGTGCGCGCGCCGATGCGCTCGTCGAGATCGCCCAGGCGTACGCGGACGCCTGCCGCACCCCGGCCCTCGCCGCCGACCGCCCGCGGATCAACCTGACCGTCCCGATGGCCGTGCTCACCGGCCGGGATCGACCTGTCGAGCTGGCGGGTGAGTCGCTGTCCTCCACGGAGGTACGCCGGCTGGCCTGTGACGCCGACCTCGTCACGATGGTCGTCGACGCACTGGGCAACCCCGTCCACGTCGCACGCCAGAAGCGCCTGTTCACCGACGAGATCCGCGCAGCCCTGATCGCTCGCGACGGCGGATGCGTCTTCCCGGGGTGCGAGCGCCCGCCGCGCGCGACCCATGGCCATCACATCGTCCCCTGGGTCGCAGGTGGTCCGACGACCCTCGACAACGGGGTCCTGCTGTGCCCCCACCACCACGCTCTGGTCGAGCCCGATCCCCATCGTCCCGACAACCCCGACCGCTGGGAGGTACGCATCGGCGACAGCGGGCTGCCCGAGTTCCTGCCGCCGCGGGCACTCGACCCTGTACGCAGACCACGGCTCCACCTGCGCCACCGGTTGCGGCTGAGTCGCAACGGGGACGGGGACTCAGGATCCGAGTCGGACCAACCTCGCTGTGCGTGATCCGGGCGCGGCGCGGGCCCAACCGTGGCGGCAAGGCGGTGCCACATCTGGAGGTTGTGTGCGGGTGTGGGAGCGGCGGATCGCCTGGCGCGCGGCGATCGCCACCGCCTGCGCCTTCACCGCCAGCCACACGGCCGCGCCGGCTCCAGAGCGAGCTCGGCGGGGGCTGCAGCCGTGACGTCGGCCGCGACCCGGCCGAGGTCGGGGTGGGCGGGTCACCTAGCGCGCCACGAGCTCCACCGCCTGCGCCTTCACCGCCAGCCACACGGTCGCGCCCGGCTCGAGGCCGAGCTCGGCGGTGGCTGCAGCCGTGACGTCGGCGGCGACCCGGCCGAGGTCGGGATGGGCGGTGACGACACGTACGCCCGATCCATGCGCCTCGAGCGAGTCGACGACGGCCTCGAAGACGTTTCGGGGGCTTCCCTGGGGCGCCACGGCGTGCACGGACACCACTGCGGGCCGGAACAGCGCGACGGCGGCTCCCGTGACGCCGTCGCCGAGCCCGTGCACGCGGGTGGACCCGGCCACCAGCTCGCCCTCCCCGTCGCGGGTCGTGAGCGTGCCCGCAACCAGGTTCACGCCGGCAAACCGTGCGCCGAATGCACTGGTCGGGCGGGCGAGGACCTCGGCGGCGGGACCCTGCTCCACGATCCGTCCGGCCTCCATGACGGCAACGGTGTCGGCGATCGCCAGCGCATCCAGAAGGTCGTGGGTAATCAGCACGGTGGTACGGCCGGCGAGGACCCGGCGCAGCACCTGCCTCAGCTCGGGCGCGACCTCCGCATCCAGTGCGGCGAGCGGCTCGTCGAGCAGCAGCAGCGCGGGCTCCGTCGCCAGTGCACGGGCGATCGCCGCCCGCTGCGCCTGACCGCCCGAAACCTCCGGCGGGCGACGCCCACCGAGATCCCCGACGCCGACCAGCTCCAACAGCTCGGCGGCCGCGGCCCGCGCCTGCGCCCGGCCGACACCCGCCGCACGCGGTCCGAAGGCCACGTTCTCGAGCAGCGTGAGGTGCGGGAACAGCAACGGCTCCTGCCCCAGCAGGGCGATCCGCCGCCGGTGGATCGCCACCTCCGCGACTTCAGTCCCCTCCAGCACGACCGACGAACCGACGTCCGGCGGCACGGTCCCGACGAGGCCGCCGAGGACGGTCGACTTGCCGGCACCGTTCGGTCCGACGAGCGCCAGGGTCGTCCCGCTCGGCACGTCGAGTGTGACGGAGACGCCGCGTACGGCATGGGCGAGGGTGGCCTGCAGGCTCATCGCGCCTCCCGGTGCGTCGCGGCCACGATGACGCCGGCGACGACGACCAGCAGCAGCGACAGGGCCACCGCGGCGTCCGGGTCGGCCTCGCGCTGCAGGTAGATCTCCAGCGGCAGCGTGCGCGTCACTCCTTGCATCGACCCGGCGAACGTCAGCGTCGCGCCGAACTCGCCGAGCGAGCGCGCGAACGCCAGCACCGCCCCGGACGCCAGGCCTGGCGCGACCAGCGGCAACGTCACCCGCCGCAGCACCACACCGGGTGCGGCACCCAGCGTCGCCGCCACCGTCTCGAACCGTGCATCGGCGGTACGCAGCGCCCCCTCCAGCGACAGCACCAGGAACGGGAGCGACACGAACACCTGCGCCAGCACGACGGCGGTCGTCGAGAAGGCGATGCGTACGCCCATCACCTCGAACCACTGTCCGAGCAGGCCCTGTCGGCCGAACGCGCTGAGCAGCGCGATTCCGCCGACGACCGGCGGCAGCACCAGAGGCAGGAGCACGAGCGTACGGAGCACGCGGCGCCCCGGGAGGTCCGAGCGCGCCTGCAGCAGCGCGAGCGGCACCCCCAGCACCACGCACAGCACCGTGGAGGCCAGCGCCGTACGCAGGCTCAGCAGCAGCGCCGCGACAGACGGCGGTGAGCCGAGCAGCGCGGGCAGCGCGGGCCAGTCGACCTGCAGCAACATCGCCGCCAGCGGCAGGAGGACCAGCAGCGCCCCCGCCGCGGCGGGGATGAGGATCCAGCGCGGGAGTCGGGTCACGGCTTGCCGAAGCCCGCCTTCGCGAGGGCCTCCTGGCCCTTCGGGCCGGTGACGTACGCGACGAATCCCTGTGCACCGGCGTTGTTCTTGACCGCGGCGAGGGGGGCGATCGGGTAGCGGTTCACGACGCCGGACGACTCGGCGAACTCCACGGCCTGCGCCTTCCCGCCGGAGCGGGCGACGTCGGTCGCATACACCAGGCCGGTGTCCGCCTGACCGGAGCTGACCTTGCCGAGCACGTCGGTCACCGAGTTCTCCTCCGAGACGGGCTTGGTCGTGACGCCCGCGGCCTTCTCGACCTTCTGGGCGGCGGCGCCGCACGGCACCTGCGGGGCACAGCGTACGAGGGTCACACCGGGCTTCGCGAGATCGGCGTACGCGGAGATCCCCTTCGGGTTGCCGTTGGCGACGGCGATGACGAGCGTGTTGGTGGCGAACACCGTGGGCTGGGCCGTGACGAGCTTCCCGTCGATGGCCTTCTTCATGTTGGCCTCGTCGGCGGTGGCGAGCACGTCGCCCGGGGCGCCGTTGGCAAGCTGGGTGACGAGGTCGGACGAGCCGCCGAACGACAGCTCGACCGGGGTCCCGGTCTCGGCCCTGTAGCCCTCACCGAGCTCGGTGAACACCTGCTGCAGCGACGCCGCGGCGTACACCTTCACCGGAGCCTGCGGCGTGGTCGTTCGCCCGGTGCCCGCCGAGCCGGACGAACAGGCCGCGGCCGACAGAGTGAGCAGGGCAGCGGAGACCACGGCAGAAATACGCATGTGCGGATCATATGCCCAATTGTTCACGCACATGCGCCAGAGATGGTCCGTCCTAGGATTGCTGCGTGAACCGGATGAACTTCCACACCCGCAAGTGGGTCCGCCCCGAGGACCTCAACGCCAACGGCACACTGTTCGGCGGCTCGCTGCTGCGCTGGATCGACGAAGAAGCTGCGATCTACGCGATCATCCAGCTCGGCAACGAACGCTGCGTCACCAAGTTCATGTCGGAGATCAACTTCGTGTCGTCCGCCTGGCAGGGCGACCTGATCGAGATGGGTCTCCAGGTCGTGAGGTTCGGCCGCACGTCGCTGACGCTGCGGTGCGAGGTACGCAACATCTTCACCCGCGAGACCATCCTGACGATCGACAGGATCGTGTTCGTCAGCCTGGACGCCGAGGGCCGCCCGCTGGAGCACGGCTACGACACCGTCACGTTCGACCGCGACCGCATCCCGCAGCGCTTCGGCCCGATCCCGCGGAGGTCGTGACCCTCAGGGCGGCCGGGTCAGGTCGAGCCAGTAGTGCTCCTCGGGGTCGCGCTCCGGCCGGGGCACGTCACGACGGCGTACGCGGAGGTGCCAGTACCCGGGCTCGACGGCATCGGGCGTCCCGGCCGCAGGCGCCGGCATGGGCGTGGCCGCGCGCTGCTGCTCCTCCTCACGACCCCGCGAGACCGGGGCGAGCCGACACGATGGGCCCCTATGCCCAAGTCTCACGGAATCGCTAGAGATTCCCATATGGTTCGATCGTGGATCCGATCAACAACCCGTACGCCCCCGGCGCCGGCCAACGGCCGCCCGAGCTCGCAGGCCGCGACGAGCAATTGCGCGCCTTCGACGTCGTCCTCGAGCGCGTGGCCAAGGGGCGCCCCGAACGCTCGATCGTCCTGACGGGCCTGCGCGGCGTCGGCAAGACGGTGCTGCTGAACACGCTGCGCTCGGCCGCAGTGCGGGCGGGGTGGGGCTCCGGCAAGTTCGAGGCCCGCCCCGACCAGGGCCTGCGCCGCCCGATCAGCGCTGCGCTGCACACCGCGATCCGTGAGCTCGGCCACCCCTCGGGTGACGACGTCGCCCACGTGCTGGGTGTCGTGAAGTCGTTCGCGCTGAAGGACTCCCCGTCGAACGCGAAGCTGAAGGACCGCTGGCAGCCCGGCATCGAGGTCCCGCCGACGATCGGCCGGGCCGACTCGGGCGACATCGAAATCGACCTCGTCGAGCTCCTCACCGACGCGGGTGGGCTCGCCCAGGACGTCCAGAAGGGCATCGCGATCTTCATCGACGAGATGCAGGACCTCGCCGCGCCCGACGTGTCCGCGCTGTGCGCCGCCTGCCACGAGCTGTCGCAGAACGGACTGCCGGTCATCGTCGTCGGCGCGGGCCTGCCCCACGTGCCGGCCGTCCTGTCGGCGTCGAAGTCCTACTCGGAGCGTCTGTTCAAGTACCAGCGCATCGACCGTCTCACCCGTGAGGCCGCGTTCCAGGCCCTCCAGTCCCCGGCCCGGGACGAGGGCGCCGAGTTCACCGAGGACGCGCTCGAGGCCCTCTACGCGGCGACGGGCGGCTACCCCTACTTCATCCAGGCGTACGGCAAGGCGACGTGGGACGTCGCACCCGAGTCGCCCATCACCTCCCACGACGTGGAGCTCGGTGCCCCGCACGCCGAGGAGGAGCTCGCCGTCGGCTTCTTCGGCTCGCGGTTCGAGCGCGCGACGCCCGGTGAGCGTGAATACCTGCACGCGATCGCCGAGGTGGCGCACGCCCAGTCGGGCGCCGACGACCCCGTCGACACCGTCGCGACGGCCGACGTGGCCGCCCACCTGGAGCGCAAGCCCCAGTCGCTGTCACCCGCCCGCGACGCGCTTTTGAAGAAGGGCCTGATCTATTCCGGCGAGCGCGGTCGAATCGCGTTCACGGTCCCCCACTTCGGGAAATACCTGCGGGCGAACTCTTGACCCGGGGGCCGGTCGCCTGACGTGCGTCGACCCCCCCGGCGAGCGGGGCTCGCCGGGGGTCGACGCATTGGTTCAGCCGCGGCGGCGAAGCACGGCCACACCCGCGAGAATGGCCGCCAGGCCCAGCACTGCCGCGACGCCCGCGGTGGCGTCAGCGCCGGTGCTGGCCAAGTCCCCAGTCGTGGGTGCAGAACCGGCGGGAGGCGGCATGGAGGGCCCACCCGGCCGGCTTCCGGACGTCGCGCGCGGGGCCTGCGACGACGTCGGGGCCTGCGACGACACCGGGGCCTGCGACGGCACCGGGGCCTGCGACGGCACCGGGGCCTGCGACGACGCCGGGACGGTCGGGTTGGGCGTGACGGGCGCGGCCGAGCCAGTATTCCCCGGCGGTGTTGGAGGCATCGGTGTGGGCGTCGGGCTGGGTGCCGCCCGCAGCGTGAACTGCCGGACCTCGCTCACCGCCACGTTGCCGAGCGTGTTGGTGGTGTCGACCCACCACACGTAGGACCCCGGTGCCAGATCAGCCGGGATCTCCACCTGGGTCTGCACCCCGCTGGCGACCCGTCCGGCGGGCAGCGTGATCGGCGGCTGGGCCGCGCGCACCCCCGCCGTGCGCGCCTGCGGGGTGGCCGGCGCCGCCACCTGCTCGGTGACGACGCTGACCGCGGAGGTGGTCAACGAGGTCATGCGGCTGGACAGGTTCACCGGAACAGTGAACTCGTCCTCGCGGCCGTCGTAGTTGCGGGTTCCTTTGAGGTCGTCGTAGTCGCGCGCCCGGAAGCTATCCAACGACGGGGAATAGGAGTCGACGGTGAGCTCGCCCCGCTTGACGTCGAACTGCAGCAGGCGCAGAAATCCGCCCAGACCGCGCTTGCCGTCTACCTTGTAGAACTGGTAGTCCGCCAGCATCTCCACGACCTTCGACTGGTTGTTCTCACCCTGCTGGCGCACGTTCAGGCCCACACCGTGGGTGTGTCCGCACAGGGCGAGGACCACCTGCGGGTATTTCGCCATCAGCTCCCGCAGGGCTGGCCCATCGGGATTGGCCAGCGCCGCGTTGCGCCCGTCAGGCTGGTAGCTCGGGTTCAGGATGTCGTGGGCCATGATGATGACGTTGCGGCCCGCGTACTTCTGGATCTGCTGCTCCAGCCAGGCGAACTCCTCGGGCGTCACACCGTAACCCACGTAGATAGCGGCGAAGTCGAGGCCGCCAGCCGAGAACAGGTCGACATGGTTCTGGTTGTCGCCCGGTTTCCATGGTCCGGCGTAGAATCCCCCGGCCCGCTGCGACAACGCCTCGTAGCGCGCGGGTCCGAAGTGCTTGTTGAACTGAGTGCCCTCCGCGTCCTTGCCGCCGAGGTTGTCGTGGTTGCCCGGAAGGATGCCTGCGTCGTCTAGAACCTTCTGCTGCGCGGAGGCGAACACGTGCTCGCGCTCGATGACCGACTGGTCCGTGGCCCCGGTGTTCCAGTGCTCGCCCACATCGCCGGTGTGTGCGACATACGCGATCTTGCGCTGCTCGCGGTTGGCGACGATCCAGTTCACGATGTCGCTGTATCCCTTCGCCCAGCGGGCACGCTCTCCATCCGTCGTGGCCGGGTCGGTCGCCCCCTCGGACAGGTACTGCGTGTCTGTGAAGTGCACGAGTGAGAAGTCGTAGCCAGCCGGGTCCCCGAACTGGCCGTCCGGCCTGTTCGGGATGTCGTCGGCGAAGGGATCGCTGGCGGCGACGAGCAGGTGGATGGTGCCGTTGTCGACGTGCTCGGCACGGGCCCGGGCGCTGATGGATGCGTCACCCTGGCCGCGGCCCCGCGTGCTGCCGAGCGCGTCCCAGGACTTCGTCACCGTGTTCCAGGCGTACGCCGTCGCGAGGCGGGCGGGGTCGAGCTGGCCGCGCCAGGAAACCCGGAGGCCGGTCGTCGAGGTCACGGGGACCTCGAAGCGCTGCCAGGACTGCTGGCGGCCGGGAGTCGACGCCAACGGGGCGCCGAGCGGAGCCGCGCCTGCGGCCACCTCGGGACCGGCAGGCAGCTGGTCCGACGTGCCGTTCCACGCCGCGCTCGCACGGTTCTCGAGTCCGATGTGGAATCGCGTCTCCAGCGGATCTCCAGCAGGGTCACTGACTTTCGCGACCAGCGGGCCGCCGGTCACGGTGGCGCCATCAGCGGGCGAGACCAGCTCCGGACGGTCGGGCGTGCTCGCGACGACGGTGAAGGCCTGCGTCTGGCTGGTCTTGTTGCCCAACCGGTCGAAGCCCTCGACGCGCAGCGTGTGGGCACCGGCACGCAGGTCGGCGACCTTGAGGGTCGCGCCAGGGGCGACGATGGCGTCGTCAACGAAGACCTGCGGACGACCCCAGACTCCGGAGCCAGCATCCTCGAGCGTCGCTGCGGGCGTGAAGTCGGCACGGACGACGGCGTTGTCGGCGGGCGTCGACGCGGTCACGACCGGCCCGGTGTTGTCAACGCGGAAGGCGTGGGTGATGGCGCGGCCAGACTGCAACGTCGCGGTCACCCGATGCTCACCATCGGCCAACTTCCTCGAGTCGACCACGGCTCCCAGACCTCCAGAGGACGAGGTCTCGGAGATGTCGAACGAATACGTCTTGGACAGCACGTAGCTCGCGTTCGACCCACAGGTCCCGTCGCCGAAACCGACGACGGTGGCGTACTCGGGCTGGGTGAGGATCGCACCCCCACCCAGGTCGAGACGGACGTTGCGCACCTGGAAGTCGTCGAAGTTGACGCCGCAGTCGCTCTCCCGGCCGCCTGCCTCCAGCACGATGTCATTGGCTCCCTGCACGAGGAGCTGGCGGGGGATGCGCACCCTGACCGTGGCGAAGTTGGAGCCATCTTGGCCGATGACCACCGGGGTCCCGTTGACGATGAGGCGGTTGCCGAAGCTCTTCTCGAGGTTGGAGCCGCCGGCCTCGAACACGAACTCGACGTCCGCGCCGGCGAGGGTCGGCCGGGTTTCGACTGGTGCGCCGTCGAGATCCAACTTCACCACGGGATCAGCCGGGTTGGCGGGTACACCGAACAGCGGCAGGTCATGGTTCAGCACGTCGCCCTCAAAGGGAGTGAGCGTGACCCCGGCAGCCCGGGCGACGTCGAAGGGCACCTCGGTGCGCGAGACGTTGCCGCCGGCATCCATGGCGTCGACGCGGAGCACGTGACGGCCCACGGTCAGCAGGCGCGGGTCGATGAGGTCGCCCTCGTCGATCGCATTGCCGTCGAGGAGGCGGACGACACCCGTCACGCCGGCCGCATCTGTCAGCTCCGTCGTCAGCCGGACCGGTTGCTCGACCACCTGGCCACGGGCGGGCACGGAGTTGGCCAGAGAAGGAGCGGTGTTGTCGACGGTGAACCCGTGCTCGGTACGCCCGTCAGCGGCGACCGCGGTGACCACGTGGCGTCCGTCGGCGGCCTTGGTGGAGTCCCACGACCCCACGGTCGTCGTACCGGCGGCGTCCTTCGCGACCGTGAAGACGATGTCCTTGGTCAGGGGCCTGGAGGTGTTGTCGCCGCAGTTGCCGTCGCCGAAGTTGGTGGAACCGGTGCCGGTGAAGTTCGAGGGGGCGAGCACGGTGCCGTCGGCGAGCTTCAGCCTGAAGTTCCGAAGGGTGAAGTCATCGTGATTGATGCCGCAACCCGCGGTGATGGCGCCGGCACCGATGCGCAGCGTGTTCGCGCCGGGCACGAGGAACGCCTCGGGAACGCGCACGCCCACCTGCTGGTAACCCGTACCCGACTGGTCGAGCACGATGCGGTGGCCGTTGACGTCGACCCAGTTGTTGTATTTGACCTCGAGGTTCGAGCCACCGGCCTCGAACGTGAACATCGCCTCGCCGGTGCCCAGACTGCGGCTCCCGGCGATCTCGGCACCGTCGACGGAGAGCCGCACTCCGTCACCACTGGCGGAGACGAGGACGTGGCCGCCGACGGTGGCCCCCTCCTCCGGGAACAGGGTGGGGCCTTGGGCATGGGCGGGGATGGTGACGCCGGCTAGGGCCAAGGAGGCCGCTGCGACGCCCGCGGGGAGACGAGATCTCATGGGGGGGGATCCTTCTGTTGGAGGGGCAGACGGACGCTAGCGGCAGCATCGAATGATGCGGTGTCAAAAGGTGAACTCAGTGAGAACGGAGCATGAAAATGACGAGCAGACCTCTCGCCCGCTCACGAGGCGGCCCACTTCGTGGAGATCGCCTCGACGACGCGCCGGTTGCGGTTCGTCGCCACCCCGGCGACGCGCTCGATGACCGTGTTGGTGATCTTCGCGTCGCGATAGGCGTTGCCGACAAGTAGGTGGACGGCGCGGCCGCGCACCACCACACGCTCATGGGCGCCCGACAGGGCCTCGAGGGCGGTGGCTACCTCTGCGGTCGGCGCTACCTTGAGGAACGACACGTAATGGTTGCCCACGTGGCCGTCGGCTACCTCGTCGAGCGAGTCGGCAACCTCGCGCACCTCGGCGGGGGTCAGTAGCACGACCGGCACCTCGAAGCCCCGGTCGGCCAGGTACGCCGCCTCCAGCGCCGCCGCGACCTTCTCCGGTGAGCGCAGCGTCGTGGAGAATCGGACGTTGCCGGTGTTGATGTGGGTGTCGACATCCGCGAATCCGGCGGCCTCGGTGGCCGCGCGCACCGCGGCGGACGAGAACTTCCTGCGCGCACCGAGATTGATGGCCCGCAGGAAGGCGATCCAGGTGGTCATCAGCGCGCCAGCAGGGGCAGGACCGAGACCTCCAGCAGCGGGGCCAGGTCATCGGGCAGCTCGCCGGTGGGATCCAGCCACCGCAGCTCGGCGATCTCGGACGCAACCGCCACCGCAGCCGGATCGATGGGTGGTCGGTGGATGAAGACTTCACCTTCGACGACCATCCCCGGCTCGTTCGCCGCGGCCTCGCTGAACCGGCCGAGGTGAGTCAGGTCGGCGTACGCCACGGTCAGCCCGACCTCCTCAGCGATCTCGCGTACCAGGCACTCGGCGGGCGACTCGCCCGGCTCGGGCTTGCCCCCCGGCAGCATGAAGCGCGCGGTGCCCCGTTTGCGGACGGTCAGGACTCGTCCAGCCGCGTCGGTGATGACGACAGCGCTCACACGGATCACGGACATGTCGTCACCGTATCGGCACCCGGGTACTTGACCGCGTGAAGGGTGCCGCGCGCTTGCGGCAACTGTCGCACCGCGTCGGTCAGGCGCCGGTGCTGGCCAAACCGCCGGACCCGTGCTTGGGCGCCGGGCCCATGTCTCCCACCGGCTCGTCGATCGGGACCGGCACGGGGACCGGCGTGGCGCTCTTCGACTTCGGGATCTCCAAAACGTTCGGGTCCTTCGGCTGTTCCGGCTGGATCGTCTGGGTCGCCTTCGGCAGCGCCGTGTGCGACGACGTGCCGGTCACCGAGACGTTCGGCGTGGCCGTACGCGGGGCCGATGGTGTGGCCGTCCGGGTCGGTGTCGCGCTCGACGTACGCGAGGGACTCGCCGTCGCAGTGGGCGTAGCGGTGGAGGTGGGCGTAGCGGTCGGGGTGGGCGAAGCGGTCGGGGTGGGCGAAGCGGTCGGGGTGGGCGAAGCGGTCGAGGTAGGCGTAGCAGTCGGGGTCGCACTCACCGGCTGCGTCGTTGCCGGTGTGGACGGCGCTGCCACCGGGCTACTGGGGGCGTTGGTCGTCGGGGCCTTGGTCGTCGGGGCCTTGGTCGTCGGGGTGGCCCGGGTGTCGTACGCGTAAAGGTTGTACGCACGCATCGTGTTGATAATCGTTGCCGAGTATTGGGGATCGGTCGCGTACCCGGCCTTGTGGACCTCGCGCAGGAACTGGTCGGGGTCGTTCTTGTAGTTGAACGCCTTGGCGTACCGGGTGTTGATCGTGAGGAACTGGCCGTGGTCGAGGAATGAGTCGATCGGCTTGGCGTACGTGCGGAAGCCGTCGGTGATCATCCCGCGGCCGTCGTACTCCATCGTGCGCATGGAGACGCAGCCGGTGGCGTACGTGCCGGACTTGGAGCACTTGATACCGAAGTAGGCGTTGTACTTGGTGGTGAGACCCGACTTGCCCCAGCCCGACTCGATGATCGACTGCGCGATGGACACCGAGGCGGGGACCCCGTACTTGTCGTGGGCGGCCTGCGCCATGGGGGCGACGGACCGGATGAAGGCCTTCTGGCTGGAGGTGTCGACGCCGTTGGCGGCGTACGCGTCACGGTCGACCTGGACGTTGGTGAACGGGAGCGCGACGCCGAAGGTGCCGACGACGATCGCTGTGGCCGTCGCGATGACGGCCGAACGGGGGTACTGCCGGGGTTCCCGCATCGGGACCTCCTCTCGCCAAGAACTCGCCTCGGACGCGCATGCGGCTCGGGGAAAGTGAGGCGGTTCATGCATGCGCTGGTCGAGACGTTAGGGAGAGCGGAGCCCCAGCGGCCACCGGCGTCACAGGTGTCACACCTGCCCCGTACGCTCGGCCCGTGGCCGCGGCCCGCGCAACGAGTTCTCGGAGGATTCGCCAAGGATGCGCGGGTGGCAAGGGAATTCATCGATACACAGGTGTTCTTGCGAACATCTTGGACCCAAGAATCACACTTCTGTCATTTGCCCAGCGGAATCTTCGCAAGTTGCCGTCAACCTTTGATCTAGGGTTGAGGGTCACCGTCACGGGGTGGCATGGCGGGTCTGGTCGACCATCACCGGATCGGCCCCGGGCACCGTGCACGCGGTGATCATGCGACCACTGTCCCAGCCACCCGGACGCGCACGAGCCCCGGACCACCGGCCCGGGGCTCGCGTACGCGTCGGAGCTGGATCAGGAGACGCGCGTGAGGCGCACGGCGTCGGCCAGGATCAGGCCGGCCGAACGCGTCCAGCGGCTGACACCCACGATGTTCTGGTCACCCGCGGCGAGCGCGAACGTGCCCAGCGTCTTCCAAGCGCCGCCACCGGTCGTCTGGTCGACGGCGATGGTCTTCATGCCCGAGGTGGTGGAGATCAGGTATGGCGCGGCCGAGTTGTAGCCGGTGCCCGACGGGTAGCGGGCGTCGACGCGGTACTTGCCGGCGGCGGGCACGGCGAACTTGTACCAGGCCGGGTCGGAGATTTCCTTCGGCTGGGCGAAGCGGTAGTTCTCACCGAACTTCTGGTCGGAGTAGGAGGACGTGCCCCAGTTGTCCGACGCGCTGAAACGACCGGCGGTGGTGTTGTCGACGGTCTGCGACCACGCGGGCGGGGTGGTGGTGCCCCTGACCATGTTCATGAACTTCGTCCAGTCGAAGTACTTGCCCGGGTCGGTGTGCGTCGCCCCCGGCACCTCGATGTGGCCGACGATGTGCCTGCGGTCCATCGGGATGCCGTAGGTCTTGCAGATGTCACGCACGATGTTGGCCGCCGAGCGGTACATGGCGTCGGTGAACCACTTCGGCTGGTCGATCCAGCCCTCGCACTCGATGCCGATCGACTGCTGGTTGTAGGACCAGCTGCCGGCGTGCCAGGCGATGTCCTTGTGGCGGACCATCTGGGTGGCCTGGCCGTCGCTGGAACGGATGACGTAGTGGGCCGACGACTGGGCGGCCGGGTTCTGGAACCAGCTGATCGCGCCGGCGTACGAGCCCTGGGTGACGTGCATGACGACGTACTTGATGGCGTTCGACGACGGGCGGTTGGCAACCGTGTAGTTGCTGGTGCTGGCCGGGACCCAGATGGCGTTGGTGGCCTGCTCGGCCGCCGCGATCGCGAGGCGCTCGGAGCCGCCGACGGCCGCGATGCTGGCGACACGGTCGGGCTCGGTGGAGCGCGCGGCGAGGTTGCCGCCGGCGCCGCCGCCACCCTGGGCGAGGGCGTCGTAGACGCCGTCGGCGTACTTCATACCGGCCAGCGGCGTGGACGCCTTCGAGTAGCGCAGCAGGACCGGGTGCCAGGCGTCCAGGTTCCGGCGGGCGGCCGGCGACAGGCGGAGCTGGGCGGCGATCTGCGACAGGAGCGCCGCGGCACCCATGATGTTGGCGGTCTCGTCGGTCTTGACCTTGTCCTCGGTCGTCCGCGTGAGGCGCGCGGCCTCGGCGACGGAGTTGTCACCGGCGGCCTGCTTGAGGCCGGTGATGCCGTTGGCACCGATCTTCGACGGGGACTGCGGGGTCTCGAGGCCGGTCTCGGCCAGGGCGACGGCGAGGAGGATCTCGCGGGGGACGTCGTAGCGCCTGGCCGCGGACGTGAAGGCACGATCGGCGGCGGGGGTCGGTGCCGCGAACGCGGTGGGGACGGTCAAACCGGCGACACCGGCGACACCGAGGCCGGCGCCGATGCCGAGCGCGGAGCGGCGGGAGAGGACGAGGTCGGACATGGTTGGCTCCTGGAGGTGCTGAAGGGATGTGCCCTCAGCCAAACAGAGGCCCCAGCGCCGGGAAAGCCCCGCCGGATGGAAGATTCCCGCGGAAGATTCCTCAGCGCTTGGGCGGCGCGACGACCCGACGGCGACCGAACCACACGCCCGATCGGGGAAGCATCGCGAGAACGATGCTGGACGCCGCCAGGACCAGCGCCAGCGGCGCCCACACCCGGCTCACGGCGAGCAGCGGCACCAGCAGCACCAGGGCGGCCAGCGCCACGAAACGCGCACGACCACGTCCGTTAAGGACGCGTTCCGCGTACAGGCCGAAGGCGATGAGCACCAGCAGGCAGGCGAGGGCACCGACGACCAGCACCGCCGCCGACGTGCCCTCCAGCAGCATCGAGGCCCAGCTGACCAGGTCGAGCCGCGTCGCACGCGCGACCTCGGCGGTGACGGGGGAGAACAGGTGTATGCCGCGGGTCACGCCCCACAGCTGTCCGGCCACGACCGCCGCGACGGCGACACCGGCGGCCGCCCCACACAGCGCCGAGGCCTTGACCTCCCACGGCCGCACGAACCGACCGCGCGCGTCGACCTCCGGCAGGCGGGGGTTCACCACAGGCATCGGCGGCGGATCGTACGCCGGCATGGCCTGCGTGCGCGGCGACGCGGTGGTCTGGGGCGACACGCGCACCAGGGTGCGGTCGGGGTCGAACGCGGGCTGCAGGGCGTGGGGACGGCCGGACGCGAGCCGGCCGGTGCTGTGCACCCACTGCGTACCCATGTCCCCCCTGTCGCCGAGCCGGCTGTCGTCCCAAGATTGCGCAGAAGGATAAGCCACGGCACCTGTTCGAACGCCCAATCGGCGGCCCCACGGCCATGGAAGGTTCCGAGACGACGGCTCGGGCACGGTAGCCCGCACGGCGCGTGGCGCGTGCCACCGGGCCTACAGGGATGTCCACCCGGGTGGTCGAAACAACGACGCCTGTTTCGCCGGAGAACTCCCTGGAACGACGAAGATCCCGGGCCCTGACGGCCCGGGATCTCCCTATCGGGAGCGAATGACGGGAATCGAACCCGCGTATTCAGCTTGGGAAGCTGATGTTCTAGGGTCGTGTATTGAGGAGCGGTGGCCATCGGTGACCGATGTCGACGGAACGTGCTGCGGCGGGGGAACTGTCGTGTACTGAGGTGAACATCGGTGCACTCCGTCGGATTCATTGCGTCCAGTTTCCGTCCACCCCCCAGGCAAGACGGCGACCCCACCAAGCGGTATGTAAACGGGGTTGACACGAGTATGTAAACCGGGTTTACTGTAGGTATGAGCACGTACGACATCGAGTACAGCACCGGCACCTACTACGGCGAGTCCGACATCCTCCACCGCTGGTTCGCCATCGAGGACCGCGAGCGCATCGGCGAGCTGTACGTCGACGTCGAGCGCGAGATCATCATGAATATCGAGGTCAACCGCGACCGCCGCGGCGAAGGCATCGCCCGCAGCCTCTACGAGGCCGCCGCCGAGATGCTCCCTCTCATCCAGCACGCCCCCGCAGCGGCATGCACCCCCGAGGGGCTCGCGTTCGCACAGGCCGTCGGCGGCGCGGTGGCCGACGACATGGAAGAGCTCGCCTGGCACGCTGACGAGGAGATCTGATGAACAACATGGACGCATGGCTGGGAGACGTCGAGGCCACCGACGAGCAGCGCGACCGCATCGACCGCGCCGCCACGGCGATCGAGAGACGCTACCCGGTGCCCGCGGACGGGGAGCCGTCCGACGTTGCCGAGGAACGCGAGGCAGCCCTCTCCGCTGCGGCGCAGCTCATCCTCGGCGACTTGCAACTGGAGGAACTGGCGGCTGCCTACGACACGGCTCACCGTCGGGCGATGCTCGCGCACGCCGCACGCACCGGCGCGCTGATCGCCGAGGCGCAGACCTCCCCCAAGATCGACATCCACCGTCGCACCGGCCTGTCGCGCCCGACCATCGACAAGGCGCTGGGGTGAGGCCCGCGTACGGTGCGCCCGATGGCCACGGCCGCTACGGGATGCTCGACACGGACACCGACGGGCGGCTGATCTGCCACGACTGCGGGAAGGGCGTACGCCATCTCGCGACGCACGCCCGCATGGCGCACGGGTACGCCACGGCCGAGGACTACCGAGAGGCCCACGGCCTCGCCCGGGTTGTCCGCCTCGTCTCTGCCGACGCGTCGGCGGCCATGTCTGAGGCGTGGGAGAAGGGCCGGTCCTGGCGGGAGCCGCTACTGGCCGAAGTGCGTACGCCCGGGGAAGCGACGAAGGCATCCCTGGGGCGGCCGCTCAGGGCCGGGGCCATCGCCGGGAAGTCGCGCGCTGCGGCGAGCCGCCGTCGGGACCTCACGCCAGAGCAAGCCGCATCGCTGGGCGACTGGTACGACATCGAAGGGTGGGTGGTGCGGGCGCGTCGCGTCATGGCCGAGACGGGGCTGGGTGCCCACGCGATCGCTCGAGCGTGTGGGGTGTCGCAGGGAGCAGTCCAAGGTCGGCTCCGCCGGTACCCCGAGAAATGACGAGAGCGCCCCCACCCGGTGATCGGGTGGGGGCGCGGGTCGTCCTCCGGGCTACTCGCCCGCGGCGCGGCGTGGCGTGTCCTCCACGCCATCCCAGCCGCCAATGTCGGCGTCCAGTGAGCCGGCCTCACGGATCGTGGTGCCGGTCTCCAGCTCGGAGCCCTCACCGGCGCGGACCAGGCCGTCGGCGTCGACGCGCTCGACGACGGCCGCGTTCGGCGTGACCTGGGGGCGGGTGAGGACCGCACCGACGACGGGCGACGCAGCGGCGATCACGCCGAGGATGGCGAGCTTCTGCTCCTCGGTGATGGGCACGCCGCACGCGATGAGGAGGACGACGACCGCCGCGACGAGCGCGGTCACCGTGCCGGTGGTGAGAGCGGGTTCACGATTCATGGATGGGCTCCTTTCAGGGCCAGACGTTCGGGTTGCGGAAGGTCCCGTACGCGCCGCCGCGGGGACGTCGTTCGACGTGGAGGTGAGGTCCGAAGGTGTGGCCGGTGTCACCGGAGTAGCCGATGATCTCGCCAGCCTCGACGTGCTGTCCCTCGCGGACGGTCACCCTCGACAGGTGGGCGTACATCCAGTCCGAGCCGGCATCACCGGGCTCGTCGTCGGAGATGATGACCTGGGTGCCGTACGCCGGCCCCCACCCGCCGCGGGCCTCGGTGCGGATGTTGCCAGCCGCGACGGCCCGCACCGGGGTTCCGACGGGGCAGCCGATGTCGACGCCCGGATGGAACCCGGCGGCCCACGTGGACCCGGGCTTGCCGTACGGACAGGTGATCGGGAAGCGTCGCGGGTCGTCGATCGGGCGCCGGTACTTGCTCGCCGCCGGGGCGGGCGGGGGCGGCGCGATCTCCATGAGGCCGCCCTGGAACGGCTGGGCCCACCCGTTCGGGGTCTTGCGCTCGGGACCGTTCGGGTAGCCCCAGCGTCCGTTCTCCCAGCCGTCGCGGGCGTACTGGTCGAGGATGAGGCCCCAGACGGGCCACGCGCCGGTCGTCGGGGACCAGTAGACGGTCCCGCCCTCGAAGCGCTGGACGCGGCCGCCCTTGGTGCCGAACTCGTCACTCGTCGGGTAGCCGAGGGGGCCGTTCTCCCAGCCGAGGCGAGCGTACGCCTGCTCGATGGCTCCATATACGGCGTAGGCGATGTCGGCGCGGCCGGACCAGTAGATGAGCCCGCACTCGAAGCGCTGGACGCGGCCGCCGCCCTTGATCGGGACCTCCGGGGAGGTCGGGTAGCCGAGGTGGCCGCCCTCGAACCCGTGACGGGCGAACGCCTCCCGGATCCGCCCGTAGTTCGGGTGGGCGTCGGTCTTCTGGGACCAGATCATCACGCCCCGCTCGAACGGCGTGTACGCGCCGCGCGAGGTCTTGACTTCGGGGCCGGTCGGGACGCCGAGCGGGGACGCGACCCCGCCCAGCTCCAGCCAGCGTTCTCCGATACGGCCGACAGGTGTTTCCACGGTTACCTCCTGAGTGTGTGCGGGTGGGCGGGGGACGTCGCCCTTGACGGCGGCCATGACGTCGCGGCGAAAGCGGCCCATGTCGAGGCCGGGGTCGTCGAACCTGCGGGAGTCGGAGATCTCGCCGTGGCCGTGGACCTCCTGGCCTGTCCAGCCGCGGGCGCGGGCGAGCGCGGCGCAGAGTTTGACGGCGGAGGCGCGCTGGACGGCACTCGGCTCGCCCTCGGCCATGATCTCGATGCCGACGGTGACCGCGTTGGCGTCGACGGCCTGTCCGCGGACGTTCTGTGAGCCATCGAGGGAGAACGCGGCGGCCTTCATCATGTCGACGGCCTTCGAGCTGCAGGCGCCGGCGTGGTTGCAGCGGCCGGCGCCGACCATGAGGATCCGGCCGTCACCGTCGATGGCGTAGTGGCACAGCGGGCCCGGGGCGGTGTCGGGGCCGACGGTGAGCCAGCCGCCGGCGGAGCA
The DNA here is from genome assembly GCF_054780035.1 of Mariniluteicoccus endophyticus. Lineage (NCBI taxonomy): Bacteria > Bacillati > Actinomycetota > Actinomycetes > Propionibacteriales > Propionibacteriaceae > Mariniluteicoccus > Mariniluteicoccus endophyticus. Next base: position 105,923 of record NZ_BAAGXC010000010.1, on the reverse strand, counting down.
GTACGCCTCGGCGGCGCGTCCGGTGAGGGTCTTGCCGGCGGTGTGGTGGACGGTGACGCCGTGCCACGGGCCGAAGCCTCGGATGAACGGGCCGTCGGGGTCGTGGGGCTGGGTGTCGGGGCAGCACCGACAGCGACGCTGCCAGCCCTCGGGCTCGTAGACAGGGAGCCCGGTGGCCCGGGCGATGTCGACGAGCTCCTGCGGGGTCGGGATTCGTGCCATGGGTCTCTCCTCGGGCATGCGAAAGGCCCCGCCGGGTGGCGGGGCCTCGAGGGGTGGGTCAGCGGGTCGGGGTGGGCGTACGCGAGGTTGTGCTCGTGGCGCGCTTCGCGAGCGGGGCAGCCGGTGCGGGGGCCGGGGCCGGGGTGGTGGCAGGGATGATGAGGCACTGGCCGGCGTCGGTGGTCGCGCCGTCGGTGTAGGTGACCTGCCAGCGTCCAGCGGTGTCGCAGACGAGGCCGACGATCCCCCGCCCCGGCACGCCCTGCGGGCCGGCGATCCCGGGATCGCCCTGCGGCCCAGGAGGGCCGGGATCGCCCTGCGGTCCTGCAGGGCCGGTGATCGACTGGCCGTCGCTGCCTGCGGGACCGGGCGGGCCGTCCTTGCCGTTGGCGCCGTTCGTTCCGGGTGCGCCGGCGGTGCCGGGCTGGCCGACTTCACCGGGCGCGCCCGTCTGGCCCTGCTGCCCGGGCGCGCCGGCCTGACCGGCTGGTCCCTGCTCCCCCGCGATGCCGGCCGCGCCTCCCGGACCGGCGGGCCCGGGAGGGCCCATCACGGACTCGCCGGGGGGGCCGGACGGACCGGCCGGCCCCACGGGCCCGGGAGGGCCTGCCTGACCCACCTGTCCGGGGACCTGCTCGACGGTCTTCTTGGCCTGCTGGCAGACGCCCTGGTCTCGGAGCTTGCGGGCCTCCTCTGTGTCCTGGGCGCACAGCGCGAGGACCTGCTCAGCCGTCACCCTCCCCTGCTGGGCCTTCTCCTGCTCGCGCGGGAGGAGGACGTAGCCGAGGATGACGATGATGGCGATGGCGAGCGCGACGACCAGCATGTTCAGCCGCTTCTGGGTGCGGACGGCCTGGTCGCGGTCGTCCTCGTGGTCAGGAGTCGAGCTCTCGGGCTGGGTCGATGGCATGGCGGAGCCTCTCTGGGATGGGCATGACGGGCATCGCGGACGCCCCGTCGGGGTGCTGCGCCGCGTTGTGGGCGCGCTGCGCGGCGAGGAGGGTGAGGATGTACTCGGTCGAGTCGGTCTTGTAGTCGCGGAGGCGCTGGTTCTCTTCGGCGGTGTCCCGCCTCTCCTTGCGCTGGCGCTTGTCCCACTGCTGGGCGAAGACCCCGATCGCGAGGAGCACTCCGAGGGCGATGTTGGTGACGGTCTGCACATCGACCACGGGCTCAGTCCTCTCGGTCGATCCACGCCCCCGAAACTGTCAGTGCCGTCGGGACAGCGAGCACCGCGATGAGGAGCGGCGCGACGAGGCTGGTGGGCGGCACGGACCACCAAGCCCAGGCGGTGATCAGGACGCCCCAGGCGATCCAGACCATGGCGGACAGCGACGACGCGATCGAGCAGGCCCGGGAGGATCGGATGGAGCGCGCTGCGACGATCGCGGCTGCGGCGACGAGATGCCACCACGCCCAGTGGACGAGGCCGGCGTGGCGTACGAACCCGACGATCTGGAGGGGCGCGTCGAGTGGGGGGACGGCGGGCACGGCGCGCCCGACGACGTGGAGCACCGCCATCCCGAGATGGGCAATGACGAGGCCGACGGTGATGCGCTCGAGGAGCCGCCGCCGGTGCGCGAGATCAACGGTCAGGGACATCGGCTCAGTCCTTGGCGAGCACGTCGGGTATGGGGTCAGGACTGGACCGAAAGGACAGCGGCAACGGCGCGCTGGATTGTGCCGTCAGTGATGGCTGCGGGATCGGTGCCGACCTGCGCGAGACGCGCCGCGACGCGGGCACGTGACGGCACACCCTCGGCGGCCAGCGACTTGAGGGCCTGCCCCCACTGATAGTCGTAGGCCCCGGCGATGGTGATCGGACCACCGCCGTCGTCGGTGGTTTCGACGGCGAGGACACGCACGATGGGGGCGGCATCGTAGGTGCTGTGGCCCGCTGCCTCCATGGCGAGATGGATGCGGGAGCGCAGCCCCTCATCTTCACGTGCGAGATTAATCTGGGTGAGTGTCGGTGCGGTCATGATGTGTTCTCCTTTGTGTTCAGTCGATCCAGGTGATGGTGCAGTCGAGGACGCGGTTCGTGCCGGTGAATGCCACGTCCACCTTGAGCCAGAGAGACCCGTCAGCGGCGAGAAAAACAGCTCCGTTGTTGCCGCCGCCTTGTATGGCCCACGTCCCCACCGCGCCAACGGATGGCTTCACGCTCGACGTGGCGACCCTGCGGTCTCCGACTCCGGGCGGGTCCTCAGGGTTCAAGGTGAACGTCAAGCACTTGACGGCGCCGACGCTTTTCAGTACCTGATTTCCGGGCGTCCGCCACGGCGACACAGCGGTCAGGATGTTGCCGACAGTCTGGGGCTGGTGGGAGTGATCCGACCGCGCCACGGTCGTGGCCGACCCCGACCCCCCAAAATGTGCCGCGAGGGTGCGGTTCGCCGACAGGTCACCGCCGCCGGTGAGCCCCGCCCCCGCACCGATCGTGCGCGAGTTCAGCCCCTCCACCTCGTACATCCGGTGGGTGTGGCTCGTCGGCTCGCGAGCGTCGGTCAGCCTCGGGTCGAGCACCGACACCCACGCCTCCTCCGAGGTGATCGGTGTCGAGAACTCGCCCGACACCAGGTCCCCCCGGTCGATGGGGGCCTTGAAGTCAGGGACGATCCCGACGTCGTTGGACGTGAGCTGGGTCGCCACCCCGGCCAGGGTCGTCACAGGCTGCTCCGCGCCGGTGTTACGGTCCACGAAGCTGACGCTCGCGTTCTTGATGAGGGTGTTGGTCAGGGGGTCGTAGAGCGGGATCCCGCGGTAGGTGTAGTCAGGCATGTGAGACCTCTCAGGACAGGCGGGTCATGGAGAACCACGAGTGGACCGGATACCAGGCGAGCTTCGCGGTCGTCGCGTCATGCCAGGTCAGCAGCAGGAACCGGTCACCGGGGCCGAACTCGTACTCGGCGTCGGCGCTGGGGATGGATCCGTTCATGGGGGCGACGTCCTCGGCGATGCGCATGCCGATGTCGGCGCGCATCGGATCGCCCGCGTCCCAGCCCTGCGGGTCGAACTTCGGATTCACCCGGATCTGCGCCCAGGCGAGCGCGGTCGGGTCAGATGCGCCCACCCACTTGGGGCGCCACGTCAACCGGTACGTGCCGGGGGTCGGCGGCGTCATCGCCTTCCCCGCGCCACTCCAGGCCGGGCCGGGGTCCATCGTCGTGCAGCGTGCGAGCTCGCCGGTTGCCTGCCGGATCGGCGGGGCGAGCATCGACCGTCCTGGCGCGACCGATGCGCCGTCTGCCTGGCCGTTCCAGATCTGTCCGCGCCAGGTACGTGCGGCCGATGGCGCCCACACGGGCTGGGAGTTGCGGTCCAGAACGCGCCGGTACTCGACGTCGTTGACGATGGCGCGTGCGCCCACCGGCGCGTCGGGCCAGCCGCGCAGGTCACCGATGACGGCGACTTTCGACGGGAACGAACGGAGGTCGATGATCGTCCCGACATGCGTCTGTCCGGCGACCACCTGCACCAGCGCCAACGGCTGGTCGTCTTTGAGCATCGTCGCCGACAGCTTGTCGAGGGTCGGGAGACGGTCGAACTGGTCGCCGGGCCGGTAGTCGATCGTCGTCGACCCGGTCAGTGACGCCCAGTCCCGACGGGCGACGATCGCAAACCACTGCTGGCCGGAGGCCACCGACGGCAGCGACAGCGTCCCCGCGTCGAAAACGTCCATGATGCCCTTGCCGTACGCGGTGCCGGCGGCGATGGAGACGGCACGGTCCCCGGCCGTCGGGGTGATCTTGAGGTCACCCGGCCCGCCGACCGCATAGTCGGACCCGAAAAACACACTCGCACGCGAGTACGCGTCGGTCGGCATGCTGCCGGGATAGCCGTACGACTTGGTTGCGGTGTACGCCATGTCATCTCCTCTCGAGGCCGCCGAGGCGGCGGTTCATGCCAGCGAACACGCGGGCCATGTCCTGGGACGAGTCGTCCTCGATGTCGCCGATGTGGGGGGTGCAGACCAGGCCGTCGGCGGCGGTCCAGTCGATCTCGACCTCGGTGACCTGCTCGGTGATCGTGACTGTGCCCGCCATGAGCTCGCAGGTGAGGAAGTCGCCGACGGCGAAGGTGGCGCCGAAGCGGAGGACGTCGCTCTCGGCGAGGGTGGCTGACAGGCTGCGCTGCGTGGCGGCCAGCAGGTTCGCCTCTGCCGTGGCCTCACCCGCCATGTCGGTCGCATCCGCCGTCGACCGCGCGTCCTTGAACGAAACCCCTCGGTCGTCGGGAGCCACGGTCGTGGTCGAGGTGGCACGTGCGAACGCCCGATCGACAGCCTCCCCTTGCCCGCCGAGGATGACACCGGAGCCCCGGGGACGCTTCTCGACGAGCGTCCACGATGCGATGGCGCCGGACCCGTCGGTGACGGGCACCGGATGGCGTACGGCCTCGACCACGTCTAGCCACCGATCAGCGGGGTCCTCACCGACAGCGGGGTTGCCGGGGGTGATCGTGACGACCAGCCCGGCGCCGGTGACCAGCGGCAGGAATCGGTCGTGGCCGAGCTCGTGCATGCGCATCGACGCGGTGATCGTGCCCCCTCGGCCCCGGTCGGGGCGGACCTTCAGGGTGGAGCCGGTCGCCGCGGCCGCATACCGCTTGAGGACGGTCTCGGCTGGGCCCGTGAGCGTCCAGTACTCGGCGTCACGCCTGTAGGTCTCGGCCCCTCCCGCCGTGGCCGCGCCGACCTTCTTGCCCGGCTCGACGATGCACCGCCACAGTGCGCGCAGGTGCGATGAGCATCGGACCTCGACCGACCCGTACGGGCCGATGGTGCGGGTCTCCTCGACCGGCCCGGTGAAGACCCTGGCACCGCGCACGTACGCCTCCAGCCATGCGTCCGGGCGCACGAGCGCATCGGTGATCGGATCGTCGGAGGCCACGGTCACGTCCAGGTCAGAGACCGCGTTCACGCGCACGCTCCCCGAGACCTTCTCGGGAAGTGCGACCATGCCGAGCAGCCCGGCACCATGCCCGGGGATGTCCCCCCAGACCTCGACGCGCACGTCATCCATCGTCACCACGCCCTCAGGTAGTTGGGGCGGAATCCGAGCTCGATCCACCCGGCGCCCGCCAGGATGACGGTGAACGGCACGTGATCACCCGCCGGGATCGGTGCGAAGTCGCGCCGGTCGAGGCGGTGGATCAGGTTCTCCCTCAGGCCCTCGGGGCCGAACCGGCGCACCGACGGGCCGGCGGGGTCGGTGACGATCTCCAACCCCTCGTCCGCGCCGGCTGCCTCGAAGTCGGAGCTGTCGGGCCAGTGGATCTCGTGGCCGTCGAGGATGATTCCGGCCTCAGTGAATGGGCCGTGGATCCGCCATGTGGGCCATGCCGGAAGGTCGCCGGGGTTGGTGACCGTGGTGTCGATGACCGACTGAGACGCGCTGATCCAGAACGGCGCTGCGGCGCCGCGCTGCGTCCACTCGCTGACGGGCAGAGCGCCGCCGCCGAAGAAGTTCCTCTGAGTCGGCGGCGCGAACTGCTGCGCGCGGACGGGGCCCTGCCAGAACGGCCACGGCGCCTCGAGCGTGACCCCGTAGTTCGTCCAGCCGTGCGCGGCCGGGTCGTGGTCGAGGGCGTTGTCGGCATCGGCGTAGAAGAGCCTGAGTTCTCGATAGTCACCGCCGGGAGTGGTGATCCGCCACCAGCCGCCGATGTCGGGGTGAAGTGATGCCCAGAACCGCCGGTCGATGGCCAGCCAGTCAGTCGACGAGATGTCCGACCACACGTGCAACGGCCAGAACGCCTCGCGGGGCGGGACCCGCCAGCCGCGGAGGATCGCCCCGTGGCGGCCGGGCGACGTCGTACGCCGGCGGTCGACCTTGGGCATGAGCAGCCCCTCGACACCCGCCCGCCGAAGAGCGATACCCCGGCCGACGAGGTCGAAGACGTCGCCGTTGTCGGACCGCCACTCGACGCCGAGGCCCTGCCACTCCGACCGTGCCACGGGCAGGGTGGGGGTCCCGTCCGGCGGGTTGACCAGCGTGCTCTGCCCCAGCGCGACGATCGCCATGTCAGACTCCCATCCCAGCGCGCTTCATCGCGCGGCGTCGACGCTTCTCGAGCTCGTGCGCCAGCTCATCGGGGTCCCATCCGACGTTGCCCTCGATGACGATCTTCGTCTCGCCCGTGAGGTCGCCGCGGAGCAGGGCCTCAGTGTTGCGGTTGTTCAGCACGGTCTCCCCGCCGCCCATGTGGACGAGCTCGCGGCCCCGCTCGCCGATGAGGGCCCACCCGGAGGCGGCGGAGTCGGTCCCCCGCCAGTAGCCGAACTTCGCCAGGGCGCTGTCGGCCCAGCCAGCGTGCTTCTGGTAGTACGGCTCGTACGGCTTGTACGGGCGCTGCACCCACGCGGCCGCCTGCCACTCCGGCTTGGTCGCCCAGTTCGGCTGGTCGTAGAGCGACGGCAGCTTCCCTCCGCCGGGCATCCGCTTGCCGTACAGGAACAGCCGCAGCGCGTAGTACGGGTCGTTGAGTTGCGCGATGGTGCCGTCGCCGCGGCCGGGCCGGTTCTGGAACAGGCCGGCGTCGCCGTTCTCGTCGGTCGTGTAGTCGGGCTGCATCGAGCATTCCTGCATGACCGTCATCAGCGCGATCTTCATCGCCTGACGGTTCGCGCCCAGGGCCTTGCCGGCCTTCATCAGCGCTTCGGCGACCTGCCACTGCGACCCCGACACGGGCGCGGCAGGCCCGGACAGGCCGGGATCGGCGCCGGCCGGCAGGAACGTCTTGATCTTCTCGACCGCCGAGTCCAGCAGGCGCGTGCCCATGCCCTTGGCGACGTCGACGAACATTCCCGCGCCGGGGATCTTGTCGATGAGCGACCGGACCGGCGACGCCAGCTTGTCAGTGACCCACCCCATCATCGCCGCCAGCGGGCTGAACCCGCCGCTGCTACCGCCCGCGTCCGCGGCGTTGACATTGCCTCCGCGGACCTCGAAGTGGAGGTGCGGTCCGGTCGACTTGCCGGTCGAGCCGATCCGGCCGATGAGCTGGCCGGCCTTCACCACGTCGCCGGGCCGCACGAGGATCACGCTCTGGTGCGCGTACTTCGTGGACTGGCCGGCATGGTTGATGTTCGTCTCGTTGCCGTAGCTGACGTTCTTGTGCGAGACGTTGGCGACCACGCCGTCCTTCCAGGCGTAGATCGGCGAGCCCATGCCGAGGCCCATGTCGCCGGCCCACGTCGCCCCGTAGTACGGCAGACGGTGGGGGCGTACGGGGCCGGGGGTGGGCAGGGTGCCGCCGAGGAAGAAGCCGGGGAGCTTCCGGCCAGCCATGATGGCGTCGACGACCGGCTTGTTGCGGGCGTACTGGCGGCGGGAGATGACCGGCTCACCGGAGGCGACCGTGGCCTGGGGGCGGCCCGCACGGTCGATGACGAGCATGTCGTCGCCGCTGCTGACACCCGGCCCGGGCAGTACGCCACCGCGCCAGAAGCCGGGCACGGAGACAGGCTTGATCTTGAGGTTGTCGAGCTTCAGCAGCCCCGCCAGCTCGTTCCAGCCCTTGATGATGCCGTTGTTGATGACCGTGTCGATGACAAACCGCACAGGGTCGCCGGCGGCTCTCCTCAGCCCGTCCCAGATCCGGCCGATGCCGTCGACGCCGCTCTGGAAGAAGGCCTTCACGGCGTTGAGGCCGCGGTCGATCGTGCCCTTGACCCACTCGATCGAGTCGTTCCCGACGCGCTTGACGAAGTCCCACAGCCCGTTCCAGATGGCCTGGACGGTGTTGCGGATCCCGTCGAAGATGCCCTCGACGAACTGGCGGCCGGTGACGAGGAACATCTGGATCTCGAACCATCGAGTCATGAGGAACGACTTGATGCCGTTCCACAGCCCGGTCCAGAGTCCGGTGATGAACGACCCGAACGCGGAGAGTCCGGCCTTGATCGCGTCCCAGGCCATGAGGAGGACCTGTTGGACCGCGGCGATCGCGCCGCTGACGACGGCCTTGATGACGTCCCAGATGCCGGAGAGGATCTGAAGCACGCCGTTCCAGGCGCCCTGCCAGTCCCCGGTGATGAGGGCCATGACCGTGCGGATGATGCCCTGGACGATGTTGAGGGCGCCGCCGATCACGCCCATCACCGTCGACATCACGATGCGGATGAGAGCGAGGATGTTGTCGCCCCACATCGACCACAGGCCGCGGATGATGCCGAGGACGAGCCCGACGGCGGTCGAGATCAGGTTCATCGCGCCGCCGATGATCTGCCCGACCATCGTCATCGCGCCGTTGATCTGCGGGGACAGCTCCTGGAACTGGCCGACGATCGTGCCGACGAGCTGGGAGATGATCGGGCCGACGGTGTTGTAGATGTTCATCACGGCGCCGACGAGCCCCATGAACGCGGGGATGACGTTGATCTGCACCGACTGCCACAGCGAGTCGAACGCAGGCTTGAGGACAGTGCCGAACAGGGTCCCGATCTGGGCGAGAATCGGCATGAGCTGCGACTGGACGGTGGCGCCGACCTGGGAGAGCGTGTCGCGGAGGCTCGAGCCGACGAGGACCATGCCCTCGAGGTCCTCGCGCGGGAAGTCCGCGGGGAGCGTCCACCCGGCCCAGAACTCGGACACGGCCTGCTTGGCGGTGAGGAACGCGTCGCGGAGGGTGAAGATGATGCCGATCGCGGCGTTGTCCTCGTCGATCCCGAACGGCGAGTTGTCGGCGTTGAAGTCGCCGGTCTTGAACATGTCGAACACGCCGGCGGCGGCCTTGCCGAACGCCTCGATGGCGGGCACGCCCTTGGCCGAGATGAAGCCCATCGCCGACGACATGGCGGGCAGGAACGCGCCGCCGATCTTCGTCTTGAGGTCTTCCCACTGGGCGGCTGCACGCTGCTGCTTCCCGGCGAACGTATCGCTCTCGCGGGCGAAAGCACCTTGGGCGTCCTTGGTCTGACGGAACAGCACGGCGAGGCGGGCCTGCGCCTTGGCCTGCTCCAGTGCGGCGCCTTCGAGCTTGGACTGGCCGCGGGCGGCGAGCTCGGCGTTGATCGCAGTCTCGTTGATCGCGACGCCGTACTTCTCGATGGGGTCCGCCTCGCCACGCATGAGTGACGAGATAGCCTCGACGGCTTCCTGCGTGGACCCGCCGAACTGGGCGGCGAGGTCGGCGCCGAGCCCGATGAGCTTCTGCGTCTCGCCGGTGAAGTCGGTGATGCCCTTGTTCTTGAGGCCGGCGCCGACGACGGTGGCGAGCTCGTTGTAGGCGTTGCGGGACAGGCCCAACCCGGTCGCGGCCTTCTGCGAGGCGGCGTCGATGACGCCGGCGTTCTGCTTGAAGATGGCGCCGACGCCGCCGATGGACTGCTCGAGCTTCGACGCGGCATCGATGGACGAGGTGAACGCGGCACCGACGGCGGCGCCAGCCGCGGCGGCGGCACCGATGAGGCCCATCTTGAGCGTGCCGCCGAGCGCGCCGAGGCCGCCCTTGACCTTGCCGTGGATCCCGCCGGTGATCGACTCGCCGGACTGAACGCCGGCGGCGGCGGCTTGTGTGCGGAGGCCGCTGAACGGATTGAGTCCTCCGAGTCCGCCACGGATGCGGGCGGTCGCGGCGGTCACGAAGTTTTGGCCGGCCTCGTCCCCTTCGCCGCGGGCACGGCCGGACAGGGCGGAGAGCGGGTTCAGTGCCGACAGTCCGGTGCGTACGCGGCTGGTGATGCCGTTGACGAGGGCCTGCCCGGCGTCCCCGGCGGCAGAGCGGGCCGAGGCGACGACGGGCGCGAACGGCTGCAGAGGTGCCAGGATCGTGGTGATGCGGGTCTTGGCCGTCGACCCGAATGCGGTAGCGGCGTTCGTCGCCGAGGAGGTGGCCTTGCTGACGATCCCACCAAACGGGTCGAGCCCGGACAGCGCCGTACGGGCGCGGGTCGACAATCCGGTCCCGAATGCCTGCCCGGCCTCGACTGCGGACGTGCGGGCCTTCGACACGAGCCCGGAGAACGCGGTCGTGGCTGGGCGTACGGAGTCGGCCAGGTTCCGGCCGACCTGCGCGGCGGCCTGCCGGGACTCGGTGCCGAGCTTCGCGAACGGCGACCCGATCGACGCGAACGCCGACTTCACCTTCGACGCCGTCGTGGTCGCGGACTGGGCGGTCTGGGCGTTCGCGGCCTTGAGCTCGTTCTGGGCTGCCTTGAGCTTGTCGACCTCGCCGGCGGTGCGCTGGGTCGCGAGAGCCTGCTTGGTGCGGGCGTTCGCGAGGCGGTCCTCGGCCACGAGGATCTGGGAGTCCTTCGCGCCGGCGTCGCGGAGCTCCTGGAGCTTCTTCTCCTCAATGGCGACCTTGCGGCTCGCGGCGGCCTCGGCGTCGCGCGCGGCCTTGACCTTCCCCACAGCGGTCTGGGCGGCCTTCGCGAGGGCGTCCTGGTCGCGTTCGGCAGCCTTCGTGGCGCCGGCGGACTGGGTCTCGAACTGGCCCTTGAACGCGGTGCCGGCCTTCCCGCCGAGCCGGGCGAACGCCTTCCCGATGCCGCCCTTGTCGGAGGTGATCGCGGTGCCGAGACCTTCGGTCGAGATACCGACCGACACGTAGGTCGACGCGAGCTCGATGGCCTCGGTCACCGCACATCACCTGCCTTGCATCATCTGGAAGAACCCGCGGGGGGTCATGACCTGCTCGGTCGTCGCGGGGGCGGCCATCCACGGGGGCCGTTCGACCTCGTACGGGTCGCGGACCTTCCCCGGCCGCTTGGTGAGCACGACGGGCACACCGGCGTTGAGGCGGGCGAGGATCGCGGCGAGGAGCTCGGTCTGCTTGGCGAGGAGCTCACCGACGTTGCCCCAGGCGTTGTGCTGGTCTCGCTCGCGTGCGAACTCGGCGACCTCCTCGAGCTCGTCGACTTCGAGCTCGAGGAGGTCGGCCAGGCTCATCCCTGTGGCGATGGAGAGCCTGGCCAGCGAGGTCAGCCGTTCGCTTTTCCCCGGGGCTCCGCGTAGCGGTCGAGCTCGTCGACCGACAGGAACCAGTCGTCGAACGCGGAGTCCTCCTCGCGCTCGCTGGCGGTGGCGCGGTGGGCCGTGCCGTTGGGGCCGGGGCGGCCGAGCATGTGCCAGACGAGCCACATGAGCTCGCGTACGCCGGACGGCTCGGCGTGGCCGAACTTGGCCTCGAAGACCAGCAGCGCGGCGGGACGGTTGGGGTTGATGCCCTTCGACTTGGAGCCGTCCTCGTACCAGACGCGGATGCGCTCCTGCAGCTGCTTGGTGTCGTCGCCGGCGGCGGTCTTCGCGAGGGCCTTGCGGGTGTCCTCGGTGTCGTCGTAGCCGCTGTCGTTGGGCGCGAGCAGGGCGCGGGTCTCGGTGTCGGGGTCGTACTGGCTCAGGTCGACGTGTGCCTGGTCGAGGGCGACGCCGGGGTCGGTGGTGCCGGTGTCGGGGGTGAAGCTGTTCTCGCTCATGGTTCTCCTTCGGGAAACAGGAAGCGCGTCACCTGGTGGTGACGCGCTGGATGCTCAGGTTCAGGGGTGGGGTGGAGGGCCGGGCGGGCGGAGAACCTGAGCGTGAACACGCCCGCCCGGCCCGGTCTCACGGCGCGGTCGGCGCGAATGCGGGGTCGTTGGTGTCCATGAAGAACGGCTTCTTGCCGCTGCCCGTGGCCAGCGCGGTCCACTCGTTCGGGAGGACGATCGAGTCGTTCCGCACGAGGGAGAACTCGACCTCGGCGGAGTTCTGCGCACGCCGGAAGCCGAAGCGGTAGGTCGCGTCGCCGTCGATCATGTCGATGTAGAGGCGGCCCTCGGGGATCTTGGCCTCGTCGGGCTCCCATCGGTAGAGCGCGGGCTCTGCGGCCGGGTTACTGCCAGCGTCCTTGAGCTGGGAGATGGAGCCACCCATGGTCGCCAGCCACTGCTCGCGGGCCATCTGGCGCAGGCTGAACGAGGCAGAGCGGGGCTCGGCGGTGACGAGCTTCCGGAGCGGGTCCATGGACTGCCAACCCATGATGTCCTCGACCTCACGGCCGAAGTTGAACGTGACGCCATCCTCGGTGGTGTAGCCGAGGTCGATGGCGGTGGCCGGGACCGCGAGGTCGGTGGGGTCCGGGCTGTCGAGGTCGGGGTCGAAGAGGACACGGCCCGAGAGCGCGACCCGGACCTGGCGAGCATTGAGTCCCATGGGGATTCTCCTTCATGTGGGTGTGTACCCCGGCCCGGGTCGGACTGGGGTGTCGGCTCACGCGCCAGCCAGGCGTGCGGTGAGCTGCCCGGTGAACACGTACCGGGGGAACTGGGTGAGGGGGTCCGGCAGCCAGCGCGGGAGGGTCGCGGAGGCGGAGTAGATGAGTGCCGGCCCATGAGGCGCCTCGTAGGTGCCGGACAGGGCGTTGATGTGGGCGACGGTCTCGCGGGCGAGGAGGGACGCCAGGGACGGGTCTTCGGCCCACACCTCGCCGGCGATGGTGGGGGTGTGGAGGACGACCGCGTGGGGTTCCGCGCCGCCGGTGGCGGTCAGGCGGACGATGGGCAGGGTCGGCTCGGACCAGTTCTCGGCGAACGGCCGGTCGGGGGTGACGGTGACGTCGGGGTGGTCGGCGGTGAGGAGCTGGTGGAGGATCGCGTTGATCGTGGCCTCGACGTCGAGGGGGATCAGCTGGGGAGGCATCAGGCCCTCCGTCCTCCGTCGATGGCGCGGATCAGGGTGAGGTCGCGGAGGTCCTGCTCCTGCGCTTCGGGCGTGGTGGGCTGGACGGTCTCGCGGTACCGGTTGGTCGACTGCTTCTCGGGCGGGACAGCGGCGAACCCGGGACCGGCCGCGGCGGCGATTCCTTCGGCGGCGCGGTGGATGCGGGCCTTCGCGGCCGGGCTGGTGCGGAGCTTGCGGAAGCCGGCGATGTTGAGCTTCGTCTTGCCGACGGTGATGGTGACGGGCCCGTTCGCCATCAGCGCTCCAGCGGGTCTCCGGGCTGGGTGGCGAGGCCGGCGTCCTCGACGATGGAGGTCCAGCCGCCGGCGGCGAAGATCGCGACCTGCTCTCCCCCGCGGGTGACGTACAGGGACTCGCCGACCTGGTCGACCTCGGCGTCGGCGAAGCGGAACGCGTTGCCGTGGACGTCGACGACGGTGAACGCGGTCGGTGCGGGGCGGCTCATCCGGTGACCTTCCTGACTTCCACCTCGAGGCGGAACTTGCGTCCGGTGAAGTGGTTGACGATGCGGCCCGCGTCGGGGTCGCCGATGGTCTCGTAGACCTCGCCGCGGATGCGCCAGCGGTCGAGCTCGTGGGCGGGCTGGTCGTGGTCGAGGAACAGCGTGGCCGGGGAGACGGTGGTGGTGCCGTTGACCTCGGTGGTGACGGCCGGGTCGAGGCCGGCGCCGTCGATGCGTTCCTCGGGGCCGTACGTCTTCACCAGGCGGCGCTGGTCGTTCATCTGCTCCCCGGCGTACGGGATGCGGTACACGGTCTCGCCGTGCTCGAACGCGGCCATCAGGGCAGGTCCCTGGGCGGGCGGGCGAACAGGTGACCGTAGTCGCCTGCGGGCGGGAACGACCCGCGGGGCAGGCCGGGCACGGCCGTGTCGACGGGTGCCGTGCACAGCGCGGCCAGCTCGCGCTTCTCCTCCTCGGTGAAGCGGCTCGTGGCGTACGCGGGGAGCTGTGCGGGGCGGGTGGTGTAGTTCTGCCGGCCCGCGGACTCGGACGCCACGAGCTGGGCGCGCATGTCGTGCCAGCGTTCGATGGCCTTGCGGATGACGGACTTGGCGTACGCCAGGTCCTCGGGATCGGCGGATTCGGTGAGCAGGCAGGGAGCGAACCGGGACACCTCGGCCAGGAAGTCCTCGACCATGGTCTGGGCGTTCTTCGCGCCCAGGTAGGCGATGTCCGCCTCATCGATGAGTGCCACGGTTCGCTCCTCTACGGGTCAGGCCTGAGCGGCCTTGATGGCCTCGACGACTTCCGGCTTCCGGGTCGCACCACCGAGGTCGATGGCGTGCTCCTCGGCGTACGCACGGAGCTCGGCGAGGTTCATGTCGTCGATGGACTTCTCGGGCTCGTCGCCCTCGTCCGGCGTGGGCTTGTCGCCCTCGCCGGTGACGACGAGCTTGTCGACGTCGAGAGTGGCGATCTCGCCGTCGGCGAGCTCGGAGACCATCTGCTTCTCGACGAGCCGCTCGAGCTCGTCCTGGGACACACCCTCGGGCAGGCGGTTGCCCTGCTCGACGATGAGCGCGGAGGCGCCGACGACGACGCGGACCGCTGCGGCGGTCACGACGTAGGCGGCCATCAGAGCGTCGTCCCCGTGATCTCGATGCCGGCCTTCGGGTTACGGACGACCGGCACGTCGCACTTGCGGATCTGGACGCGCGTCGAGTCGTACTTCTCGCGGTACGACGCGACCTCGATGTTCGACCCGTTCGCGGCCGACAGCTGGCGGTACTCCGGCGACGGCACGTTCTCGTGGCCGATGCCGCCGAGGTTGTCGACGTCGATCACGGTGGGCACCCAGCCGGCGGGCAGGTCGTCGGAGACGACCCAGTTGAGGCCGAGGATGTTCGGCACGCCACCGCTGACGACGGGGTTGCCCGCCTCGCGCGGCAGGACCGACACCAGCGGCGCGGCGACCTTGGCCCACTGGGGCCCGGTCAGGACGACCGCGGTGGCGGTGTAGCCCAGCTTGAGCGAGCGAATCGCGGCCTTGGCGGCCTCGACGTCGGCGATGATCTGCGCGGCCGAGGACCACGAGCCACCGGCGAGGGTCTGGGTGATGGCCGACTGGACGACGCCCATGGCGAGCGCGTCGAACGTGGAGACCATCTTGTTCGCCATGAGGGCGTTGCCGCGCTCGACGGGGTCGAGCAGGAGGCGGCCGACTTCCTCGTCGGTGTACTCGGTGCCGAAGCCCTTCTTCATCGCCGCGACGATCTGCATCTGGTCGCGGTCGAGGGTGATGAGCGGGTACTCGGCGCCGGGGGCGACGGTCTCGGGGCCGTCCTTGGCCTCGGTGGCCTCGTCGGGGAAGTAGACCAGGGCACCGCCCTGCATGATGTAGCGGCCCTGCAGCACGTAGTGCGACAGGAAGTTCCGCGCGGCGACGATCTCGTCGAAGCGGCGGGCCAGGAGGGTGGGCGACTTGAGGAACGCGAGGACCTCAGCCGCCGTCATGCCGCCGTTGTAGGCGGACGCGGGCACGGGGTAGGTGAGCATGGTTCACTCCCTCTCTCAGGCCCGGAGGACCTGGACGGTGGCACCGTCGGCGGCGGCCGAGATGGCCAGGCCGATGGTGTCGGTGGTGCCGGTGGCGACCTTGCCGCCGGCTGCGGAGACGACGCGGTCGCCGGCGGCGATCGCGCCAGCGGCGGTCATGGTGTCGACGACGCCAGGCATGTGGACGACGACGTCGGTACCGGTCTTGGCGTCGTGGCCGACGGTGCCGAGGACCTTCTTCGACGCCGCGCCGGCGACGCCGCAGGCGCGGTCGCCGGTGACCTCGACGACCTGGCCGCCGGTCATGTCGGTCGTCGCACGGAACGTGACAGCCTGGCCGGGCTTGAACTTGAGCAGGTGGTCTGCCATGTCAGTTCTCCTCCTTCTTGGTGAAGAGGCGGTTGTAGAGGGAGTCCTCGTCGTTGGCCTCGTCGACGCCGCCGGTGTAGCCGGCCTCGTTGACGTTCACGACGGGGTGGAGCGACGCGAGGGTCTTCTCCGAGCCGGGGTCGTTGGCGAGGTTCGCGAGCCACTCCTCGCGGCGGGCGGGGGCGATGCGGCCGTCGCGGATCGCGTCCTCGACGAGCTGGGCGCGGTGGTCGGCCAGCTGCTGCTTGCGGGCGTCGCGGCCGTCCTGGGCGTCGCGCTGGAGCTGCTCGAGCTGCGCGGCGTCGATGACGACGGTGCCGGGGGCGGGGGTGTCGTTGGTGGGCTGGTCAGCGGCGCGCTCCTGCAGGGCCTCGTCGAGCGCGGCCAGCAGGCCGTCCTCCGTGAGGTCCTCGGCGGTGATGCCGAGCCGATGACGCAGACCCTCGATGAGCTTCTGGGACACGGGGTCCTCCTTCTCGTGGGTGGTGGTGGATACCGGCTCGGCCGGTGTGGCTGCCTCGGGGGCGGCCTGGAGCATCGCCGTGATGGCACGGTCGACGCCCTCCCAGTCGCGGCGCGCGCGGCTGGAGTCGGTGGGGATCTTCGGCGCGGGCGCGTTGTCCCGGCCTGCGTGGTTGAACACGGTGAGGTCGAACCGGTTCTCGGGGTCGGCCTCTTTGGCCTTGTCGACGCGGTCGGCGAGGCCCGCGGCGACGGCTTCGTCGGCGGTGAACCAGGTCTCGGCGAGCATGACCTCGCGCCAGTCGGCGGCGGTGCCGCCGGCGCGCTGGGCGTAGACGTCGGCGATGTTGTCGGAGACCTTGGTGAGGAAGTCCGCGATGTCCTGCATGTCGGCGGCGGTGCCCCAGCAGATCGCGGAGGCGTCGTGGACCATGAGCTGGGAGTTGCGGCCCATGACGATCTCGTCGGCGCCCATCAGGAGGAAGCTCGCGGCGGACGCGGCCAGCCCGTCGACGACGGCGACGACGTTCGCGGGATGGCGGCGGATCGCGTTGAGCATCGCGATCCCGTCCCACACCGACCCGCCGGGGCTGTTGACGTAGAGGTTGATCTGGTCGGTGTCGATCGCGGCGAGCTCGCGGACGAAGTCCTGGGCGGGGACGCCCCACCAGCCGCCGATCTCGTCGTAGATGTAGACGTCGGCGGCGGTGCTCTCGTCGTCGGCCTTGTTCTCGATCCTGAACCACTGGCGGGGTTCGATGTCGGCCGGCGGCTTGTGCAGGCTGACCATGCTGGCGTGCGTCACGTGCCCTCCTCAGGGGTGGTGTCGGGCTTGGGTTCTTCCTGCGCTGGCGCAGGTTCGGGGGGAGGCATGGATGCTTCGAGCCCTGCGCCGGCTTCGTTCAGGAGGGCGCGTGGCTCGTCGGCGGTGATGACCTTCCCGACGCCGAGGTAGAGCTTCTGGATCATCTGGGCGAGCGCTTCCGGGCCGATCGGCCTGGGCCCGGAACCTGCGCGTGCGGGGAGGTCGTTGCGGTCGCGGATGTGCTCCTCGAGCGCCTCATCAGGAGTGATGGCGCCGCAGTCGATGAGCGCCTTGATGGCTTCGGCCGTCAGGGGGGTGTTGGACCCGACCTCGTCGAACACGAGCTTGGGCGCGGGGGTGTCGGTCCCGAAGTTGATGTCGACGAGGTCCTCGATGACGTGCTGCTGGGTGACGTCACGGATGGCCTCGGCGTACGACTGGAGGCTCATCGTGAAGAAGTCCGCGAACGTCGAGCCGAGCGCCCACGAGCCGGTCTCGGTGCCGAGGTTCAGGAAGTGCGCGAGGACGGCGCGGGCGATCTGCTCGTCGTAGTAGCGGATGACCGGGTCGGCGTCGGGCAGGGTGCCGCCGACGCCCTTCATGGACAGGTCGCCGCCGTTGGGGACGGCCGCGCCGGCGCTCTCCCCCGACCTCAGCCCCTTCGCGGTCGCGAGGCCGGCGGCCAGCTCGGCCTCCTGGTGCTTCTGGGCAGCCTCGCCGGTGAGCCCTTCAGGCAGGGTGCCTGCGGTGTAGACCGGCACGCCGAGACCGTTGCGGTCGAGGGTGAGCGACTGCGTACGCAGGGCGCGGTCCTTGAGGAGCCAGAACTTGTACGCGGGGCGGAGGAGGGACTGCCCGAGCCAGTTCCCGCCCTCGCGGTCGTGGACGTACGCGACGAGCGCGTCCACGGGGATGCGGGGCGACTTGCCGCCGGCGCCCTTCTGCTCGATCGCGACCAGGCCGCCGTCGGCGGCGACGTCGACAGCGCCGATGGTGCGCGGGGGACGCCATGCGAGGCGCCGCAGCCGTGCCATGCCGTGGTCGTCGATGCGGTAGACCTGCTCGAAGAAAGCGTGCCCGAACGGCAGCATGGTGAGCGCGTGGCGGAGGTGGTTGGCCCACGAGAACCGGTCGCGGGCGCGGAGCACGGGGCGGGCCTCCTGCCCCTTGATGGGCAGGCCGAGGTTGTCGGCGACGAACTCGACGACGTCGGTGTCGGCGCCGTCGGGGTCGATCCGCCATGCCGTACGCCGGATGGGGAGGGTGACGGCGCGGAGGACGGACATGACCTGCGCGTCCTGGCGGCGCATCTGGTCGTAGATCTCGATGCACTGCGGCCACCGCAGCTCGGGGGTGTCCTCACCGTCGTCGGTGCTCCACCAGCCCGTCATGTTGGAGGTGTAGCCGCGCTCGGTGCGGGGCATCCCGTTGATGTCGGCCATGGCCCTCCTCTCAGAATCCGGCGGTGGCGATGCCGGCGGCGACGGCCACGTCTGTGGTCTTGAGCGCCTGCGGCAGCGGGGGCGGAGGCGGCGGTGCGGCCTCGGTCTTGGTGTGGAGCCAACGGGCGCCGACGGCGGCGACCAGCGGGGAGGCGTCCCGCGGGGATGCCTTGCGGTCGATCACCGACGCACCGCCGGACAGGATCTTGATGACCGCCGTGCCGGCGGCCTGGTTGAGCACCTTCTGCGAGGTGTGGCGGATATTGCGGTCTCGGACGGCGTCGTAGAACCCGCCCAGCGCGGTCGAGGCGTCCGGGCCACCCCACTCGACCACCTCGAGGCCGGCGTCCTCGAGGTCCTGCTTCAGGGACCACGCCTGCGAGCCGCGCTGGATCGCGATGCGGTAGCCGGCACGGTGGGGTTTCTTCGGGTCGGTGAACCAGCCGACAATCCAGTCCGTGCCGTAGCGGGCGGCCGCGACCTCGACCTGCGGGACACCGTCGGGCCGGTCGCCGCAGACCACGACGTACGCCGCGGACCGGTTCCACGACACGTCGAGGCAGGCGTCGACCTTGGACGGGTCGATCTTCTCAGACGCGGGTACCAGGCCGTCGTCGTCGAGGTCGACCGCGCAGCGTTCCCACGCCCCCGATGGGAACGGCCCCTCGAGGCCGCCATCGGACCACTGGCACAGGACCTCGGTGCGGAAGATCCACTCGGGGTCGGTCCGGCACGCGGACGCGATCGTGCGTTCCTCGATGGTGTAGCCCATCGACGGGTTCGCCATCGCCCATGCGTCGCGGTCGTTCACGTCGCAGTCCGGCGGGGCGGACCACTCGAAGATCCCGAGGTCGTCGGCGTCGACCTCCATGTCTTCGACGTCGACGTCCTCCAGCTCGGCGTCGTGGCCGGCCATGATCTCGAGGTCGTCCTCATCGGGGAGGAGAGTGTCGGCGTCGTCGGCGGCGTTGATGCCGTCCGGGTCACCGATCGCCTCGTGCGCCTTCTTCCGCAGGTAGCGGAGCACGACCGACGTCATGTCGCCGGCGTTGGACAGGCACCAGATCTGCGCATCCGGGCGCGCCATCGTCGTCTTGGTGATGGCTCCCCATGCGTCCCATGACTGGTGCTCGCGGAGCTCGTCAAGGAGGATCCGGTCGCCGGACAGGCCGCGGCCGGCGCGACGGTTGGCGGCCTTCACGCGATACCGCTGCCCACCCTCGAGGAGGAGGGCCTTCTTCCCGTTGACGCGGATGACCTTGCCGATCTCCTCGGCGAGTACGTCGACCTCCTGCGCGATCTCGACGGCGCCCTCCCACACGTCCTCGGCGGTGTCGAGGTCCTGCGCGGTCCCGAGCACGGTCCGCGTACGCAGCACGTACAGCCAGTACAGTGCGAGGACCTGCGACAACGTTGACTTGCCGTTCTGGCGCGCCACGAGGACGACGACGTTGCGGAACCGGAGGCCGCCGTCGCGCCGCCGCTCGAGGGCGTGGATCAGGAGCCACTTCTGCCACGGGAGCAGTTCGATCTCGAGGACGTCGGTGGCGAAGTCGATGACGGCGAAGCCGTGAGACGTCTTCCGCGTGAGCTCGCGCAGCGGCGGGGTGTAGACCCGGGGAACCTCGCTCCCGTACCGCTTCTTCCCCCGGGGTTTGCGCGGGTCGCGCTTGCGTGGGTCGCCGGAGCGGCTACGCGCCTTCTTCTGCTCGGAGGACGCTGAGCTTGGTTGCCTTGCCGCCACGCGCCGCGTCCTCCTTCTTCTGGCCCTCGATGCGGACGCGGCCAGCGGGTGAGAGGCCGAGCGCGTCGAGGTACTTGAGGAACGTGGGGACCGAGACGTTGTCCATCGGCAGGTTCGGCGGCTTCTCCCCCGCCTCCGCGCTCAAGGTGAGGACGCGGTCGCGAACGAGGTCCTCGGTGTCGATCTTCTTCGCGAGGAACCGTGCCGCCTGGACGAGTGCTTGGTCGGCTGGGGTGATCTTGTCGCCAGCCGCGGCGATGGACACCTCGAGCTGCTCGGAGATGGGTCCGACGTACTCGCCCTCGTAGCCGGGGACCTCGCGGGGCTCGCCGCGAAGGTCGTCGACGGTCATGTCGGCGAGTGCGACCATGCCGCCGCGCTTCTTCGCTGGCCTGCAGGGCTCGCAGTACTTCCGTGCGGGGTGGGCTTCGGCGGCGAGTTTGTCCCCGCAGCCTGCGCACCGCCGCGCACGAGGCATCGTCACGTCCCCCGGATGATCTCGCCGAACGCGCCCGTGCGGCCGCTGGATCGGATCACGCGGGACGGCTCGTCCTCTCCGAGCTGGGCGAGGCACTCGTGGAACGTCCACTCGTTCTCTCTGCGCTCCGACGCGAAGATTACGGTCTTCCCCGCGCGGATGTCCGCGAGGAGCCCTGCGACGATGTAGCGGTTCATGACACTCCTTCCGCGCGCGCGTGCGCGCAACCCCCTGAGGGGCCCCGGGGGGGAGATGGCCCAGTACCGGCGCACTTGGCCGGCGCCCGCGCTGTGGATTTTTTTCCGGGGGTCCGTCAGCGCTTCGCGCGGCGGCGGGGCTCCTCGGTGACAGGGGCGGTCGCATCCTCGGTACCCGTGGGGGTCGACTCAGCAGGGGCCGACTCAGCAGGGGTCGGTTCAGCGTCCACCGAGGCTCCCGAACCGAGGGCGGTCGGGGCCTGCTCTCGGGCCGTCACAGCGTCCTGCGGGGCGGTCGCATCCTCGGTACCCGTGGGGGTCGACTCAGCAGGGGCCGACTCAGCAGGGGTCGGATCAGCGTCCACCGAGGCTCCCGGACCGAGGGCGGTCAGGGCCTGCTCTCGGGCGGTCACAGCGTCCTGCGTGGACGTCGGGATGGCCTCGATGGCAGCTCGTGCAGCAGCGGGGTCGTCGCTGTCCACGGCCGCGAGCGCAGCCTGCCGCTTGGACATGGCGAGCAGGGTCTCGGCGGGAATCGCGAGGATGTGGTCGCGGATGGTCATGGCGTCTCCTACCAGTCGTTACTTCTGGGGCCGAGGTTTGGCATCCCCTGGCCGGCGCCCGCCGAGGAGTTGCATCCGCGGTGGGCGATCCCCTTGATGTTGCCGGGGTCCTCGGCGAGGTGTGGGTGTGTGGACACGGGGAGGGCGTGGGCGAGGGTCGCCTCGTTCGGGCTGTTGCGGGGGGCGTCCCAGTCGATGGCCTGGCTGCACTCGCAGCACGGCAGGTCGCGGGCACGCCACGCCGCCTTGGTCCGCGCCGCGAGCGCGCGGAAGTTGCGTGTCGTACGGCCGTAGTGCTTGGAGGTCACTGGTGTCCTACCCTGCTGCCGGCAGCGGCCCTGCGCTGGGTCATGATGTGTGGCATGACTCAGCCTCCAGTTGACCCTCGTGCCGCACTCGCCCAGCCCGGTGATGTCTGGGTGTCGATCGGCAAGCCAGTTACTGGCATCGGCGGTGTGAAGGTCCGCCTGAACCGCCAGTACCTCTTCTTCGAGCGGGGGACGCTGCGTACGGACTCGCAGCAGGTCCCGCTTGTCATGGTCGCGGACGTGGACTCATCGCAGTCCATGCAGCAGAAGATGCGCGGCGTGGGGACCGTGAAGGTCCATGTGAACCGGCCGACCGGCCCCGAGACGGTGATCCTCGAGGACCTCCCGGACTTCAAGGATGGCGTACGCGCGATCAACGACATGGCTCGTGATGCTCGGGTGGCTGAGCAGCGGGCGAGGAACACGCAAACGATGCAGTACCAGGGCCTTCCGCCACAGCAGCAGGCCGCGCCGGCGCCGGTGCAGCCGGCCGCGCCGTCGTCGGAGGATGTCTTCGCGCAGCTGGAGAAGCTGGGCGAGATGAAGGACAAGGGGTGGATCTCTGAGGACGAGTTCCAGTCGAAGAAGACGGAGTTGCTCGGCCGTATCTGACTTCCTGAACGGCAGCGGCCCCGCACGAGGTGCGGGGCCGCTGTGTTGCCGTTGGGGCCTCCTCCTGCTGCCCTTTGCTGGAGGTATGGCCGGGGCGCTGGGTCTCACTCGGGACCAGTCGAGTGGACGCACTTGTGGCGCTGTCATTCAGTGTTCACGAATCGAACGGGTGTGTCAACGGGTGCGAGGAGCGTGTCGTAGAGCGTGCGGGCGAGGAGGGCGTCGCCGAGGGCGGTGTGCTTGTCTGCCCATGTGGTGAGGCCGCAGGCGGAGACGATGTCGGTGGTGTTGCTGTCGGCCGGGTTGATGTTGTCGAGCTGGCCGCGGGCGGCGAGGTAGCCGACGGCGAGGTCGCGGACGTCGATGGGGCGGTGCCACTGCGGGATGAGCCGGTGGCGGGCGAGGAGCGCGTCGAGGGTGGCGAGGTCGAAGGCGGGGCGTACGCCGACGGGGACGGAGTTGTGGGTCATGCGGGCGACTTCGGCGGCTGCTGCGGCTCTGGTGACGAAGCGGGCTTGTGGGCTGTCGGGGCGGTCGGGGTGGACCGGCACGATGCCGAAGTCGGGGCGGTTGCGCTTGGTGGTGGGTGCGGCGAGCCATCGGCCGATGGGGTGGCGTCGGTAGTAGCCGCCGATGTCGAGGGATGCGGGGTCGGCGTTGGTGAGGTCGGCGTCGACGAAGAGGTGGCGGGTGGTCTCGGTGCCGTCTGGGTCACGTCGGATCATCGCGATCTCCCAGGGCTCGCGGGTGTTGGTGAGGCTGGTGGTCTCGGTGTCGAGGAACAGCAGGGCGCGCGAGGTGGTCATGTGGGCTCCTGGGCGGTGAAGGTCAGGGTGAGGCGGAGGCCGATTCCGAGCGGGAGGGTGCGGTCGACGGCGTCGCGGAGGTCGGGGCCGATGAGGTGGGCGGAGTTGTCGTCGGGGAGGAGCCCGTGCGGCCACGGGGTTGGTGCGTCGGGTCCCCCGGACACGAGGCCGTCGATGACGGCTTTGAGGGTGGGCGTGTAGTTGTGGGGGTCGCGGTTACGGGCGCGGTTGGGGAAGGTGAGGACCGCGAGGCAGTGGGCGCGTTCGTAGCGGATGCCGCGGGCCTGGGCGAGCTTGTGCCACGCGGCAGCGGTGCGGAGCTCGCGGACGAGTCGGGCCTGGGCGCGCGGGTCTCTCCGGTCGTTGAGGTTGAGGACGAGGTACTTGGGGACGTCGAGCTGGACGACGTGGGTTGCCTGCGTCACCGCGCGACCTCTCCTTCCTGGCAGCGGGGCTGGAACGGCAGTGGCAGGAGCTCACCGTCGGGATAGCGCCAGCCGGCGCGCATAGAGACCCACAGGGCCGGGTCATCTTCCTCCAGCCACTCGAAGACCGCCTCGTCGTCCCACTCGTCCTCCCAGTGCAGCCGGCTCCAGGCGGACGCCACGCGGTAGCAGTGATCGCAGGCCTTGTAGGTCCACGCCTCGCCCCTGTCGAGGCCGGCCATGCGCTGGTACGGCTCGCCGGGGAGGATGACTCGACGGCACATCATGCAGCGATGCCTGATACGGGCAGTCGGGCTGGTCCAGACGTAGTCGGTCACGACGCCTCCTCGGTGAAGGTCAGGGTCAGGCGTACGACCCCGACCTCCCGCCGGGCACCGGCGACGGCGTCGCGAAGGTCGGGGGCGACGCAGTGGGCGCGGTCGAGGGACTGGTGGGGTGCTTGGGCGATCTTCTGCCAGGCGGCGCGGGTGCGGAGCTCGCGTACTGCGCGGGCGGTGTCGGAGGCAGCCAGGAGTGATCCGATGACTTGGCACTGCCAGGGTGTCGGCGTGATGCCGAACGTGGCGCGGCGCTTGTTCCGGCGGTGGCGGTTCACTGGGGCCGCCCGGGGGCGGTGGTGATGCGTTGCACCTGGGCCGAGAACCCGATCGCGACATGCACGACGGTCTCGGGCGGAGTGTCAGCACGCATGGCCTGCTGGACGAACAGCGCCAGCTCGGCGAGGGTCATGCCGGCCTTCGGGTTGTCGGCGTTGAGCTGGACGTGGGTGACGGGCTGGCTCACGGGGTTCCTCTCATGGCAGGGTCGGCGGCACGGCGGATGGCGTCCCAGACGGGCCGGATGGGCCGGATGGCCTGGTCGCGGAGGCGCGCGTAGGACAGTTCGAGCTGGAGGCCCCGGAAGGCTGCGCGGCCGAGCACTCACGGGCAGAGCGGGCGTGCTCACGGATCGCGTCGGCGATATCGCGCAGGCCAGCGGCGATGATGCGGGCGGCGTCCTCGTGGTGGGTCATCGGCTCGTCTCCTGGTCGAGGGCGGCGTGGTCACGGATCGCGGCCAGCAGGGCCTCCAGTTCCTCCACTCGCGCCACCAGCGCGGCGATGTCGGTGGGGGCGTGGGCAATGAACTCCATGTCTGCCGACGGCGTGCCTCGCTCGGTCGTCGGGTCGAGCGCGATCACGTCATCGGTGTAACCCGTGGCATCGGACCACAGGCGGGTGCGCTCGTTGACGCCGTAGGTGAGCCCCCACGGGGCGGGGGTGGCCGCGTCGAGGCGGGCCTTGATAGCGGTCAGGCCCAGGGCCTCGACGGCGAGATCGGGGGTCTCCCGCAACTGCTGGATGGGGTCACTCATGGCGCCTCCCCGTCGAGTGCGCGGATGGTGGGGCAGTGGTATCGCTCATCGGGGTGGTGGTTGTGGTAGTCGGCGCATTCGCCACGCTGATACCCATCATCCCCGCAGCACTCAGAGCACACGGTGTACAGCAGGTTGCACGTGGTCCCCACCTCCTCAACCTCGACATGCCCGCTTGACGTGTCCTCACAGTCGCACTCGCCGTAGATGTCGTAGGGCTCGTGCAGCTTCCGCACCCGTTCCACCGCAGCGATGGCGTCTTCGAGTGCCTTTGTTGTGGCTCCGGTCATCGGTCGGCCTCCTTGTCGGCCTTGTCGGCCAGGAGGTCCCGTTCGATGTCGGAGAGCTCGTAGCCCCACTCGGCTAGCCGTGCGAGGACGTACTTGTCGCCGGCGCCGGCGCTGGCGTAGTAGAAGTGGTCCTCCCAGATGGACAGCGCGAGGGCGAGGGCGCGCATGGTGGCTCGGGCCGGGGTGAGTGTGAGGAGCGCGGCGGGGTTGGACTTGTCGATGCCGGCGCGTTCGTACATCTCTTCCCTGATCCAGCCGCGGTGGCCGATGCTGTAGTCGTCGAGCATGGCGAGGGACAGCAGGATGAGGTTCTCGGCGCCCTTGGGCGGTTTGGTGCGGGTGAGGAGGGCGTCCTTCACCCATGCGCGGCGGACCTTGGCGGCGGCATCCCAGGCGGCGCGGAGGCGGTTCTGCTCCTGACGCATCGCTTCGATGCGTGCTTCCGCCTCGGGGTCTAGGGTGCGCCCTCCGCCGCCGGTCGGGACGTGTCCGTAGTCGGCGGGCTTGGCGCACGCGTAGGTGGCCTTGGCGAGCTCGTCTCCGTAGTACTCGGGGACGACCCAGGCGACGTGGCCGGGGCAGCCGGCGTGGTTCTCGGGGGTGAGCTCCTCGCCGTCGGGGGTTCGTAGGAACGTGAGCCGGGAGGGCTTGTCGGCGGCGTCCCACTTGGGCTCGTCGATGATGGTGACGCCGGCGTCGCGGAGCGTGGCGGTCAGGTTGGCGACGGCTTCGGCGCGGGCGCGTTCGCCTCGGAGGCGGGAGGCGACGTGGTCGAAGTCACCGCGGGCCGCGGCCTTGACGAGCTGACCGACGGCGTCTTCGTCGGTGTCGAACTCCGCGACGACGACGGACTGGTCGAGGGTGAGTTCGTTGGACGCCGCGATGGCGGCTTCGGATCGTGCCGCGGCGCGGAGCTTGGTGACGGTCTCGGCCGGGCGGGCGAGGGCGCCGGCAATGTCGGCGTCGGTGAGGCCCTCGAGCGCGAGCTGCTCGGCGGCGTTTATGAGCTCGGCGGTGGTGAGCGCGGCCCGGTGCTCGTTCTCATTGACCTGGGCGGCGAGGAGCTCGGTCTTGGCGAGGTGCTCGGGGTACACGAGCGCGGGGAGGCGTACGCCGGCCTCGCGGGCGGCGAGCGTGCGGCGCTGGCCGTAGATGACCTCGATCTCGTCGGTTACGGTGCGCTGGCAGGTGACGGCCTGGAGGATGCCGTGCCGGCGTACGGAGGCGAGGAAGTCGGCGTCGAGGTCGACGTCGGCGCGGACGTTGGGGGCGACGGTCACGTCGTGGGGGTCGAGCCAGAGGAACTCGGCGGTGGGGTCGGCCTTGGTCGTGGCCTGGGGCTTGGTGGGCATGGTCTGGTCCTTGACGGTCAGTGGGTGCGGCGGTTGTGGAGGTATTCGAGGGCGGCGAGCGAGCCCCCGGTCGTGAAGGAGACGAGGGTGATGCTGACGAACAGGGCGTCGATGAGTTCGTTCATGGCTGGTCCTTGAGGCGGTAGTCGATGTGGGTGAGGGTCGGGAGGAGCTGTCCGTTGGGCTGGCGGAGGTCCCATCCCTTGCTGTGGGCGAAGATCCGTACGCCGCGGGTGCGGGTGATGAGCTCGGTGTCGGCGTCGGTGATGGTGATGACGGCGGGGCGGGCCTGGGCGGTGAGGGTGGCGGTGGCGTAGACGGGGCGGCCGTCGCGGAGGTGGGTTTCGATCTCGTCGAGGACCTCGTGGATGTGCTCGTGGATGGTGGAGGCGCGGGCGGAGGTGATGGGCTTGCGCATCAGGCCGCCTCGGCGAGGAGTTCGGGGTGGTCCTCGGCGTACGCGAGGCAGACGGTGTCGGGGATGCGGCCTCGGGTGGAGACCTTGTGCCCGGCGGAGAGGCCCCAGGCGCGGAGGCGTTCAGCGGGGATGAGTCCTCGGACGACGCTGATGGCGAACATGCGGTCGGCGGCGGCGCGGGCCTCGGCGATGACGGCCTGGCGGTTCTCGGCGCGTTCGGCGTTGAGGAGCTGGTGGAGCTCGCGGAGGTTCTGCCGGGCGCGCGCGGCGAGCGTTCGGGTCTGCTGGCGGGAGGCGTTGTCGCCGGCGTCGAGCAGTTCAGCGACGGCGCCGTCGATGGTCAGCTCCGGGGCGGTGGGTTCCGGGGTGGGCACCTCGTCGGGCTGCTCGGCGGGGTTGGGCTCCTCGGGGTCGGGGTCGGTGACGAGCACTTCGGGCTCAGGGTCGGTGTACGCGGGCTCGTTGACGGGCTCATGCGCAGGCTCATGGTCGGTGACGAGCTGGGGGGTGGGTTCGGCGGGTGCGGTCATGGTGCGGGGCTTCCTGGTCGGGCCGTTCAGCGGGAGGAGTCCGTTGCGGCGGCGTTCTTCGTTGACATCAACGAGGACGCGGGAGCGGGCGGCGGCGAGGCAGGCCGGGTCCGGGTGGCCCCAGTCGCGGGCGAGGCGGACCATGTGGCGGACGT
The DNA here is from genome assembly GCF_054780035.1 of Mariniluteicoccus endophyticus. NCBI lineage: Bacteria > Bacillati > Actinomycetota > Actinomycetes > Propionibacteriales > Propionibacteriaceae > Mariniluteicoccus > Mariniluteicoccus endophyticus. Next base: position 78,209 of record NZ_BAAGXC010000010.1, on the reverse strand, counting down.
TGATGGACGCGATGCCGCAGGTCTCGGTGATGCTCTTGCCTGCGATGAGCGCGTCGAGCGCCTTGAGCTGGACGGCGGGCTTCGGCGCGGGCATCACTGCGCTCCTTCACGGGCGCGAGTCTTGGCGGCCTTGTGGACGTCGGAGAGGACGTAGAGCGTGCGGCCCGCCTGGTCCTTCCCGGCGCGCGGGAGGATTCCCTCGAGCGCCCAGCGGCGGATGGTGCTGTCGGGCTTGGACACGGCGACGGCTGCAGCCTGGGTGTCGACGAGTTGGGCCGGCTTGCAGTCGTAGTGGCCGACGACGACACGGGCGTACCGCTGGGAGGTGAGGGGCCACACGGCGGCCTGCGCGGTGATGAGCCCGTCGATGACGCGGGGCGCCTGGAAGCCCGGTGCGAGGTCAAGGACGCGGGCGGCGATGAGGGTGTGGACGTCGGGCTGGTTGGGCTGCCGGACGAACGACGTCGAGGCACCCCAGATCATGCGGACGGTCACGAGCTCGAGGTCACTCATCGCGGCCACCCCCGGATGCCTGCTCGATCGCGGGGAGGTTCTCGCGGAGCTCTTCGACCTTCGCGGCGAGGGACCACAGGGCGGACGCGCGGCGGCGGAGGTGCTCGACGATGTCGTGGTCCGGGATCGGCTGGTCGGGTGAGGGTGTGGGTTCGGTGACGAACCAGGTCGTGCCCTCGACGTCGGACCAGTACACGGCGGCGGTGTAGATGGTGTCGTCGTCGGCGGCGTACGTGGGTCCGCCGGCGTCCATGCGGATCTCGGGGCCGGTGGCGACGCCCTGGTCGAGGTCGGTGGTGTCCCAGCCGGGCGGCTGTTCGGTGGTCGTGCGCATCATTTCTGGTCCTTGGTCTGTTGGAGATGGTCACGCCGTGATCTGCTCGCGGATGGGGATGCCGAGCTTGCGACTGATGAACTGGATGCCGGAGGGCTGGACACGGGTGGTGTAGGAGGTGCCGCGGGTGCCGTCGGCGCGCTCGTACTCGTGGGCGGTGACGGTGAAGTGATGCATGTACGCCTGGTACGGGGTGTTCCTCATGTGGCCCTTGGCGATGAGGACGCCGGCGTTACGAAGCAGGTCGAAAAGCCTGTTCTGAGAGGTGGTGAGCATCTTGGCGACGGTGCCGATGGCGTACGTCCCGTCGGCAGTCATGAACTGGTCGTACGCATCGGCCTTGGGCTCGAGCTCGCGGGCGTACGCCTGAGCGGCTTCGCGTGCTTTGAGCTCGCGCTTGCGAGACCGCTCGGCGTCTACCAGGGCGAGGAGTGCCTCTTCGTAGTCGTGCGGCAGGGCGCGCTGGTTGGAAGCGACCTCTGCCTCGCGAGTGCGGACGGCGAAGTAGGCCTGAGCGGCGGCGACCTCGGGCATGTTCGGGTCGCCGTTCATAGCGACGAGATAGGCGGCGAAGCGGCTGAGCCGGTAGTTCTGGCGGGGCCGACCGCCGCCTCGGAGTTCTTCGGTGATCTCCGAAAAACCCTCGCTGGCGCCCGAGTTGGTGGCGGAGACGTGGGCGCGGCGAGTGACCTTGGCGAAGTCCTCCCAGCGGGCGTACCCCATGAGCGGCTGGAGGTCACGAGCCATCCAGAACTCCCCCGCGTCGTCAGCACGGCGGATCGCGTCGAACGGGGACAGATTCGGCTGGGAGTGGTGGTCGAGGTGCTGGTCCATCGGTGGTCCTTCCGGTGCGGTTCAGGCGTTGGTGGTAGGGCGCTTGCGGAGGCGTCGCTGCTCGCGTTCGAGGGAGTCGATGCGGCGGAGGGCTGCGGTTGGTACGTCGAGGGCCCGGGCGATCGCGTTGAGGTGTTCGTCGCTGGCGTTGCGGTGCTCGTTCTCGAGGTTGCGTAGGTGCGGGGCGGTGATGAGCACCTGGTCCGCCAGCCACTGGACGCTCCGGCCTTCCTTCTCGCGGAAGGCGCGGATGGCGAATCCGTTCTGAGTGGGGCGGGTAGGAGTGGGGTTCCCGGTCATAGGAGTCACAGTATGAATCAATCTGCATCGTGTCAAGGAGCCACTAGGAATCACTGTGATTCAGCCACCGTATCCCCTAGTCAGACGGGAATGACGCGCCCGTAGTTACAGGACGGCGATTCAGCGCCTGGCCAGGAATCCGCACAATCCCGGGGCTTGGCGATTCACTTCGATTCCGAGAAGGTAGGAACGTGACTGCTCCGACACGATGGACGAAACTCGGCAAGGCCCTAGAGAGCCGCCGAGTCGAGATGGGCTTCCCCAACCGTGAGTCCTGGGTCCGTGACGTCCTCAAGCGGTCGAACAGCCGCACCCACTCCGATATCGAGAACGGCCGCCGCACGAACTACACCCCGACCACCTTGTCGATGTTGGAGCACCACTACCAGCTACGAGATGGGGCCATCGCGGATTTCCTCGCCAGCGACGACGACGAGTTGAAGGTCAGGCCGCTGTCCCCCCCTTCGACCCCAATGTTCCGCCCACAGCCGGCTGACGACTCGAACTATGTCGACGAGGACGGGTGGCTCTCGGTGCAGTACCGCGACACCGACACGGGGCGGGGACCCTACTGGGCAGGAGCCCTGTCGGATCGAAGGCCCGACGGATCATCGCTCGCCGTCGAGGTCCGGGTCTGGCCCGGAGACGGATACGCGCTGCGGGCCGTCGACGTCGCGACCGTGGTGACCGCGGCAATGAAGGAGTCCGCCGGCTACACCTACCGTGTGGACCAGTCGGGATACGCCTTGGCCGCGCGCGGCGGGATGCCCACACCTGGCGGGGCGCCGGATGACCCGCCCTACGCAGACCCCGAGGGGCCGGAGACAGGAGCGTAACCATGGCCGAGGATCAGATCTCCCAAGACCCGGACGAGGAACGCCCTGCGGCGACGCCTCGGCACGTCACCAAGAAGGTCCAGTTCTATCGCCTGGCTTTCCACTGGCGAAAGTCAGCGAGCCGGACCCCGCCCGTCGTCGACTGGCGGGCTCTCATCGACTCGAAGAATGGGATCTTTGGGTTCGGGACGGACGTCAAGTATGAAGTAGAGGGCTCCGGAGAAGGCGCCGTGCTTCTCGGACGCCCAGTCCATTCCGACGACTTCCGCCTCCGCAGCGACGCAGGGACGTTCCAGCCACTCGAGCAAGAGACCGCAGAGAACTATCTCGCTCGGATCAACGTGGCTGCCTTCTTCAACTGCAACGCCTTCGTGATGCTCGGGGCTGCCGTGGGCGCCCCTAACTCGGGCGCCGTTGCTTCTCTCGCCAACTATCTGAACCCGCAAAAGGACGGCGAATGGGTCGCGTCGGCCTTGACGTCAGCCCCAGACCTCGAACGGTTTCGGGCCGCCACCGAGCTCAGTAAGTTGCACATCACCACGGACGTGCTGCCCCCAGGACTCGGCTTGGACGTGGAGCCACAGACGTTGGGTGAGGCGATGGGACACGTTAGCGACCTCGTGAACGCGGAGCTCAGCGTGGAACTGAGGATTCGTGTGAAGCGCCCTTCGAAGAACCCGGACGGGATGCGCAATCTGAAAGGGCTCGCCAACGGACTGGACAGACGGCGGCTCAAGAAGCTGCATGCCTACTCTCTTGACCCCCAAGTCGGTGACCAAGTGATGGACCTGCTGAATCACAACATGGTCATGTCTGTGGAGATCGCAGGAACAGCGGGACCGGAGGCTGCGCTCGAGGCGGTGCGGAATGTCAGGGACGAGCGCAATGATGAGGTGGCAGAGTTGGTTAGGAGGATCGAGAGCGAGGGATAACCCATGTGGTGGTGGAGGAAGCAGGCTCAGCGCGCCAGGACCTTCAGGCGTGACCACGTGTGGCTCGACCTCCTCGGGGCCGCCTTGGGCGCTACGGTCCTCTTGCCTGTCCCCCGCGAGACGGAGAGCGTCCGCGCCCTACTCACCGCGGTTGCGTCGGTCGAAGCCATGCTTGTCGCCTTGGTTACCTTCTCTCTGACGTTCATGGCTCAGTCGACCTCTCCCGAGCTGGCCAAGACCCGCAGGAAGCACGGCAAGCAGCTCGCCCGGGCGTGGCAGTGGTGCATCGGGGTTGTCCTGCTGTCCACTGTTGTGGCTCTGGTCGGTGTGTGGCTGGCGAAGCCTTTCCCAGCGTGGTCCTGCGGAATTGGGCTTGGCGCGTTCGGTGTGTCGCTGGCGAGCACCCTACGAGCCTTGGACTTCTTCGCCTACACGGTCCAAACCGAGGGCTCCGGCTGACGGCGGGAGAATTGTCAGCCGGCGATCTGATGATGGGGGCATGTATCACCCGTGGGCCGAGTTCGCCCGTCACACTGCGTGGGAGTTGAGGTTCGCTGTGCTCCCGTCTGGCGTGTGGGGGTTGACGTGCTGGAAGACGCGGACGGTCACGTTGCACTCGTGGCTGCTGCAGGCTGAGCGTCGGTGCACGATCGCGCACGAGCTGCTCCACATCGAACGGGGCCCGCTCCCCCGCGATCCGTTCCTCGCCGAGCGTGAGGAGGCCATCGTGCGGCGGGAGGCGGCCCGGCGGCTGATCGGGATCGTCGAGCTCGGCGACGCGCTCGTGTGGGCGTACGCCGCGGGGAGCGAGGACGTGGCTGGGGTGGCCGACGAGTTGTGGTGTGACGAGGACACGGTCCGTGCGCGGCTGGAGCATCTGCATCCGGCGGAGCGGGCGTACCTGGTGCGGCGGATGGAGGCGGTGTTCGATGCTGTCGGAGCGTGACAGGGCGATCATGGAGGCGGCGGAGCTGCCGGTGCGTCAGCGTGAGGAGGCGGCGCTGCAGCTGGGGATGACGTCGCCCAGGTTTCACCAGATCCTGAATCGTCTGGTGTCGAATCCGTCGCCGGAGCTGCTGGCGGAGTTCCCCGGCCGGGTCAACCGGTTGCGGAGGGTCGCGGAGGCGCGGCGTACGGCGCGGTCGCTGCGTACGGCCGGCATCGACGACGGCTAGGCGGGGCCGCCGTGCCGGGCGCAAGGGAACAGCTTGCGGCTCTCCACCACGAGGCCGCCTGACCAGTCCTTGATGAGGGTGATGGTCCACTCGCAGTCGCCGCACGGCTCGGGATGCTCCTGCTGCCACTCGCGCAGCGCGCGGCGTTCTCCCTCGGCGACGGCCTCGAGGATGGGGTCGGTCATGGTGCGGTCCTGGGTCATGCGCTGGTGGTGTGGCGGGTGATGGCGCCGGTGATGGAGTAGCGGTAGGCGCACTCGGGGATGCCGCAGGCGACGGTGAGGGTCTCGGGGTCTGCCCACAGGGAGGTGAGGCCGCAGTCGGGGCAGGGCTCGTCGATGCGGAAGGCGCCGGTGGTGAGGCCGAGGACTCGGCCGGCGGAGACGTTCAGGGACCAGATGCGGTGGGAGACGTCGCGTGCGGTGGTGGGCTGGGTGGTGTGGAGGTGCTCGGACCATGAGCTGAGGAGCAGGAGCCGGGACAGGGTTCGTGCTCCGTCGGTGCGGCCCCGGACGCTGGTGTGGGGGCGGCGTACGTTGAGCGCGGCGGCGGCCTGGTCGACGAGCGTGATCGACGTCTTGGTGATCTCGATGATGAGGGACTGTGCGTCGATGCGTAGCGGGGAGCGGGGGCCAGGTGGGCGGCGGGCGCCGTCGGGGCGGGAGACGGCCTGCAGGATCTGCGGGAGTTCCTGGTAGCGCTGGGAGAGCTGGGAGATCGCGACGTTGGTGCGTTCGGCGGCGGCGCGGGCGCGGTCGTCGCGGTCGCTGGTCCAGGTGAGGCGTGCGTCGCTCACTCGTCCCCTCCTCGGAGTCTGGTGCGGGCGATGGTGGCGCCGCGTACGCGGACGTCGTCGAGGGCGGGGTCGTGGGTGCACAGCGCGGCGCCGCGGTAGCCGCGGTCGTCGCAGAGGGTGCAGGACCGGATTGCGCTGCGGAGCGCTGCCCGTTTCGCGGCCTCGGCCTCGGCGTGGGCGGCGGTGTCGGCGCGTACGCGTTCGGCGGCGGCGCGTTCGACGGCGAGCCGGGCGTCCTTGCAGGCTCCGCAGGGTGGCGGGGACTGGTCGTGCTGGTGTGTGGGGCATCGGTCGTCGCGCCAGGCGGGGTCGCCGACCTCGCGGCGTACGCCGCCGAGGTCGCGCTGGGGCGGGATGTGCTCATCATCGGTGGTGGGGGTGGGGGTCTCGCGCGCGGGCGCGCTAGGTGAGATTCCCTCCCCAGTCTTGAAAGGAGGGTTCTTGGATGGTTTGTAGGAAGACAGCTTCCGGTCTGAGTGACGTGGTGCTTCCGCGCGGAAGGTGCTTCCGCCCTGTTGGGGGGAAGGTGCTTCCGCCCAGCAGGGCGTGTTCTCGTCCTCGATGTTGGCGTTCTGGGGGGCGTAGCCGAGGTCCCACACGATTGGGCGGCGGTTGCCCTGGATGTGGTTGACGAGGCGCTGGTCGCCGCGTCGGATGAGGCCGGCGTCCTCGAGGAGGGCGAGCTTGGTGCGGACGGTGCGGGTGGTGGTCTCGGCGTACGCGGCGAGGGTGGCCTGCGAGGGGAACGCTGCGGTGCCGTCGTCGCGTGCGTGGTCGGCCAGCCCGATCAGGATGAGCTTGGCGATGGGGTCGCCGACCTCGGCGTGTTTGAGGGCCCAGACGGTGGCGTGGAGGCTCACAGGGCACCTCCGGACATGAGCGCGGCGAGGATGATCGCCAGGGCGATGACTAGGAACGCGACGGTCGCGCAGCCCAGCGGCGGGGCCGGGTTGTCGTTCACGGCGCCTCCCAGAGGAGAGGGGCGGCATCTGCGAACGGCACCGGAACGATGAGGGCACTCATGAGCCGCCTCCCGAGGGCAGCGCGCGCGGGTATGTCGGCAGCATCGGGGGGAGCGCGCCGGTAGCGTACGCCTCCTCGATCGCGGGAAGGACGTGGTCCGCGGCGGTCTGCCCGTCCGGGAGTACGGTCCACATGGCGAACTCCTCCTCGAAGGTGGAGATGTTGGACGCGACGGCCTCGAGCTTCGCCTTGATGACGAGCGCGAGGGCGCGCCACGACTGGCGGCATGCCTGCTCCCACTGCTGCTCGGCCTGGGCGGGGGTACGCCGGGTCCCGCGGGCGGGCGTACGCGTGAACCGAGGGTCGTCACGGTCGGGGAGCTGGAGGACGAAGCGGATGCGGCGGCCGTTGGCGGCGAACTGGACGACGGCCTGAGTGCCGGACCAGCCGTACATGAACTCGGCCGCGCCGTAGCGCGCGAGGGTGCGCTCGATCTCGGCGCGGGACCGTTCGACGGGGACGGTGGTGTCCTTGGCGTACTGGCTCGTCGTCATGTGGTCCTCCTCGCGCAGGGGCAGGGCTTGGTGGTGGGACCGCTCTTGCCGTTGGCGGTCTGGATGGTTCGGGGGCACTCGTCGTCGTGCGGGTCGTGGCCGCACCAGGTGCAGGGCCGGCTCATGTGGCGCGCCTGCGGTTGGCGGCGATGTACGCCGCGACGTCGTCGGGGTGCCAGCGGCGTACGCTTCCGACGAGGATGTATGGGAGCTCGCCGTCGCGGACGAGCTGGCCGACCTTCCACTCCTTGCAGCCGAGCGCGACGGCGACCTGCGCGGCGGTGAGGAGATGTGGGACGCCGCGCCAGCCGGTGGCGGTGCGGGAGACCCAGACTGCGGAGTCGGTGACGTCGATGGTCTGCCCGGTCGCGAGCGTGATGGTGGTGGCGGTGCCGGCGTCGAAGACCATGGTGGGGTCGCTCATCAGTCCCCCCGATGCGTGGCGATGCGGAGTGCGAGGCGGCCGAGGAGCTTCACCGCGTCGCCCTTGCTGATGCGGTCGGAGGCCGCGATGTCGGCGCGGATCGTCGCGTCGTCTGGGCGGTGGATCACGACCAGGGCGAGGCAGTCGATGTCGTCGGAGAGTGCGACGTGGGCGCCGTCGAGCGCGCCGCCCGTGAGCTGGATTCTCATGGGAGGCCTCCGGGCTGGGTCTGGCCGCAGTGGGCGCAGGTGGGGGTCGGCTCGTACGCGGTCGGTTCTGGCCCGGCGAGTGCGGCGTCGCCGGGGTGCCGGTGGGCGGTGACTGTGGCGTAGCGGCACTCGGGGACGAGTGGCTGGTCGAGGATGGGCTGGCCGTTGCTGTCGGTGGCGAAGCCGAGGGTGCCGTTGAGGACGGCGAGGGCGGAGCAGGGCATGGTGGTCCTTGGGGTCAGAGGGGGCGGCCGTCGGCGCGCTGGAAGAGGCGGGATGGGCGGACGGCGAGGGCGTCTGCGATGCGGATGGCCCACTCGATGCGGATGCGGCCTGTAGTGCGTACGCGCTGGATCATCCCGGGGGTGATGTCAGTGGTGCGGGCGAGTGCGCGTACGGAGAGTCCGCCCATGGCGGAGTCGACGGCGTTGCGGCCGTCGCGGTCGGTGCGGGCGACGAGGTAGGTCGGCTTGGTGCTGTCCACGGTGGTCCTTTCCGGGGTACGCAGGGCGAGCGTGTATCCCGATATACGCCACGGTAAACGCCTTGGCGGTGATGGGCAAGTGCCCGGACCGGCATGTCGACGCGCGCGTTCACTGTGGCGTCTATCGCATTGCACGGCTTCGGTGTACGATCGGGGCGTGAGTAAGACACTGTCGGAGCTGCTGTCGGAGTACCGCGAGCGATCGGGCCTGTCCTATGGGCAGATGGCCGAGGGGTGCGGGCTGTCGAAGGCGCGCGTGTACCAGCTGGCGACCGGCCGGCACGGGTCGCAGACCGTCACCCAGGAGACCCTCCGCAAGCTGTCCCGGGGGCTCGGCCTGTCGATGGCCGACCTCGCCGCCAGCGCACGGGCCGGGGATCCATCGCGCGACGAGGCGCTCGCACGGGCGTACGGGCACCTCGAGGCCATGGACAACGGGTCGCTCGAGCTGGCGGAGGCGATCCTCGCCGTCCTGGCGTCACGGGGCCGGAGGTCCTGATGGCGCGCCCCAGGCTCCCGATCGGCTCGTGGGGCGAGATCTGGACCGAGCCGACGTCGTCGGGCCGCGTACGCGCCAGGGCCAGGTTCCGCGACCTCGACGGGGTCACGCGCCGGGTGGCGAAGACGGGCCGGTCGAAGGCAGCGGCGAAGGCGGCGCTCGTGGAGGAGATGCAGCGCCGCGCGCGGCCCGGCGGGCTGACGACCGACCTCACGGCTGACTCGCTCGTCGGGGACGCGATCACGCTGTGGCTGGCCGACGCGGACCTCGCCGTCCAGTCGAGGCGGCGCTACCAGACGACGATTGACAGGCACCTCACTCCGGCGCTGCAGGAAGTCACGCTGCGGGAGGTGACCGTGGCGCGCGTCGACGGGTTGCTCCGCACGCTCGGCCGCAAGGTCGGGCCGGGGGCAGCGCAGAACGCACGCGCGGTCCTGTCGAACGCCCTCGGGCTCGCCGTACGCCACGGGGCGATCCCGACGAACCCGGTCAAGGACGCCGGCCCTGTCGCGCGGGCTAAGACGAAGGGGCCCCGGGCGCTCACGCTCGAGCAGGTACGCGAGCTGCGGGCCGGGGCGGTCGCCTGGGATCGCGGGGTCGCCTACCGGGGGATCCCGGCCTACACGACCGGGCCGCCCCGCTCGGACGCGGCCGACGTCGTCGAGGTCCTCCTAGGCACCGGTGCGCGCATCGGTGAGGTCCTCGCGCTGCGCTGGCCGGACGTCGACCTCAAGGCGGGCACGATCGTGGTCTCCGGGACGATCGTGCGCGGCGAGCACGGCCCCGAGCGGCAGGACCACGGCAAGACGGCGACGTCGCACCGGGTGCTCACCGCGCCGAAGTTCGTGGTCGACGCGCTGCGGCGGCGGAAGCTCGAACGGCCGGCCACACTGCAGCAGCTCGTGTTCCCCTCCCAGACCGGTGGCGTACGCGACCCGAACTCGTTCCGGGCCGTCCTGGGGAAGATCCGCGCCGGCGTCGAGCTGGAGTGGGTCACGCCGCACACGTTCCGCGACACGGTCGCCACGCTCATCGACGCCGAAGCGGACCTGCGTACGGCATCGGAGCAGCTGGGCCATGCCGGGACCGACGTCACCCGCCGCCACTACGTCGAGCGGTCCCTCCTCGCCCCCGATGTGCGCACGGTGCTAGACGCCCTCGCGCCGGCCGACCAGCTCGCCACCTACGTGGAGGGGCAGGCGTCGTGAGGAGAATCAGCGGTCAGGGCGCCGGCGATTAGCCGCAATCCGTCCAGTTTTCGACACCTAAACGGCATCGACAGGCTTCCTGTCGGGGGTCGGATATGGCGTTCTGCCTAGTCAGAGCGAATGACGGGAATCGAACCCGCGTATTCAGCTTGGGAAGCTGATGTTCTACCATTGAACTACATTCGCGTGGTCGCGCTGCGACCGAGCACCCATCGTAGCCGACACGACGGCTCTGGGCCACAACCAGCGTACGCGGCGTCGAGACAACCATCACACCGGATCCCCTGCGCCTGCGCTGACCTGATGGATAGCGTGGACACAGACACATTCGGCACGCCAAGGGAGTCGCACACACATGTCGAACCGCATCAAGAATGAGGCCTTTCGCAAGAAGGTGATGTCCGCCGAGGACGCCGCAGCGCTCATCCGCCCGGGCACCAACGTCGGCATGTCTGGCTTCACCGGCGCCGGCTACCCCAAGGAGGTGCCGGTCGCCCTCGCCCAGAAGATCCGCGAGGCGACGGCCCGCGGGGAGCAGTTCCGCGTCGGCGTGTGGACCGGAGCGTCCACCGCCCCCGAGCTCGACGGCGCGCTCGCCGAGGCCGACGGCATCGAGCTGCGCCTGCCCTACCAGTCCGATCCCGTGACGCGCGCCAAGATCAACGCCGGCACGATGGAATACATCGACGTCCACCTCAGCCACGTCGCCCAGCAGGTGTGGGAGGGCTTCCTTGGCAAGCTCGACACGGCCCTCATCGAGGTCGCCGGTGTCACCGAGGACGGCGAGCTCATCCCGTCGTCCTCGGTCGGCAACAACAAGACGTGGATCGACGTCGCCGACCAGGTCATCCTCGAGGTCAACCAGTGGCAGTCCGAGGAACTGTTCGGGATGCACGACATCTACTACGGCACCGCGCTGCCCCCGAACCGTCGTCCGGTCGACATCAACCACACGGCCGACCGCATCGGCCAGCCGACCTACCGCATCGACCCCACCAAGGTCGTCGCCGTGGTCGAGACCAACGACGCCGACCGCAACACGCCGTTCAAGTCGCTCGACGACGACTCGAAGCGCATAGCCGCCCACCTGCTCGACTTCCTCGAGCTCGAGGTCAAGGCCGGACGCGTACCGAAGAACCTGCTGCCGCTGCAGTCGGGAGTGGGCAACATCGCCAACGCGGTGCTCGCCAGCCTCGCCGAGGGCCCGTTCGAGAACCTGACCTCCTACACCGAGGTCATCCAGGACGGCATGGTCGACCTCATCGACTCCGGCAAGCTCACGACCGCGTCGGCGACCGCGTTCTCGCTGTCGCCCGAGGCCGCCGAGCGCATGAACAACATGGCCGCCCACTACCGCGAGAAGATCATCCTGCGCCCGCAGGAGATCTCGAACCATCCCGAGGTCATCCGCCGCCTCGGCGTCATCTCGTGCAACGGCCTGATCGAGGCCGACATCTACGGCAACATCAACTCGACCCACATCATGGGCTCGAAGATCCAGAACGGCATCGGCGGATCGGGCGACTTCACGCGCAACGCGTACATCTCGACGTTCGTCAGCCCGTCGACTGCCAAGGGCGGCCAGATCTCGGCGATCGTGCCTATGGTCTCCCACGTCGACCACACCGAGCACGACGTGCAGGTCATCATCACCGAGCAGGGCCTCGCCGACCTGCGCGGTCTGGCCCCGCGCAAGCGCGCCAAGGTGATCATCGACAAGTGCGCCCACCCCGACTACAAGGACGCCCTGCTGGAGTACGTCGAGCGCGCCGACAAGATGGCCAACGGCAAGCAGACGCCGCACGACCTCGCGACCGCGCTGTCGTGGCACCAGAACTTCCTCAAGACTGGTTCGATGCGCCAGTCCTGATCCGCCTGCCAGCCGGTCGGAGCGACGCTCCGGCCGGCCGCGACGATTGCGGCGGATGCCACACTGGAGTCATGGGGAAGTTGCTGCAAGTCGTCCGTGACTTCATGGGCCAGGGCTCGCGTACGCCCGCCCGAGATCGTGGCGGGAGGCGTACGCTGGCGCGCGTCCCGTCGCCCCAGCCGCGCCCCAAGCCCGAGCCACCCCGCGGCCGCGCCACCGATCAGGACGCCTTCCCCACCCAGCGCCACGCCCGCCGCGGCACAGCCGAGCCGATCCCCGACTACCCCGGTGACTTCACGGGCCGCCCACCGATCGAGTACGCGCCCGTCGAGGGCGCGCTGCCCGACCCCGGGGAGGTCGTATGGGCCTGGGTGCCGTTCGAGGAGGACCACTCGCAGGGCAAGGAACGCCCCGTGCTGCTCATCGGCCGCGACCAGCCATGGCTGCTCGGCGTACCCCTGACCAGCAAGGACCACGACCGCGACGCCGACCAGGAGGCCCGCGCCGGCCGCCACTGGATGGACATCGGCTCGGGCCCGTGGGACTCGAGCGGCCGGCCCTCGGAGGCCCGGCTCAACCGTGTCGTACGCGTCGACCCCGACCGGGTACGCCGCCGCGGCGTACGCCTCGAGAAGAGGATCTTCGACGCCGTGGCGGGTGAGATCAGACAGCACACCACCTGACCCGCTACAGTTGCCACTTCTGCGGGCGTAGTTCAGTAGCAGAACACCCCAATTCCATTGGGGAGACGTGAGTGCGATTCTTGCCGCCCGCTCCACTCGATCATGCGACTCCGGGGCGACCCTGAGCCCACCCTGGTCCCGGATCGAACCTGCAGACGTGCCCCCGTGGCGCGCCTAGGCTGGCCTCATGACCCACCCGAGCGAACCTTCCGACGTCGGCCCCATCGTGGGCGGAGACCTGCGCGCCAGCGATGCGGACCGCGACCAGGTCATCGGGCTCCTGTCCGCCGCCTACAGCGAGGGTCGGCTGACCCTCGACGAGCACGAGGAACGCGTCACTCAGGCCCAGGAGGCCCGGACCTTCGACGACCTCGTGCCCCTCACCCGCGACCTCGTTCCCATCGACGCGCCCCTGCTGCAGGCGCCCGCACCGGCCCCGGCCGCCGTGCCGTCGATCCGCCCGGTGGGCGGCTCGTCCGGCCCGATCACCGTCGTCGGCATCATGGGCGGCTCGACCCGCAAGGGCCACTGGCGCGTGCCGAGCGTGATCAACGTGTACGCACTCATGGGCGGCGCCACCCTCGACATGACCGAGGCCGAGTTCGAGACCGACCACGTCACGATCAACGCGTACTGCTGCATGGGCGGGTTGGAGATAAAGGTCCCCGCCGGCGTCACCGTGAACGACGAGACCGTCGGGATCATGGGCGGCAACGACGTGAAGCACACCGTCGCCGGCGACGGCCCCCGCATCACGCTGAAGGGAGTCGCGCTGATGGGCGGCTCGGAGGTGCGCGGGCCCGGCAAGGAGATCGAGCGGGACCGGCGGAGGGAGCGCCGACGCCTCGAGCGCGGGCGCTGAGCCCTCAATAGGCTGGGGGCATGTCCGACACCGCGCCGCCCACCATCGAGCCCGACGAGCTGTTCGCGCCGCCGCACGTCGCGTGGCAGCCGATCTCGCCGCGGTGGCGCACCATCCGCCGGATCAGCGCGCTGACGACCTGGCTGGTGCTGTTCGCCCTCCCGGCCGTCGCCGTGTGGCTGTTCACTGAACGGTGGGAGTGGGCGCTGCCCGTCGTGCTCGTCGGCCTGATCGTGGCGGGGTGGCGCTGCTTCGCCATGGGACGCCTCTGGCGTTCCTGGGGGTACGCCGAGCTCGCCGACGACCTGTGGGTCACCCACGGGGTCATGTTCCGTCGGCTCACAGCCGTGCCGTACGGGCGCATGCAGGTCGTCGAGGTCGAGTCCGGGCCGCTCGAGCGCATGGTCGGCCTGGCCACCGTCAAGCTGGTCACAGCATCCGCGTCGACCGACGCCCGGATCCCCGGCCTGCCCCCGCAGGAGGCCTCCCGTCTGCGTGACCGCCTCACCGAGCGGGCCGAGACCAGGACGTCGGGACTGTGAGCGAGCCCTCCGAGAACACACCCACGACGGGCGGCCCCATCCAAAAGGGCTTCGAGCGCCCCCACCCGCTGACGCCACTGATCCGCGGCTGGGTGTTCCTCGTCGCCGCCGTCGCCGCCGTCGGCAACGAGCTCGTCAAGAACCGCGACGGGCTCTCGCAAGTGCCCTGGTGGGTGCCGCTGGCCGTCATGGCCAGCGTCGCGGTGCTGTCGGTCCTGGTGTCGATCATTCCGTGGTGGATGACCCGCTTCGTCATCGACGACGACGAGTTGCGCATCGAGACGGGCCTGCTGAACCGTTCGTCCAAGCGGATCGCGTTCCGACGCGTCCAGTCCATCGACGTCATCCAGCCGCTCGCCGCCCGCATCTTCGGCCTCTGCGAGCTGCGCATCGAGGCCGGCGGCGGCGAGTCGGGCCTGACCCTGCGCTACCTGTCCCGGCCCAAGGCGTACGCCATCCGCGACTACCTGCTCTCCCGCGCCCACGGCGACCACGTGACGCGCGCCGAGGCCGCCGCGGCACCGCAGGCCAACGCGTTCGAGGACCTCGCCGCGCACGACCAGATCCTCGTCCGCCTCACCCCCGCCCAGCTCGTACTCGGGCTCGTCACCTCCACCGAGTTCATCGTCTCGTTGCTCGTCACCGCCGTCTTCACCGCGGGGGCCATCGCCGCCGGTCAGCTCGTCGTCGTCGCCGGCGGCCTCATGCCCATGGTCATCGGCGTGCTGTCGATGGTGAGCCGCCGGGTGATCGCCCAGTTCAACTACACGCTGGCGCGCACCGGCCGCGGCCTGCGCATCACCCGCGGCCTGACGAACCTCACCAGCCAGTCCGTGCCGATCGACCGTGTCCAGGGCATCAGGATCCACCAGTCGTGGCTGTGGCGACGGCTCGGCTACCACCGCGTCGACATCGACGTGCTCGGCTACGGCACCAACGACGACACGAACAACAAGGGCGCCGCGTCGAGCATGCTGCTGCCCGTCGCGTCCGCCGACCAGGTCCGCCTCGCCCTGTTCCAGCTGCTGCCCGGCGTCGACACGGAGGCGGTCTTCCTGCTCCAGGCGCCGTCCCGCGCCCGCTGGGTCGCCCCGCTCGGTCAGCCCGCGCTGCGCCACGGCTTCGACGACCGCATCCTCATCTCCGACTCCGGCCGCTTGAACCCCACCCGCCAGATCGTGCCGCACGCCAAGGTCCAGTCCGTACGCCTGCGCCAGGGCCCGCTGCAGCGCCGTCTCGACCTGTGCACCGTCCACGTCGACACCACCCCCGGGCCTGTCCACCTCGCCATCGAGAACATCGCCCCCGGCATCGCCCGGGCCCTCGTGGAGGGAGAGCTCGCGCGGGCCGCGTACGCCAGGTCGGCCGAGGCCCACCTGGGCCTCCAGACCCCCCGGCGTGGACCGAGCGGTCAGGGTCTCGATACGCTCGGGCAATGAGCATCGTCCTCGGCATCGACATCGGCGGATCGGGCATCAAGGGGGCCCCGGTCGACCTCGAGAAGGGTGACTTCGCCCGGGACCGGCTCCGCATCGATACCCCCGCGAAGTCCACGCCCAAGAACGTTGCCAAGGTCGTCAAGGACATCGTCGACCACTTCGGCGACCTGCCCACGGACTCGCCCGTCGGCATCACCATCCCCGCGGTCGTCACCCACGGGCGTACGCGGTCGGCCGCGAACATCGACAAGGCCTGGATCGACTGCGAGGCCGAGAAGCTCTTCGAGGACACCCTCCAGCGTGACGTCCTCGTCGTGAACGATGCCGACGCCGCCGGCATCTGCGAGGTCAAGTTCGGCGCTGCGAAGGACCACCCCGGCCTCGTCCTGATGACCACCCTCGGCACGGGCATCGGCACCGCCCTCATCTACAAGGGCCTCCTCGTCCCCAACTCCGAGCTCGGCCACCTCGAGATCGACGGTCACGACGCCGAGACCCAGGCCAGCTCCGGCATGAAGGAAAAGCTCGGCCTGTCCTACAAGGAGTGGGTGCCGCGCCTGCAGCGCTACTACGAGACCGTCGAGCGCCTCCTGTGGCCCGACCTCATCGTCGTCGGCGGCGGCGTCAGCAAGGACTCCGACAAGTTCCTGCCCAAGCTGAAGCTCAACAGCGAGATCGTGCCCGCCCAGCACCGCAACAAGGCCGGCATCATCGGCGCGGCCTGGCTCGCGCTCGACCGTCACGACAACGACACGTACGCCGGGACCCCGCTCGACCCGAAGGCCTGACGGCCTGCGGCACGGGACCGCGTACGCAGGGCGATTCCCGATCGTTACCCGGAATTCCAGAGCGATACTCGCCGATCACCTGCCACCCGGTCTGTAGGGTTTTATGCTGCTTTGGCGCCGGCGTGGTCGTTTTCCTCCGGCGCACCCATGTCCGCCATCAGGAAGACGCCATGAGCACAAGCATCAACCCCGACGATCTGTATCCCACGAACCCCCACGGCCACGACCTCCAGGTCGACGACACGCCCCCGGCCAAGCAGAAGAAGGACCGCACCCACTGGCTCTACATCTCCGTGATCGCGGCGGTCATCCTGGGCATCGTCTTCGGCATCGCCTTCCCGCAGGCGGCACAGGCCTGGAAGCCCGTCGGTGACGGCTTCGTCAACCTGATCAAGATGATCATCGCGCCGGTGATCTTCTGCACCATCGTGCTCGGCATCGGCTCCATCGCCAAGGCCGCCACCGTCGGCAAGGTCGGCGGCCTCGCCCTCATCTATTTCATCACGATGTCGACCTTCGCCCTGGCCATCGGCCTGCTCGTCGGCAACCTCGTCCACCCCGGCGAGGGCCTCACGCCCAAGCCGTACGCGCCCAGCAAGGGCGGCAGCATGGACTCGACGGTGAAGTTCATCATGGACATCATCCCGCCGGCCATCCCCGTGCTGCCGACCCTGTTCGTCGCCCTCCTCGTCGGCTTCGCCATCCAGTCCATGGGTGAGCGCGGCAAGCCGATCCTCGACTTCGTCGGCCACCTCCAGGCCGTGGTGTTCCGCATCCTCACGATGATCATGTGGGTCGCCCCCCTCGGCGCGTTCGGCGCCATCGCCGCCGTGGTCGGCTCCACCGGCTGGAAGGCCGTCGGCGCGATGCTCACCCTCATGGGCGGCTTCTACGCCACCTGCATCCTGTTCATCGTCGTCATCCTCGGCACCATGCTGAAGCTCGTCACGGGCCTCAACATCTTCAAGCTCCTGCGCTACCTCGCCAAGGAATACCTGCTGATCTTCTCGACGTCCTCCTCCGAGACCGCCCTCCCCCGCCTCATCGCCAAGATGGAGCACGCGGGCGTCGGCAAGTCCGTCGTGGGCATCACCGTTCCCACCGGTTACTCGTTCAACCTCGACGGCACCGCCATCTACCTCACGATGTCCGCCCTCTTCGTCTCGAACGCCATGAAGATGCCCATGAACGTCGGCCAGCAGCTCGGCCTGCTCCTGTTCATGATCATCGCCTCCAAGGGCGCCGCCGGCGTCACCGGCGCCGGCCTCGCCACCCTCGCCGCCGGCCTCCAGGCCCACAAGCCCGCCCTCCTCGGCGGCATGGGCGTCATCGTCGGCATCGACAAGTTCATGTCCGAGGCCCGCGCCCTGACGAACTTCACCGGCAACGCCGTCGCCACCCTCCTCCTCGGCAAGTGGGTCGGCGAGCTCGACAAGGAACGCGCCGTCAAGGTCCTCGACAAGGAGATCCCCTTCGACGAGACGACGATGCAGGCGCACTAGCTGGTCCTGCTCGCGCCCGCGCGCCGGTAACCGTCATCGCAGTCGTCATCGCCCCCGCGGCAGCTTCGCTCTCATCAGCGAAAGCCGTCGCGGGGGCGATTTCTCTGTGCTCTTCCAGACGCCGGGGCGCGCTTGCCGACGCTCGCAGGGAGGTCCGCTCCCTGCGTGCTCCCGTTCGCCGAGCGCCCCTTCTTCTGCTCTCGCGCGAGCGCCCCTTCTTCTGCTCTCCGAGCGAGCGCCAGCGAGACGAGAAGCCGTCAGCGCCACGTGACCTCACGCTCGTACGTGGTGGCGTCCACACAGCCGTACGCCTGCTGCGGCACGTCCTTCACCACGCCGGGAGACCCGTCGACCTTCGTGTAGAGCAGGTCGACCTTCTGGTTCCACTCCGCGCACGCACCGGTCACCTTCTCGTCCTCGCGCAGCTTCGTCGCGCCGAACGACAGGCCGTTGGCGTCCCACCGCAGTGGGGTTTCGGGCTTCGCGTCCGCCGGACGCGGAACGTCCTTCAGCGGGCAACCCTTCGAGGTGGGCGTCGACTCGGCCATGCAGCGACGTACGCCCTCCAGGACCGCCACCTGCACCGCACGCCGTCCCGCCTCGGTCAGACGGAACGTCACCTGGACCTCGCGGTCCTCACCGGGCGTCAGGTAGATCGGGTCGTTGACGACCTCGTAGTTGGCGAAGTCACCGAACGAGTGCGTACGGACGACCCTCAGCTCACCTGGCCACACGGTGATCGGCTCGCCCGTCGGCACGCCGTTCAGGTCGTGGGCGTTCAGCCCCACGGGGATCTCCTCGGCCGTACGCAACGTGAGCCGCGCCGTCCCGTCGACCACGCGCCAGCCCCCGTCCACCCGCACAAGGCGCACCTCGGCGCTCTGGGGCCTGTCGTTCACGGTGTAGTCGACGAGGGCCTTCTCACCCTGCATGTCGACGCGCTCCACCAGATAGCGGTCTGGGCCGGCGAGGTCGGTCATCCGGTCGGCGTCCGCGTTGGACGGCGGGTGCTGCAGCAGGTCGTGGGCACCGTACGGGGAGTCCTGGATCTCGCTGAGCGAGTGGAAGTAGCGGCGTACCGTCTCCTCGGCCGACACGCGCGCGCGCTCCCAGACCGCGCTGCCCCACGCGACCAGACCGAGAAGGACCACGGCAAGGACCACCGCGACGATGCCCTGCAGCCGACGCCAGCGGTAGGACGGCGGCGCTCCCGCCGCGACCGGGGGCAGCAGCTCCTCGGCCTCCGCGACCGTCGCACCGGCGGGCTCGGCCGGCGACACCGACGAGCCGGGCGTACGCACGACGCCGGGCGTGCCCGGGCTCAACGGCGACGGCGGATCGATCGGCTTCTCCGGCGGCAGCGGCGGGAGCACGCCGGGATCGGCCGGCTCCTCCAGTGTGTCGCCCGCGGAGGCGGCGTCCGGCGCCAGTACGTCGGGCTCCCCGGGCGCCTGCGGCGGCACGGGCTCGTCGCTGGTCACGGACCCTTCGCTGATCACGGACTCTTCGCTGATCACGGACTCTTCGGGGGTCGCGACATCGGCGGAGTCGGCTGCTGCGGGCACGCCGGACTCGTCCGGGCGTTCGTCGGCCATCACGCTCCTCCCCTCGGGTCCGGTCAGGCTAGCGACCCGGAGGGGCGACGGCGCAAGTCGTCACATGCGCTCGGGCGCCTGGATGCCCAGCAGGTCGAGCCCGGCGGCGAGCACGTCGCGGGTCGCGGCGACCAGGCCGAGGCGCGAGGTCAGGACCGCCCCTTCGGACTTCAGCACCGGGCAGTTCTCGTAGAACCCCGAGAACGCCGTGGCGACCTCGAACAGGTAGGTGCACAGCTTGTGGGGCTGCAGGTTCTCGGCCAGCTCGGCCACGACCTCGCCATAGCGCGACAGCGCCATGGCCAGCGCCTGCTCGGCCGGCTCGTCGAGGACGGTGACCGGGCCGACGGCCGGCACCGGGTCGAGGGCCTCGGCGTTGCGCAGCACCTGGCAGCAGCGGGCATGCGCGTACTGCAGGTAGGGGCCGGTGTCGCCGGTGGTCTTCGACATACGCTCGGCGTCGAAGACGTAGTCCTTCTGCAGGCCGGACGAGAGGTCGGCGTACTTGATCGCGGCGAGTGCGATCGCTGGCGGGGCGACCTCCTCGGCGGCGTCGAGCAGGTCGACCAGCAGCGCGGCCGAGCCATCGCGCGACTTCAGCGGCTTGTTGTCCTCGCCGAGCACCATGCCGTAGCCGATGTGCTCCGCCGAGACCGAGTCGGGCAGCCAGCCGGCCTTCTTCGCCGCGCCGAAGACGAGCTTGAAGTGGCCGCCTTGGCGGGCGTCGGTCACGTAGATGATGCGGTCGGCTCGGATCTCGCGCACGCGCCGGCGTACGGCGGCGAGGTCGGTGGTGCCGTAGCCGTAGCCGCCGTCGCGCTTGCGGACGATCAGCGGGGCCTCGAAGCCGTCGACGAAGACCACGAGCGCGCCGTCGTCGACGACGCCCACACCGGACTCCTCGAGCTCGGCACACGCGGTCGGCAGGTCGTTGTTGTAGGTCGACTCGCCGGCCAGGTCGTCGTCGGTGAGCTTGACGTTCAGGCGGGCGTAGGCGGAGTTGAAGCCCTCCTTGGAGACCTCCATGAGCTGGCGCCAGATCGCCAGCGACTCCTCGTCACCGCCCTGGAAGACGGCCACGCGGGCGCGGGCGCGGGCGGCGAACTCCGCGTCGTCCTTGAAGTGCTGGTTCGCGCGCTTGTAGAGCGCGTCGGCCTCCGCGAGCGTCAGCGTGGACGCGTCGTGGCCCTCGTCGAGGATCTGCTCGATGAGCATGCCGAACTGCCGGCCCCAGTCGCCGATGTGGTTCTGGGGCACCACGGTGTGGCCGACGGCGGTCAGCACGCGGTTGAAGCAGTCGCCGATGATCGTCGTACGCAGGTGGCCGACGTGCATCTGCTTGGCGACGTTCGGCGCGGAGTAGTCGATGACGACCTTCTGTGGCTCGTCGGTCTGGGCGACACCGCAGTGGGGGTCGTCGAGCACCTGCTGCGCGGTGCGCGCCAGTACGTCGTTGCGCAGCCGGAAGTTGATGAAGCCCGGCCCGGCGACCTCCAGCGGCTCGCACAGGTCGGCGACGTCTAGCTCGTCGACGATGCGCTGCGCGATCTCCCGCGGCGGTTTGCCCTCCTGCTTCGCCAGGCGCAGCGCCACGTTGGACTGGAAGTGGCCGAACTGAGGCTTCGTGGCGGCGCGCAGTTCGGGGTCGGCGCTGGCGACGGCCTCGATCCGGGATGCGAGCTCGGAGGGCAGTGAAGACATGAGCCCATTCTCCCACGCCTTACCACAAGGTAGGAATGGTGGGCAGCGAGCCGACTCCCCGGGCGCGTCGGTCAGGTCGCACGGGCGTGAGCCCGACTGGGGTCGCTACGGTGGAAGGCATGACCCAGATTCCCAACATCCGCATGCACGATGGCCGCACGATCCCCCAGCTCGGCTTCGGGGTGTGGCAGGTCTCCGGCGACGACATCGTCGACTCGGTCACGACCGCGCTGAAGATCGGCTATCGCCACATCGACACCGCCGCCATCTACGGCAACGAGGAGGGTGTTGGCGAGGCGATCCGCAAGTCGGGCGTTCCCCGCGACGAGCTATTCGTCACCACCAAGCTGTGGAACGACCGCCACGGCGACGCCCGCGCCGCGCTCACCGAGTCGCTGGAGCGCCTGGGTCTCGACCACGTCGACCTCTACCTGACCCACTGGCCGACGCCGGACAAGGGCGACTTCCTGGGCGCCTGGCTCCAGCTGGAGGACCTTCGCCGCGAAGGCCTGACCCGCTCGATCGGCACGTCGAACCACACCGAGCGCCACCTGGCGAAGATCCTCGCCGAGGGGTCGATGGTCCCTGTCGTCAACCAGATCGAGGTCCATCCCACCTTCCAGCAGCGCGGGCTCGTCGCCTACACGCGCTCGCAGGGCATCCACGTCGAGGCCTGGAGCCCTCTCGGCGCGCCCGCCGACCCCCAGCTCCCGGCGGTCGTCGAGATCGCCGACCAGGTGGGGCGTACGCCGGCACAGGTGATCCTGCGCTGGCACCTCCAGCACGGCTCGATCGTTTTCCCGAAGTCGGTGACGCCCGAGCGCATCGCATCCAACTTCGAGGTGTTCGACTTCGAGCTGTCCGACGACCAGGTGCGGGCGATCGACGCGCTCGACCGCGGCCGCCGCATGGGCCCGGACCCGGACACGTTCAACGGCTGAGCCTCCTCGTCTCGCTGCACTGGCTCGGAGAACGGGACTGTCTGGGCTCGCCGGGTGATCGGGCCGCTGGGCTCGCGCAGCGAACGGGACGAGGAGTTGAGGGGTGCCCCGTAGTGTGGACGGCGACATGACGACTTCGCTCCTCCTGCTGGGCCTCACCATCCTGCTCATCCTCGCCAACGGCTTCTTCGTCGCCGCGGAGTTCGCGCTGGTCACGGTCGACCGCAACGCCGTGCGCCGCGCGAAGGCCGAGGGCGACGCCGCGGCCGAGTCGGTCGACAAGGCGCTGCGTACGCTGTCGACCCAGCTGTCCGGCTGCCAGCTCGGCATCACGCTGACGAGCCTCGTCGTCGGCTTCATCGCCGAGCCGGCCATCGCCGACCTCATCTCGCCGGTGCTGGAGGCCTTCGGCCTGCCGCGGGCCACGGCGCTGGCCGTGTCGATCACCGCCGCCATGGCCATCGCCACGGTCACCCAGATGGTCTTCGGCGAGCTCGTGCCGAAGAACTGGGCGATCGCCGAGCCGATGCGCCTCGCCCGCTGGGTCGCCACGCCCCACCGCATGTTCAGCCTCGTGACCAAGCCGCTGCTGGTGTTCTTCAACGGCGCGGCCAACGTGCTGGTGCGCGCCGTCGGCCTCGAGCCGCAGGAGGAGCTCGGCAACGCCCGGACGGTCAAGGAGCTGTCGGCCCTCGCCCGCCACTCCGCCCGCGAGGGCACCATCGACGCCGAGCTCG
The DNA here is from genome assembly GCF_054780035.1 of Mariniluteicoccus endophyticus. NCBI lineage: Bacteria > Bacillati > Actinomycetota > Actinomycetes > Propionibacteriales > Propionibacteriaceae > Mariniluteicoccus > Mariniluteicoccus endophyticus. The sequence continues at coordinate 55,488 of NZ_BAAGXC010000010.1, read as the reverse complement.
CCCACCACATGTCGCAGTCGGCCGAGCTCGGCACGCGCTTCGCGCGTGACGCGATGACGCCCCGGGCCCGCGTACGCTTCCTCGACGACGACGACTCCGTGGCCAAGATCCTCGAAGTCACGCGGCGCACCGGCCACTCACGCTTCGTCGTCACCGGCCAGCACGCCGACGACATCGTCGGCGTCGTCCACTTCAAGTACGCTCTGGCGGTCCCGGCCGACCAGCGCCTGTCCCGCACGGTCGGCGAGGTCATGACGCCCGCGGTGTTCGTCCCGTCGTCGATGCCGCTCGACGACGTGCTGGAACGACTGCGCCATGGCCTGCAGGTGGCGGTGGTCGTCGACGAGTACGGCGGCACCGACGGCATCGTCACCCTCGAGGACCTCGTCGAGGAGATCGTGGGCGAGATCGCCGACGAGCAGGACGAGGAGCGCCCGCGCCACGAGCAGCTCACCGACGGCAGGTGGCGCCTCACCGGGATGATCCGTCCCGACGAGCTGCGCCACATCGCCGGCCTCGAGCTGCCCGAGGGGCTCGCCTCCGAGACCCTCGGCGGGCTGGTGACCGAACGCCTCACCCGGTTCGCCGAGGTCGGCGACGCGGTGACCGTACGCGGCCGTGACCACGCCCACCCCGACGCCGACGGTCTCGCGCCATGGGTCGACGTCCACCTCACGGTGGAGCGCGTGGACGGCCACCGCGTCGACCTGGTCGGCCTGACGACCTCCCCGGTCACCGACGACGAGGAGACCTCTCGATGAGTCCCGCCCTGGCGATCGCCCTCAGCCTGGTCCTGCTGGCCGGCAACGGCTTCTTCGTCCTCGCCGAGTTCGCGCTCGTGTCGGCGCGGCGCGCCTCCATCGAGATCGCGGCCGCCGACGGGAGGGCCGGAGCCCGCACGACCCTGCGCGCGATGGAGCGCGTCTCGCTGATGATGGCCGGCGCCCAGCTCGGCATCACGCTGTGCTCCCTGGGCCTGGGCGCACTCGGTGAACCCGCCGTCGCCCACCTGCTCGAGCCGCTGCTGCACGCGGCCCACCTCCCCGACGCCCTGCTCCACGTGGTCTCGTTCGCCGTGGCCATGGCGATCGTGGTCTTCCTGCACATGGTCGTCGGCGAGATGTTCCCCAAGAACCTCGCCCTCGCCGACCCCGAGCGCTCGGCCCTCCTGTTCGGGCCGCCCATGTATGCCATCGCGTGGGTCCTGCGTCCGGTCCTGTGGCTGCTCAACGGCCTGGCCAACGTCGTGCTGAAGCTCTTGCGCGTGGAACCGCAGGACGAGGTTTCGTCGACGTTCACCGCCGACGAGGTCGGCGACTACCTGGAGGAGTCCCGCGAGGAGGGGCTGCTGGAGGACCACGAGCACCGACTGATGGCGGGCGCCGTCGGCGCCCACTCGGCGACCGCCGCCGACGTGCTGGTCGACATGGCCGACATCGTGGTCCTTGGCCCGGAGCCGTCGCGGGCCGATGCGGAGGCCGCCTGCGTCGAGCACGGCTTCTCCCGCTTCCCCGTCGTCGACGCGGCCGGCGGGTGGATCGGCTACATCCACGTCAAGGACGTCCTCGACGTGCCGCCGCTGAGCGCCCGCGCGCCGCTACCCAAGGATATGGTCCGGCCGCTGGCGACCGTCGCCCTCACCGACCCCGTGCGCGACGTCCTGGCCCGCATGCAGGCCAGCGAGTCCCACATGGCCATGGTGACCGACGGCAACCGCATGGTCGGCGCCGCGATGCTCGAGGATGTCGTCGAGCTGCTGGTCGGCCAGGTGAGCGACGCGACGCCGACCACGAACCCCCGGTCGCACGCCGCGTACCCGCCGGGGAACAACAACTGACTGATCAGTAACAATTTGTCGGCGTTCCCCCGGTGACCGATCGGTTGGTGACAAGATGCCCCTATGGCTCGACAGCAACCCCTCCACCAGCTCGTCACCTCCGTGGCGGCCCCCACGCTGGTGCTGTCCGACGCGTCCGGCGACATCGGCACCGAGGACCTGTGGCCCGACGGCGGCGAGGGCGTGTTCCACGCCGACCAGCGCGTACTCGCGGTCTGCCGCATGTTCGTCGACGGGGTCGTCCCGATCTCGCTGGCCCGCAAGGCCGTGGCCGGCGACCAGGTCTTCAGCTCCTTGGGCATCGCCCACGGCGACGACCCCATGAAGGACCCCGCGCTGCGCATCGACCGCCGTCGCGCCGTCGAGCCGGGCACGGTCCGCGAGGAGCTCCTGCTCACCTCAATGGCAGACCGCGACGAGACCTTCCTCATCACGCTCAAGATCGGTTGCGACGACGGCTCGATGGCCGAGGTCCGCAACGGCGATGACCGTTCCCTGGTCCCGCACGGCGCCCAGGTGACGCCTGAGGGGGTCACCTGGACCCGCGGTGAGGCCACGTACTCGATCGCCGCACCCGGCGCCGTCGTCGACCTGCTCGACCCCACGCTCATCTCGCTGACGTGGGAGGGCACCATCGCCGCCCACTGCGACCTCGCCCTGTCGTGGGAGCTGCGCTGCCAGGACGAGGGCGGCGCCGTGGTCGCGGCGCGCGGCACGGGGCTCGACGTCGACGCCATCACCCAGCGTCTCGTCGCCCGCCTGGAGGAGCCGGTCCGCGAGGGCGCCGCGACTTGGCTGCTCCAGTCCCTGCGCGACCTCAACGGGCTGCGCATGGCGACCACCGCGCGTCCCGAGGACGCGTTCTTCGCGGCCGGATCGCCCTGGTACCTCACCCTGTTCGGCCGCGACTCCCTGTGGACGGCGCGCCTGCTCGTCGACGTCGACGTCTCCCATGCGGGCTCCACGCTGCGCGCCCTCGCCGCGCTGCAGGGCGACAAGGACGACCAGTCCGCCGCCGAGCAGCCCGGAAAGATCATGCACGAGCTGCGCCGCGGCGAGCTCGACCTCGGTGCGATCCGCCTCCCCCCGCTGTACTTCGGCACGATCGACGCCACCGCCCTGTGGGTGTGCCTCCTCGTCGACGCCTGGCGCGCCGGTCTGCCCGCCGACGACATACGAGCCCTGCTGCCCAACCTGCGGCCCGCACTGGAATGGATCACCACCTCCGCCGACGCGGACGGCGACGGCTTCGCCGAGTACATCGACGTCACCGGCCACGGCCTCGCCAACCAGGGGTGGAAGGACTCCGCCGACTCGGTGCGCTTCCACGACGGCTCCCGCGCCGAGGGCCCGGTCGCGCTGTGCGAGGTGCAGGGGTACGCATACGAGGCCGCGACCGGCGCCGCCGACATGCTGGACGCGCTGGGCGAGCCCGGCGCCGCACCGCTGCGGGAGTGGGCGGCCGCCCTGGCCGAACGCTTCCGCGACCAGTTCTGGGTCGGCGAGGGCGACGAGCGTTTCGTGGCCCTGGCGCTCGACGGCCACAAACGTCCGGTGGACTCGGTGACCTCCAACATGGGACACCTGCTCGGCACCGGCCTGCTCTCCCCCGACGAGGAGAAAGTCATCGCCCGACGCCTCGTGCGTCCCGACATGGCCGGCGAGCTCGGCCTGCGGACGATGTCGACGCTCGACGGGGGCTACTCGCCGCTGAGCTATCACTGCGGATCCGTCTGGCCCCACGACACCGCTGTGGTCATCCGCGGCATGCTGCGCGCCGGCCTCCACGACGAGGCGCGCGTGCTGGCCCAGGGGCTCTACAAGGCGTCGTTCGCGTGGGACGACCGCATGCCCGAGCTGTGGTCCGGCGAGGACACCGCCGTGCCCTATCCCGCGGCCTGCCGCCCCCAGGCGTGGTCGGCCGCCGCCGCCGTGGTCGCCGTGCAGGCTCTCTGACCCCCACCCCACCCGAAGTCCGATCTCCGCACGAACGTTCGCGTATCGGGTGGCGGTTTCCGGCGATCAACCCGTGAAGATTTGTGCACGAATCGGGCTTCAGGAGCGGAGCGCGTCCTCCACGCCGGTCTCGTGCGGGCCGAGGGTCGGCGTACGCCGCGACAGCACGTCCCAGAACGTCTTGAGGTTCGCCGGGACCTCGCGCGCCCGCCCGATCGGATAGAAACGCGTGCCGTGCTGGCTGGTGTCACCCGCCCCAATGGCGTCGACGCCGACCATGCGGCACGTCGCGACCGCACGCGGCACGTGATAGTCCTGCGTGACGATCGTGAGCCGCTCGACGCCGAAGATCCGCTTGGCGCGCACGCACGAGTCATACGTGTCGAAACCCGCGTAGTCGGCGACCACCTTCGAGGCCGGGATGCCGTGGCGGATCAGGTAGTTCCGCATGCCGTCCGGCTCGTTGTAGTGCTCCTCGCCGTTGTCGCCCGAGACCACGACGACCTTGACCTTGCCGGCCCGATAGAGATCGAGCGCCATGTCCAGGCGCCCCTTGAGGAATGGCGACGGCGTCCCGTCGGGATAGATCTGGGCACCCAGCACGAGCGCCACGTCCCGCTGCGGTGCCTGTGCGGCCGAGTGGTGCGTACGCCCAGCCGCGTACCCCTGCACCACCAGCCACGGGACGCCCACGCCCGCGACGGCGAGCCCCACGACGGAGACCGCGCCGATCGCGAGCCTGCGCCGTACGCTCATCCGCGCGGCTCGAGGTAGTACTCGATGAGGCCGCGCGTCGACGAGTCCTGGGCCTCGAGGGCCTCGCGGTCGCCGCCGACAGCCGGGGTGAGCTCCTTGGCGAGCTGCTTGCCGAGCTCGACGCCCCACTGGTCGAACGAGTCGATGCCCCACACCACGCCCTGGGTGAACGTGATGTGCTCGTACAGGGCGATGAGCTGGCCGAGCACCGACGGCGACAGCTCGGGCGCCATGATCGACGTGGTCGGCCGGTTGCCTTCGAACACGCGGGCGGGGACGATCTGCTCGTCGGTGCCCTCGGCGCGCACCTCATCGGCGGTCTTGCCGAACGCGAGCGCCTTGGTCTGGGCGAAGAAGTTCGCCAGGAACAGCTCGTGGACGTCGGCGGCGCCGTCCTTGGTCGGGTGGGCCGGATTGGCGACGGCGATGAAGTCGGCCGGGATGAGCTGGGTGCCCTGGTGGATCAGCTGGTAGAACGCGTGCTGTCCGTTGGTGCCCGGCTCGCCCCAGAAGACCTCGCCGGTCTCGGTGGTGACCGGCGTGCCGTCCCAGCGCACCGACTTGCCGTTCGACTCCATCGTGAGCTGCTGCAGGTAGGCCGGGAAGCGGTGCAGGTACTGCGCGTACGGCAGCACGGCATGCGTCTTGGCCTTGAAGAAGTTGACGTACCAGACGTTCAGCAGGCCCATGAGCGCCGGGACGTTCTCCTCGATGGGCGCGGTGCGGAAGTGCTCGTCCATCGTGTGGAAGCCCGCCAGCAGCTGCTTGAAGTTCTCTGGGCCGATGAAGATCGCGACAGCCGTGCCGATGACCGAGTCGACCGAGTAGCGGCCGCCGACCCAGTCCCAGAAGCCGAAGGCGTTGGTCGGGTCGATGCCGAAGTCGGCAACCTTGTCCAGCGCGGTCGAGACGGCCACGAAGTGCTTGGCGACGGCCTCGCGCTCGGCGTCCTCACCGTGGATGGCGCCCTGCTCGTGGAGGCGCTCGAGCAGCCACGCGCGCGCCATGCGGGCGTTGGTGAGGGTCTCGAGCGTCGTGAACGTCTTCGACGCGACGATGAACAGCGTGGTCTCGGGGTCGAGACCGAACGTCTTCTCGGCGCAGTCGGTCGGGTCGATGTTGGAGATGAAGCGGCACTCCAGGCCCAGCTGGCCGTAGGGCTTCAGCGCCTCGTAGACCATGACCGGGCCGAGGTCGGAGCCGCCGATGCCGATGTTGACGACGGTCTCGATGCGGCGGCCGGTGATGCCGGTCCACTCGCCGGAGCGCACCTTCTCGGCGAAGGCGTACATCTTGTCGAGCTCGGCGTGGACGTCGCCGACGACGTCTTGGCCGGCCACCTCGAGCGAGGCGTCGCGCGGCAGGCGCAGCGCGGTGTGGAGAACCGAGCGGTCCTCGGTGACGTTGATCTTCTCGCCGGCGAACATGGCGTCGCGGCGCTCGGCGAGCCCGACCTCCTTGGCCAGGCCCATGAGCGCGCCGGCCACGCGCGGCGTCAGGAAGTTCTTCGACAGGTCGACCCGCAGGTCACCCGCGGTCATCGTGAGGTGCTTGGCGCGGTCGGGGTCGGCCTCGAACCAGCGGCGCAGGTCGGGGGTGAACTCGGAGTGCAGGCGCGTGAGCTCCTGCCAGGCGTTGGTCTGGGTGGCGTCGACAGGCTTCTGCATGGTCTGAAGCGTACGCGGGCCCGGCGCACCGGTTCAGCCCACCTGCATGTTCCCCAGGCGCGAGGCGGCGTCGAGCGCCAGCAGCGCGCCGACGATGCCGAGCACCCAGCCGAGCATCTCGTCGGAGCTGCGCTCGAGCCAGCCGCCGAGGCGTACGAGCGCCGGCTCGAGGCTGCTGCGGAGCAGCAACCGCAGCGCCAGCAGGAGCAGCGCGGGGGCGACCATCACGATGACGTACGCGGCCAGCGCTGCCCCGGTGCCCAGCGGAGGCAGGTGCGCCTGCGAGAGCAGACCCACTGCACCCAGGTAGGGCAGCATCGACGCGGCCTCGACGAGCCCGGCGGCCAGGGCGACGCCGACGACGAGCCCGGCGGGGACGTCACCGTCGGCGAGGCGCGCCTTCCATCGCTCGTGACGGGTGGGGCCCGCCCCGGAGGCCTTCCTCTCCTCGCGGCGTCGGGCGGCGCGCTTGCCGTCGAACAGCCAGCTGACGGCGAACAGCGCGACGCCGGCGTAGAGCTGGACCCACGAGACCGTCCGGTTGTCACCCAGCCCCGATCCCACCCGGGCCAGGAACCCTGCGCCCAGGACCAGCGCCAGCCCCAGACCCCAGTAGAACGTGGCGATCGTCGCCAGATAGCCGAGCAGCACGCCCGCGCGTACGCGGCGCTGCACGAGCAGGAACACAGGGATGCCGAGCGTGCCGAAGCTCAGGCTGTCGACCAGAGCGAGCCCGGCGAGACCGAGCGCGGTGGTGATGTCCATGGACCCTCCCTCTATTTCGCACGTTCGTGCTTTTTCACGTTAGCACAGTCGTGCTATAACGAGTCATGCCCAAGATCGTCGACCACGAGGCCCGCCGCGAGGAGCTGGCCGGCGCCGTCTGGCGGCTCGTCGGCCGCGCGGGGATCACGGGTGCGTCCGTCCGGGCAGTCGCCGCGGAGTCGGGCTGGTCGATGGGCGCCGTACGCCACTACTTCTCCACCCAGGACGAGCTGCTCGGCTTCGCCATCGAGGTGATGACCCGACGCATCCAGGAGCGCATCACCGCCCTGTACACCGAGGAGCCGACCGCCCGCGGGGATGCCTCGCGTGCCGCGGCGACGCTGGAGCAGATGCTCCCGATGGACGCCGACCGCAGGGTGGAGGTCCTGGTGTGGCTGGCGTACATGGCGCGTGCCCGGTCCGACGACGCCCTCGACGGTTTCCGCCAGACCAGCTGGAACGGCAGCCGGCTGGTGTGCCGGACCGCTGTGGCCGACGCGCTCGGCCTGCCCCTGCCCCGCAGCCATGACGAGCGCCTCCCCGACACCGCCGAGCGGTTGGTGACCCGCGTCCACCTCGTGATCGACGGGCTCAGCGTGCAGGGGGCGACCTATCCCGAGCACTGGCCGGCCGAGCGGCTCCACGCCGAGGTGGGCGACCTGCTCGCGGACGTGGAGGCGACCTGGGACGCGGGCTCCCGCTGAGCGCGGGCCACGGGCCGGTAGGTTTCCCCATGGCCGAGGACCCGACCGTCGAGCTCGCCGAGCGCCGCGTGCAGCGCGCCATGGCTGAGACCACGCAGGTCGCACACCCGGCGCGACCGACGGCGTCGTCCACAACCGGCTGACAAGCCCCGCGGCGCCAGTATGGGTGAGGCTCGATGTTGACGGGCATCTCCTCGATGGCCTTGAGCCCGGCCGCTTCCGGGGAGGTGGCCCACATCTGCGGAGTCCCTAGTCAGAAGCCCGATGAGCCGACGCCGATCGCACATGTGAGATTGCCCACAAGTAGACGCTTCAATTGGATACTGCGGTATAGGTCTTTCTAGAATGGAGATGTCACAGCTCACAAGCGTGCACACCACAAAATCACGTGCCCACAAGGTCGTGCAGGCACCGCCACCACTTCCCATAAGGATCTGATCACATGTCGTTCGCGCAGTCTCTTCGCACCCGCCGCGAGGCCGCCCGTACCAACCGCGCCATCAACAAGGCCATCAACAACGCGGCCACCCCGGCCCTGCGTGACGAGCTCATCCTCGTCGCCCAGCGTCAGTTCGCCCGCAACTTCTGATCACCACTCGGCGGTGCCGCCGACCCATGGATCACCCGAAGGACCCCGACTCCGGCCGGGGTCCTTCGCATTTCCCTCTGGCAGATCGTCGACCACTCGCGGATGAGCCGCGGGTTACGGGCGAGTGGTTGACGATCAGTCTCGGTGCACGGGTGCGCTCCCCGTCTCGGCCGTGGCCGGCCTCGCTCGAAGAGCAGAAACCGGCCAGCGTCGGCAAGCGCGCCCCGGGCGTCTGGAAGAGCACGAAGGAATCGCCCCGCGACGGCTTCCGCTGGTGAGAGCTAACCTGCCGCGGCTCGATGACGACAGCGATGAAGACCCCGGACCCCGGCGCGGGCGCGAACCGCAGCAACGTGCCACGGCCCCCGCCGTCATCGTGACAGGGCGGGGGCCGCGGAGATCTGGGGTCAGCGGGTGCTGACGTGCACGTGGTCGCGGTGGTTGGCGGTGGTGGAGCCGCGGTCGCTCATGGAGCGCCAGCCCTCGGAGGAGCGCTGGGTGGTCCAGATCTTCTGGTCGAAGATGACCTCGGTGACGCCGAGTGACGAGGCGTTGGCGCGCACGTAGTTGGCGATGGCCCAGCCGGTGGAGTTGGAGGACACCATGGCGTCGAGGGCTCGGCCGGAGGGGTGCTCGACGTCCCAGTCGGGTCGTACGCCGATGTAGGAGGAGACGCCGGAGCCGAACTTGGCGCAGATGGCCTGGTGGACCTTCTCGGTGTTGGCGCGGACGCCGGGCAGCGGCGAGCACGCACCGGAGGTGGTGGGGGCGCTGCCGGAGTCGGCCTTGGGTGCGCTGCTGCTGGACTTCGGCGAGGCGGCGGGGGTGGATGCGGACGGGGTCGACGTGGGGGCGTTCCTGGAGAGGTATTCGCTGGAGGCCCAGCCTGCGCGGCCGTCGACGACAACCTTGCGGAAGCCGTTGTCGGTGCTGTCAGTGGCGGAGACCCTGTCGCCCTTGGCGAGGGTGGCGATCTTGTCGGCCGAGGAGCTCGGCGCCGAACGCACGTTGAGGGTCTCGGTGGCATACATCGTCGAGGTGGCGGTGGCCTGGGTCGACGGTGCCGCGGCGGGCTTCTGCTCGGGGCTGGGTGCCGCGCTGGCGGGGGCAGGAGCGACGGCGAGCGCCTGGGGCTCGGTGAGGCCGGTGCCCTGCTGGGCCTCGGGGGTCGCCGAGGGGTCGATCTCGGGGCGCTGGGTGTCGCGGGAGACCTCGGGGGTCTCGGCGCGTACGGCGCTGGGAGCGCTCGCGGCGGCGACAACGGTCGAGTCGCTGCGGGCGGGGGTCAGGGTGCCTCCGAGGGCGCCCACGGCGATCGACGCGGCCAGGATGCCCGGGAGGGCGAAACGGCGGACGAGCGCGGCGGGGCGGGACACTCCGTGGTCGTGCTCGTCGAAGGCGACGGTGGTCGGCTCGTCGTCGAGCAGCTGACGGCGGGGTTCGGCGTCCAAGATCTCAGTCCTTGTCGAGGGAGTTTCGGGGAGGTACGCGAAGAGTCTAAGAGAAGATGCCGAATTTTCATAAAATCCTCAGGGAGGCGGTTTCCCGAGGCCGCCGGGGCATCAGCGAGATGAGAGACGGGCGCCGAAGGCGAGTTCTTCCACCTTGGGGGCGATGAGCCCGACGACGGCGCGCGCACGGGCCTCGTCGCGCTCGCAGAGCAAGGTGGTGGCGAGGCCGTCGCCGAGGACGACGGTCAGCTGGGCGAGGGCGTCGACGTCGGCCTGCAGGGGGCCGTAGGCCTCCTCGAACCTGTTGACGACGGTCAGGACCATCGCGCGCGCCGCGTCGACGCGTGTGGCGGCGAGGGGCTCGAGCCCGGGCGTACGCAGCGCGTAGTGGGCGAGCTCGAACACGGCGAGCTGGGAGCCGGCCTTGTCGATGACGTGGTCGAGGTAGCCGTTGAGGAACGACTCGACAGCGCCGGAGGGGTCCTCGGGGTCGAAGGCGATCTCGCCGAGGGCCTGGGCCTCTTCTTCGGCGAAGACGTGGATGAGCTCTCGCATGAGCTCGATCTGGGAGTCGAAGACGTAGTGGAAGCTGGCCAGCGGCATCTGGGCCTCGGCGGCGACGGCGCGCGTCGTAGCGGCGGTGACGCCGTCGCGGGCGATCACGCGGCGCGCCGCGTCGATCAGCTTGGCACGTCGTTCAGCAGCAGCCATGCGCGGCATGTCGGCCCCCTTCTGGTCGTTGTTATTCGCATACTCAATCATCTCGGCGCTTCGACTGGGGACAGTGGCGAAGGTCTCACCCGGGTTGCCTTCCCTTGTGGGTTGCCTAGGGTTGGGGCCGTGAGCAAGAAGAAGGCGCCCGGCCCGCAGATGCCCGCGCAAGCCCCGACGCCTGCGCAAGCCCCAACGCCCGCGCAGGACGAGCCTGCCGCGGGGATGCTGGGGCCTTCTTCGTCGTCCCCGTTCGCCCCGGAGCCGAAGCCGGGGAACGGGCTGGCCCGGCTCGGTTGGATCGCGGCCTGGGCGTTGAGCGTCGTGCTCGCTTTCGTGCTCGGCATGCAGAGCCGTCCCACGACGGCCCCGACCGCCGCCCCCGCCGACGGGGTCCCCGCCGAGACGGCCGCCGCCGCGCCGACGGCCAAGCCCTCGCAGGACCCGCAGGTCACCCAGCTGCTGAAGTCGCTGCCGAAGCGCGACCCCAACGACATGGCCGCCCTCGGCAAGGTCGACGCCCCCGTGGTGCTGATCGAGTGGTCCGACTACCGCTGCCCGTTCTGCGCGGTATGGGCCAAGCGGACGCTGCCGGAGCTGCAGAAGTATGTCGACGACGGCACGCTTCGCATCGAGTACCGCGACCTGCCGCTGTTCGGCGAGCAGTCGGTGAACACCGCGATCGCCGTACGCGCGGCGGGCCGCCAGGGCAAGTTCTGGGAGTACTACCACGCCGTCTTCGACGCCGCGCCCCAGTCGGGCCACCCCAACATCGGCCCGGCGGAGATCGAGAACTTCGCGCGTGCGGCCGGCGTACCGGACATGGCGAAGTTCAAGGCCGACCTGGCCGATCCGGAACTGAGGAAGATCGTCGAGTCCGAGGGCGCCCACGGCCAGCAGCTCGGCATCAGCGGCACCCCCTTCTTCGTGGTCAACACGCAGATCCTCAACGGCGCCCAGCCGACGCAGAACTTCGTCCAGGCGATCGAGACGGCCAAGCGCGGCGGCTGATGGTCGACATCGGTTACGCCGGCGCGCTCCTCGGCGGCGTCGCCACGATCCTGTCGCCGTGCTCGGCGATGCTGCTGCCGGCGTTCTTCGCCTACGCGTTCGCCTCGACGCGCACCCTGGTGCTGCGTACGGCGGTGTTCTGGTTCGGTCTGATGGCGACGCTGGTGCCGATGGGTATCGCCGCGGGAAGCGTGGGCGCACTGTTCATCCGGCAGCGGGCGACGTTCGTGGCGGTCGCCGCGGGCGTCGTGATCGTGCTGGGCATCCTGCAGGCGCTGGGCGTCCGCATCCCGCTGCTGGGTGCCCGTGCCGCCCGTGACACCGGCAACCTGTCGGTCTTCCTGCTGGGCACGGTGTACGGCATCGCCGGCGCGTGCTCGGGCCCCATCCTCGGTGCGGTGCTGTCGGTCGCGGCGATGGGCCAGGACTCCGTACGCGGCGGCGTCCTGCTCGGCATCTTCTCCGCCGGGATGGTCCTGCCGCTGATGGTGCTGGCGCTGCTGTGGGACGTGCTCGACCTGGGCTCGCGCAGCCTGCTGAGGCCGCGCCCGGTGAAGCTGGGGCCGGTGTCGACGACCGTCGGCCAGCTCGTGTCGGGCCTGCTGTTCGTCGCCATCGGGATCGGGATGCTGGTCACCGACGGCTTCTCGGGTCTGGGTGGCGTCGTCGACGCGGAGACCCAGCAGGGCCTGGAGGTCCAGATCCTCGGCGTCGCCGCGCGCGTGGCCGACCTGGTCGTCGTCGTCGTGCTGGTGATGCTCGTCGCCTCGTGCGTGGCCGTCCATCAGTGGGCCGCGGGTCGGCGTACGCCCACCTCGACCTAGCCCAGCTGCTCGTACAGTCCCGCGCCGCTGCACCTGCTGGTCGGGGTGGTTGGCCCAGCGCGTACGCCATCGGCCACCGCCGGGAAGGCCGTCGCCTCCGGCGGACCGACGATGTGACGCGCCCGGGCAGGTCGCGCCCCACGGGCAGGGCGGGGCCTACCGGTGTGGGACACCCGTCCCTACCATGGCTCCATGAGCCAGTACGCCGAGACCGTCGACACCCTGCGCCGCGCCTTCGACAGCGGGATCACCCGACCCTTGGAGTGGCGCCTGGACCAGCTGCGCGGCCTGCAGCGCATGCTCGCCGAGCACGCCGACGAGATCACCGAGGTAGTCACGTCCGACGTGGGCAAGCCCGCCGACGAGGTACGCACCTTCGAGCTCGCCGTCATCTCGTCCGAGGTCGACCACTTCGCCCGCAATCTCAAGACGTGGCTCTCGCCGCGCCGCGTCGGCGTACCGTCGGTGCTGCAGCCGGCCACGGCACACGTCCAGCCCCAGCCGCTGGGCGTCGTTTTGGTGATGTCGCCGTGGAACTACCCGGTGCAGCTGCTGCTGTCGCCGATCGTCGGCGCCCTGGCGGCCGGCAACACCGTGCTGGTCAAGCCGTCGGAGGTCGCCGCGCGCACGTCGGCACTGATGGCGCGCCTGCTCCCCCGATACGTCGACGAGCGGGCGATCGCCGTCGTCGAAGGCGGCGTCGCCGAGAACACCGCGCTGCTCACCGAGCGCTTCGACCACATCGTGTTCACCGGCTCGACAGCCGTCGGCCGCGTCGTCATGAAGGCCGCCGCCGAGCACCTCACGCCCGTCACGCTCGAGCTCGGCGGCAAGTCCCCGGTCTTCGTCGACCGCCACACCGACCTCGTCGCCACCGCCCGCCGCATCGCCTGGGCGAAGTTCACCAACGCCGGCCAGACGTGCGTGGCGCCCGACCACGTGTATGTCACCGCCGACGTCCACGACGAGCTCGTACGCCAGCTCGGCCTGGCGATCCGCCAGTTCTTCGGCGACCTGCCGCGTACGAGCCCCGACCTCGGTCGCATCGTGAACACCCGCCAGTTCGACCGGCTGCACGCGCTGCTGCCCAGCGGGACCGCGGCGTACGGCGGCGAGTCGGACCGCACCCAGCGCTACATCGCGCCGACCGTGCTCACCGACGTGGCCGAGGACTCGCCCGTCATGGCCGAGGAGATCTTCGGGCCGATCCTGCCGGTGCTGCGCGTCGCCGACGCCGCCGAGGCCATCGCCCGCATCAACGCTCGCCCCAAGCCGCTCGCGCTGTACGTGTTCAGCGACGACAAGGATGTACGCCGGGCCTTCCGGGAGCGCACGTCGTCCGGTGGCCTGGTCGAGGGCGCCGCGCTGGTCCACCTGTCGGCGCACGACCTCCCGTTCGGTGGGGTGGGCGAATCGGGCATGGGCCGCTACCACGGCCAGGCGTCGATCGACGCGTTCTCCCACCTGCGCTCGGTGATGACCAAGCCGCTGCAGCCCGACACCCTGGCGACGCTCTATCCGCCAGCCGGTGAGCTGAAGCGCAAGCTGCAGAAGCTGCTGCTGCCCGTCCGCGCGAAGGACTAGTCGAGCCAGAAGCCGGGAGCCATCCTCACTGGTTTCCGAGCGAGCGCCAGCGAGACGAGGAACGCCTCGGGCGAGGACCCCGTCAGCGGCCCAGCACCCTGTCCAGATAGGGGTTCGCGAAGACCCGCTGGGGGTCCATCTCGTCACGCAGCGCCGAGAAGTCGGCGAACCGCTCGTAGCGCGGTTCGAGGTCGGCGCGCGTCAGCGAGTGCATCTTCCCCCAGTGGGGCCGGCCATCGTGGGCGTACAGGATCTCCTGGCAGGCTTGGAAGTAGGCGCGCTCGTCGTCGCGTACATAGCGGTGGACGGCGATGTAGCCGGAGTCACGGCCATACGCGGTCGACATCCACAGGTCGTCGCCGGCGACGCCGCGGCACTCCAGCGGGAACGACACCTTCCAGCGGCGCGACTCGATGAGGGCGTCGATCTCCTTGAGTGCCTCGGGCATGGCCTCGAGCGGGATCGAGAACTCCATCTCGCGGAAACGCACGTCGCGGCGGGTCGTGTAGACGTTGGTCGACCAGTCGGTGTGGGCGCGGTCGCCGGTGAGTCTCTCGGCGACGCGGTTGATGGTAGGCACGACGGCGGGTACGCGGGACCCGAGCCGGCACGTGAGGTCGAACAGGCGGTTGGCCACGAGGTCGTCGTCGACGAACCGCTTCACCCGTCCGAGCGGGGCGCGCTCCCTGGTGGCGGGGTGGCGGGTCTGGGTCTTCGTCAGCGCGGTCTTGGTGTGGGGGAACCAGTAGAACTCGAAGTGGTCGGCGGCCGCCACGCGCTCGACGAACGGCTCTCTGACGTCGGCGAGGGGTTCGGGTGCCTCGACGGCCTCCAGCACGAACCGGTCGACGCACTGCAGCGTGACCTCGGTGACGATGCCGAGTGCGCCGAGCGACACGACGACGGGGCGGACCTGCTGGCCGCTGAGACGGTGGACCTCGCCGCGGCCATCGACGATCTCCAGCCCGACGACCTGGGTGGCGATGCCGCCGAATCCCAGGCCGGTGCCGTGGGTCGACGTGGACACGGCGCCGGCGAGCGACTGGGCGTCGATGTCGCCGAGGTTCTCCATCGCCAGGCCGAGCGGCTCGAGGATGCCGGGCATGTTGTGCAGCCGCGTACCGGCCCGCAGCGTCACCTGCTTGGTCGCGGCGTCCACCGACACCAAGCCGGCCATGCGGTCGAGGCTGACCTGGACGCCGGATGCCTCGGCGATCGCCGAGAAGCTGTGGCCCGCACCGACGGCCTTGACGGTCAGCCCGCGCTCGGCCGCGCGCCGCACCAGGGCGGCCACTTCCTGCGTCGAGGAGGGGTACGCCACCTCGAGCGGGTCGCAGGTGACGTTGCCCGACCAGTTGGACCAGAGGTTCTTGCTCACAGGAATGCCCTTCCCTCGCCGCGGTAGGTGGGCACCTCGTCGACGACGGCGGCGCCGTCGACGACGAGGAAGCGATTGACGTGCTCGGACAGCTCACCGGCCTTGGCGTGGCGGAACCACACGCGGTCCCCCACCGCCAGGCCCGCCGCGCTGGGGCCGACCACCGGGGTCTGGACCTCGCCGGCCATCTCGTTGGCGACCATCTTGAGCCCCTGCGGCCACACCGGCGTCGGGAGCCGGTCGGCGGACGGCGGCCCGGAGGCGACCCAGCCGCCGCCGAGGAGGGTGGCGGTCACCGCGTTGGGCCGGCGTACGACCGACAGGCAGAAGGCCGCGGCGGGCGCGGGGGTGAACGCGCGGTAGTGATCGAACAGCCGCGGCGCGAACAGGCCCGAACCGGCGGCGATCTCGGTGACGGCCGGGTCGGCGGAGGTGACCTCCAATGATCCGGTGCCACCCCCGTTGACGAACTCGAGGTCGGCGACACGACGCACCGCGGCGACGGCCTGCCCGCGCCGCTCGGTGAGCTCGACGAGCGAGCGCTTCTGGAGCTGACGCACCAGCAGCGTGCGCGCCCTGGCGGGGACGGCCCCGGCGAGCGCGTCGCCGATGCCCGCGATCTGGGCCTCGTACGCCATCATCCCGACCAGCCGGAACCCGGGCCGGTCGGTGATGGCCCGTGCGAGCGCGGCGGCCCGGTCGGGCGTGCGCACCGGCGAGCGGAACACGCCCACCCGCACCTTCGGTAGGTCGAACGAGACGTCGAGCTCGAGGCAGACGCGGATCTCGGCCCGCGTGCCGGGCGCGGCGACCGAGTCGACGAGTTCGAGATGGTCGAGGGAGTCGACCATCAGCGTGACGCGAGAGGCGAGGTCCTCGTCGGCGCCGAGGCGGCGCAGCGCGTCGCGATCCGCGGTCGGATAGCCCACGACCACGTCGTCGACACCGTTCGCCGCGAGCCACAGCCCCTCGTCCAAGGTGAACGCCAGCACTCCGCCGAACCCGGGGCGGGCCAGCAGCTCGTCGACGACCGAGCGCACCCGGACCGACTTGGTCGCCACCCGGACGGGCTTGCCACCGGCTCTCCGCACCAGGTCGTCGGCGTTGGCCTCGAGCGCCGCACGGTCGATCGTGGCCAGGGGTGTGTCGTACGCCCGCGTGGCCTCGGTCAGCGTGGGCCAGTAGGTGTCGGTGTCACGCCACGGTGCGGTCATGGCGACATGCTAGTTGGGACGCCCGACCCATGGGAGGTGTCCACGCAGAACGCGAGAGTACGCGTTCCTGAAGAAGACTCAGAGGTTTTCAAGGTGAGAAACCTGTCAGGAAGACCCCGTGGGCGCGTAGGGCACGCCACGATGAATTCCCCTGTCGACGAGGACAGGTGTCTACAACAGGAGAGACTCATGGGTGTGGAGACAGGAAAGATCACCACTGACATCCCGGCGCGGATGGACCGGTTGCCCTGGGCGAAGTGGCACTGGATGATCCTGATCGGGCTCGGGACGGTGTGGATCCTCGACGGGCTCGAGGTGACCATCGTCGGGTCGATGTCGAAAGCCCTGAAGGACCCGGTCGCGGGCCTGGGCATGAGCTCGGGCGACGTGGGCATCGCGGGTGCGACCTACGTGGCTGGCGCGTGCCTGGGAGCCCTGTTCTTCGGTCAGCTCACCGACAAGTTCGGCCGCAAGAAGCTGTTCATGATCACGCTGGTGCTCTACACGCTGGCCACGGTGGCCACCGCGTTCTCCGGCAACCCCCTCATGTATTTCGTCTGCCGCTTCTTCACCGGTGCGGGCATCGGCGGCGAGTACGCGGCCATCAACTCCGCGGTCGACGAGCTCATCCCAGCCAAGTTCCGCGGACGCGTCGACGTCGTCATCAACGGCTCCTACTGGCTCGGCGCGGCCGGCGGCGCCCTGCTGACGCTGCCGCTGCTCGACCCGACGCTCGTCGACCCCAAGTGGGGCTGGCGACTGGCGTTCGCCATCGGCGCGCTGTTCGCCGTGGTCATCCTCTTCGTGCGCAAGAACGTCCCCGAGAGCCCGCGCTGGCTGTTCATCCATGGCCGCGAGGACGAGGGCGAGAAGATCGTCCGCGACGTCGAGGACACCGTCGCCGAGCAGACGGGTGAGAAGCTTCCCGGCGTCGACGACTCGATCACGATCCGCCAGCGCGAGTCGATCCCCTTCACGATGATCGCGAAGACCGTCTTCACGCTCTACCCCAAGCGCACGATCCTGTGCCTGGCCCTGTTCATCGGCCAGGCCTTCCTCTACAACGCCTTCTTCTTCACCTTCGGCGACGCCCTCAGTTCGTTCTTCGGCGTGGAGAAGACCGGTTGGTATCTGGCGGCGTTCGCCCTGTCGAACTTCCTCGGCGCGCTCCTGCTGGCCCCGCTGTTCGACTCACTGGGCCGCAAGCGCATGATCTCGGCGACATATCTCATCTCGGGCATCGGCCTGGCGGTCGCGGGCTTCATGCTCGGTGGCGTCTCGGCGCTCACGCTCACCGCGATCGGCTGCGCGATCTTCTTCTTCGCCTCGGCCGGCGCCAGCGCCGCGTACCTCACGGCCAGCGAGATCTTCCCGATGGAGACCCGCGCCCTGTGCATCGCCTTCTTCTACGCTGTCGGCACGGCGGTCGGCGGCATCTCCGGCCCGTTGTTCTTCGGACGCCTCATCGAGGACGCCGCGAAATCCAACGACATCACCGGCATCGCGCTCGGCTACTACATCGGCGCCGCCCTGATGATCGTCGGCGGCATCGTGGCGATGTTCCTGGCCGTCGCCGCCGAGGGCCAGAACCTCGAGAAGATCGCTGCCCCGCTGACGGCCGAGGATGCCGAGACGGGCGAGGACGCCGACGCGGCCCGCATCGACTGACCGGCGGTCTCCGCTGCACCGATCACGCACCGGGGCGCGGGCGTGGGCGACAATGGGCGCATGCGCCCACGTCCTCTCGCCCGCGTCCTTCGTCTTGCCGTACGCGGGGCGGGCGCGCTGCCGGCGTCCGCCAAGCGCCGCCTCGCCGGCCCACCGGTCGTCGTCGACGCCCAGGAGCTCGACGTCGACGCCCAGCTCGCGCTGAAGGTCATCAACGCCTCGGGTGACACCTTCGAGACCAAACCGCTGGCCCGCGGCCGCGCCGAGCTCGATGACGAGGCCTACGCGTTCGGCGCCGAACCCCACGTCGCCACCCGTGACATCGCCATCCCCGGCCCCGCCGGCGCGATGCCGGCCCGCGTCTACGAGCCGGCCGGTTCGCCGACCGGTGCCGTCGTCTACTTCCACGGCGGCGGCTGGGTGCTGGGCGGCTACGCCGGCGCCGACTCGTTCGCACGCCGCCTCGTCCTCGACGCAGACGTGACGGTGGTGAGCGTCGACTACCGCCTGGCCCCCGAGAACCCGTTCCCCGCCGCGGTCGACGACGCGGTGGCGGCGTTCCGCCACGTGCGCGACCACGCCGCCGCGTTCGGCACGACCGCCGACCGGGTCGCCGTGGGCGGCGAGTCCGCCGGCGGCAACCTGACGTGCGTCGTCGCCCAGCAGACGCGTGACGACGCCGAGGGCGGCCCGTGCTTCCAGGTCCCGATCTTCCCGGTGACCGACGCGAGCCGGCGTACGCGCTCCTATGAGCTGTTCGGGACGGGGCACTTCCTCACCGCCGCCCAGATGGAGTGGTACCTCGACCACTACGTGCCGAACCACGACGACCGGCGCGACCCGCGATGCTCGCCCTTGCTGGCCCCCGACTCCGCGCTGGAGGGGGTGGCACCGGCGTGCGTGGTCGTCGCCGGTTTCGACCCACTGCGCGACGAGGGCCTGGCGTACGCCGAACGCCTCCGCGAGGCCGGCGTGCCGTGCGAGACCATGCTCTTCGAGGGGTTCATCCATGCCTTCATCAACGCGCAGGGCTACGGGCTGAAGCCCGCGCAGGCCGCGCAGCGCATCGCCGGCGCCCTCCGCGCCGGCCTCGACTCGCGATGACCCGCGTCCGGGTGGTCGCCACCGACCTCGACCACACGCTCCTGCTGCCCGACGGCCGGGTCGGTACGCGGACGCGCGCGGTGCTCGACGCGGTCCGCGCCCGCGGCATCGTGGTGGTGCCGGTGACGGCACGCCAGCCGATCGGGCTGGTCGACATCGCGCCCGCCGCGGGTCTCGACGGCTGGGCGTTGTGCTCGAACGGGGCGTTCTCCTACCACCTCGGCACCCGCGAGGTGGGGTTCGCGACCACGCTCGACCCGGCCGTGCAGCGCGAGCTGGCGACTGCTCCTCTGGCCGTACGCCCCGGCGCCCGCGTCGCGTCGGTGCGCGGCCACGCCGCGTCCGGGTTCCTCGCCCAGGAGGGCTACCCGGAGCTCGCGGAATTCACCGACCACAAGCGACATCCGAGCGGCATGGAGACCGGCACGCTCGACGAGGTCACCGCCGAACCGGCGCTCAAGCTCGTCGTGCGCGAGCCCGACGTCGCACCGGAGAACACACTGGAGACCATCCGCGCTCTGGGCCTGACTGGGTTCGCCGCGACCCGCTCGGGCGCCCCGTTCGTCGAGATCGCCCACCCCGAGGTCGACAAGGCCTCGGGGCTGGCCCGGCTCTGCAGCACGCTCGGCGTCGCGCGCGAGGAGGTGGTCGCGTTCGGCGACGCGCCCAACGATCTGGCGATGCTGCGGTGGGCCGGGCACGGCGTCGCGGTCGCGAACGCCGAGGCCGAGGTGCGTGCCACCGCCGACGAGGTCACGGCCGACACCAATGCCGAGGAGGCCGTGGCCGTCTGGCTCGACTCTCACATGCAGGCGGGCGCCCTCGAGTACTGACGGCCGGCCTCGACCCACTCGTCGATCGCACAGCGGCTCGCCGCCCAGCCGCGCTCCCAGTGGCCCGGTGCCGGGCTGGGCCTTCGTGGACAGGGCAAATCCGATTATTATCAACAGTGATTAAACGATCAATCACCTGATCGAGACACTTGCACCCGTTACCCGTCAGTAGCATACTCGTGGGTAGTGAGCGTGATCACACGCTGTTCGTCTCCAAGAGGGGTGCCATGAGCCACTACAAGTCCAACCTGCGCGACACCAAGTTCAACCTGTTCGAGGTCCTCGGCCGTGAGGCCGTTCTGGGCACCGGTCCCGCGGAGGACATGGATCGCGAGACCGCCGAAGCCGTCCTGGACGAGATGGCCCACCTGTGCGAGACGAAGCTCGCCGAGTCGTTCTTCGACGGTGACCGCACCCCGCCGGTCTACGACCCGGAGAAGCGCACCGTCGAGGTGACCGAGTCGTTCAAGAAGGGCTTCGCCGAATACATGGACTCCGAGTGGTGGCGCATCGAGCTGCCCGAATCGCTCGGCGGCCAGCCCACCCCGCCCTCGCTGCGCTGGTCGGCCGTCGAGTTCCTCCTCGGCGCCAACCCGGCCATGTACATGTACTCCGCCGGCCCGAAGTTCGGCCACGTCGTCTACGACAACGGCACCGAGCGCGACAAGAAGATCGCCCAGCACATGGTCGACCGCAAGTGGGGCGCCACCATGATCCTCACCGAGCCCGACGCGGGCTCCGACGTCGGCGCCGGCCGCACCAAGGCTTACCCGCAGGAGGACGGCACCTGGCACATCGAGGGCGTCAAGCGCTTCATCACCTCGGGCGAGCAGGACATGACCGAGAACATCATGCACCTCGTGCTCGCGCGCCCCGTCGGCGTCGAGGGCGTCGGCGGCCCGGGCACCAAGGGGCTGTCGCTCTTCCTCGTCCCGAAGTACATGTTCGACCTGGAAACCGGCGAGGTCCACACCGACCAGCGCAACGGGGTGTACGCGACCAACGTCGAGAAGAAGATGGGCCTCAAGGTCTCCTCGACATGCGAGATGACCTTCGGCGACGGCGCCCCGGCCGTCGGCTGGCTGCTGGGCGAGGTCCACAACGGCATCGCGCAGATGTTCCAGGTCATCGAGCACGCGCGCATGATGGTCGGCACCAAGGCGATGTCGACGCTGTCGACCGGCTACCTGAACGCCCGCGACTACGCCAAGGAGCGCGTCCAAGGTGCCGACATGCTCACCCCGGCCAAGGACGCGCCGCGCGTGACGATCACCCACCACCCCGACGTACGTCGCTCGCTGATGACCCAGAAGGCCACCGCCGAGGCGCTGCGCCTGCTCGTGCAGTACACGGCCTCCTACCAGGACGACGTGTGGTTCGCCGAGGCCCGCGGCGAGCACGACGACATGGCCGAGCGCATCAACGACCTCCTCCTGCCGATCGTCAAGGGCTACTGTTCCGAGCGCGCATGGACGCTGCTGGGCACCGAGTCGCTGCAGACCTTCGGCGGTTCGGGCTTCCTGCAGGACTACCCGATCGAGCAGTACGTCCGCGACGCCAAGATCGACACCCTCTACGAGGGCACCACGGCGATCCAGGGCCAGGACCTGTTCTTCCGCAAGATCGTCCGTGACAACGGCAAGGCCATCGGCAAGCTCGCCCAGGACGTCGAGGAGTTCCTCGAGGCCGGCGGCGCGCTCGAGGCCGAGCGCGCGCTGCTGCAGCGTGGCGCCGAGGACGTCGCCCTGATGCTCCAGACCCTCATCGGCCTGATGCAGAAGGCCGACCCGCGCAACGGCGGCGATCCCCGCAACCTCTACAAGGTCGGCCTGAACACCTCGCGCCTGCTGATGGCACTGGGTGACATGGTCTGCGCCTACCTGATGATCCGTGCGGGCGAGGTGGCGTACGCGAAGCTCGAGGGCGCCTCAGGTGCCGACAAGGACTTCTACGAGGGCAAGGTGGCATCGGCGAAGTGGTTCGCGCGCACCTACCTGCCGCGCCTGACGTCGGAGCGCAAGATGCTCGAGGCGACCGATCTCGACATCATGGAGCTGCCCGAGAGCATCTTCTGAGTCATCTGCCCAGCAGTCGGTCGAACCCCGTCCCCCTCAGTGGGGGCGGGGTTCCTCTCATTCAGGTCACGGCCATCTGAACAGACGGCGAATTCCTGCGGGCCACGCTTGCGGGCGGGGCGCTGGTCCAGCCAAGTTGTCTGTGGAAATTCGTGGACTCGTCTCAGTCCATGATGAGCCCACCACAAGGAGAGTCATGCAGATCCCTGGCTGGATCCGTGGGGCCGCATCCGTTTGCGCCCTCTGTATCGTCGTCGGCCCGATGGCCTCGAGCGTTGCGTACGCAGCGCCGACCGCCACGCCGACGCCCACCCCGAAGTCGACCGCCACCGCGTCGGCCTCCCCTTCCGCGTCGGCCGCCACGCCGTCGGCCACCCCGACCCGCGTCGCGACTGCCAAGGCCGTCCCGGCCGACCAGTGCACCGATGCCACGAAGCTGACCATCCTCAGCTTCAACGACTTCCACGGTCGCATCGCCACGTCGGGCCCGGACACCGTCGGCTTCTTCGGGGAAATCGAGCAGATGCGCACCGCGGCTGGCGTCGACAACACGCTGCTGCTCTCCAACGGCGACAACATCGGTGGCTCGCTGTTCACCTCCGCGTCGCAGGACGACAACCCGACGCTCGACATCCTCAACGCGGCCAAGCTCGACGTCTCCTCGGTGGGCAACCACGAGTACGACAAGGGCCAGAACGACTTCAACACCCGTGTGAAGACGCGCGCCCAGTTCCCCTACCTGGCCGCCAACATCACCGGCGCCGGGGCCCCCGAGGCTTACAAGGTCTTCACGAAAGCCGGCGTACGCGTCGCCGTCATCGGCGCCGTGACCTCCGACCTGCCGTCGCTGGTCTCCCCCGCGGGCATGACCGGCCTCACCGTCGGCGACCCCGTCGAGGCCGTCAACCGCACCGCCGCCCAGCTGAAGGACGGCGACGCCGCCAACGGCGAGGCCGACATCATCATCGCCGCCTACCATGAGGGCGCCGCCGGTTCCGGCGACTACGCCACCGAGGCCGCCGCCTCGGCGATGTTCAAGAAGATCGCCGAGCAGACCTCGCCGCAGGTCGCCGCGATCTACAACGCCCACACCCACCAGACGTACGCCTACGACGTCGCGACCACCGGCGGCCAGCGCCCGGTCATGCAGTCTGGCTCGTACGCCTCGCTGATCGGCAAGGTCGAGCTCGGCATCGACGCCAACAACAAGTCGGTCGTCAACTGCTACACCAAGGCCAACGTCAAGCCCACGATGACCGCCGACCAGGCCGTCGAGACCTTCCCGACCCAGATCACGCCGATCAAGACGATCGTCGACAACGCCATCGCCCAGTCGAAGGTCATCGGCGCCCAGGTCATCGGCAGCGCCACCGCCCCCGTGACCCGCGCCGTCGCCACCGACCGCAACCGCGAGTCGCAGATGTCGAACCTGGTCGCCCAGATGTTCAAGGACCAGCTCGGCAAGGACGACCCGAACTTCATCGGTCTCCAGAACCCGGGCGGCACCCGCGCCGACTTCGACGCCGGCGACATCACCTACGAGGAGGCCGCCGGCATCCTGCCGTTCGCCAACTCGCTGATGACCACCCAGGTCACCGGCGCCCAGCTCAAGAAGGTCTTCGAGCAGCAGTGGCAGCGCGACAAGGCCGGCAACGTGCCGTCGCGTCCGTACCTCCAGCTCGGCGTCTCCCAGAACGTGACCGTCGCGTACGACGAGTCGCGCCCCGAGGGTGACCGCATCACCTCGATCTTCGTGTCGAACAAGCCGCTCGACCTCAACGCGAAGTACACCGTCGGCTCGGGCTCGTTCCTGATCGCCGGTGGCGACAACTTCTGGGAGCTCGGCAAGGGCACCAACACCAAGGACACCGGTCGCGTCGATCTCGAGGCGTTCGTCGACTACATCCGGCAGATCCAGAAGGTCTCCCCCGACGACGGCAAGCAGTTCGTCTCGGTCAAGCCGGCCCCCAGGGAGTTCAAGACCAACGAGAAGCAGACGTTCGCCGTGGGCGTGCCCGCCGCCGGCGGCGTCGCCCCCGACACCCTGAACCTGACCGGCAACAAAACCACGCCGGTGCCCAACACCGAGCTCGTCGCCGCGTTCACCCCCGCTGGTGGCCAGCCGGTCGTCGTCGGCCGCGCCCCGGTCGTCGACGGCAAGGTCGCCGCGATCGACGTCACCTTCCCCAACATGCCCGCCGGCCCCGGCGTGCTGCGCTTCATCGCCAACCCCAACATCACCGTCACCCAGTTCCCCGTCGTGGTGAAGTTCGGCGCCTTCTGCGGCCTCAAGGACAACGGTTGCTACCGCCCCGGCCCCAACGGTGGCCTGACCTACTGGTCCGACAAGTCGCCGGCGGCGACCGTCAAGGGCGCGATCTACGACAAGTACGCCGCGATGGGCTGGGAGAACAGCCCGCTCGGCTACCCGATGGCCGACGAGGTATGCGGCCTCACCGACGGCGGCTGCTTCCAGAAGTTCCAGGGCGGCAGCATCTACTGGTCGCAGGCGACCGGCGCCCACCAGGTCTGGGGCGCCATCCATGACAAGTGGGGCTCGCTCCGCTTCGAGAACGGCTACCTCGGCTACCCGACGAGCGACGAGCGCTGCGGACTGAAGAACGGCGGTTGCTTCCAGTCGTTCCAGAGCGGCGCCATCTACTACTCGCCGGCTACCGGCGCCCACGTCGTCCGCGGCGCACTCGCGGTGGCGTGGAAGCACGTCGGCTGGGAGAACGGCCCGCTCGGCTACCCGCTGGCCGACGAGATCTGCGGCCTGAAGGATGGTGGCTGCAGCCAGCGCTTCGAGGGCGGCGTCACCATGTACTCCCCGGCCACCGGCGCCCACTCGGTGTTCGGCGCCATCTACGGCGAATACCAGCGGCTCGGCTGGGAGAAATCCCCGCTCGGCTACCCGACCGGCAACGAGTTCTGCGGCCTGAAGGACGGCGGTTGCGGCCAGCACTTCCAGAACAACACCCACATCTACTGGTCGGCGAAGTCCGGCGCCCACCCCGTGTGGGGCCTGATCGGTGAGTTCTGGGCCTCGAAGGGCTGGGAGAACAGCCGCTACGGCTATCCCGTCGCCGCCGAGACCTGCACCGCCAACGGCTGCTCGCAGGCCTACCAGCGCGGCACGATCAACTGGGCCCCCGCGCGGGGAGTCTGGTGATCGCTCACCCCTGATCGACACCCTCGGACGGGTCCGGACCTCACGGTCCGGGCCCGTTCCGTCGTTTTCTCGGCGAATTGCACGGCCGATGGCCCCTCGCACGGCAGAATGCGAACCATGTCCAACGACTACCAGGGTGGCTACGACCCCAACCACAACCAGTCCGGCTACGGTCAGGGCGGATACGGCGGTGGGGCGAGCCCCTACCCCTCCTCCCAGCCGTCGAGCACCGACCCGGCGTCCCAGTCGTCGGCCCCCTACGGCGCCTCCAACTCGTGGGGCGACCCGGTGGGCCAGCGATCGGCCGGCTACGTGGAAGACGTCCACGGCCAGAGCATGCAGGGCGGCCAGTGGGCTGCCCAGCAGGACCAGATGAACCAGGGCGGCATGCAGGCCGGCCAGTACAACCAGGCCGGCCAGTACAACCAGGCCCGGCCCGGCCAGGGACAGACCACCACCGCCCCCGGCGCCGACGACAATTTCTTCAGGGCGCTCGTCGACTTCAACTTCACGCGGTACGCGACGCCCAGCGTCATCAAGATCTTCTACATCATGGGACTAGTCCTCGGCGCCATCTACTGGCTCGGCGGCGCGTTCATGATGTTGGTCATGGGGTCGGTGGCCTCGTCCACCTACAGCAGCTCCTCGGACGGTGGCGGCCTCATCGCCGGCTTCCTCTGGTTCTTGCTCGGCGCGCCGGTGTACGTCTTCTATATCATCGCCCTGCGCGTCCAGCTCGAGTACATGCTCGCGCTGGTGCGTACCAACCAGGACACCAAGGCGATCCGCGCCAAGCTCGACGCCTGAGCCGCCGCCGACGGCACGTCCCGACGCCCGGTGCGTGCACAAACCTTCACCGGTCGGTCCCTGGGACCGGCCGCCGGGATCTACCTGCGCACATGGATCACGCCCTGACCCCGGCGGCGTGAGCGCGGACCGAGCCCTTGTCGCGTGTGCACGAGTTGGTCCCCGATAGCGTCTCGGGGACCAACTCGTGCCTCTTCGTGCGTAGGTCGGGCGGGCGACTCTCAGAACAGGAGCGCGAGCCCCGGGTCAGAGAGGAGCTGTGCCACGTCGGCAAGGAACTTCGAGCCCTGCTCGCCGTCGACCAGGCGGTGGTCGAACGACAGCGCCAGCGTCGTCACCCAGCGCGGCTCGATGCGCTCGTCGGCCCCGCTGCCCACGACCCACGGCCGCCGGTCGATGGCGCCCATCGCGAGGATGCCGGCCTCCCCCGGGTTGAGGATCGGCGTACCCGCGTCGATGCCGAACACACCGACGTTGGTGATGGTGAACGTGCCGCCAGACATGTCCGCCGGCTGCGTACGCCCGGACTTGGCCACCGACACCAGCTCGTTCAGCGCCTGGGCGAGCTCGAGCAGCGACATCCGCTCGGCGCCCTTGATGTTGGGCACGATCAGCCCGCGCGGGGTGGCCGCGGCGATGCCGAGGTTCACCGAGCCGCGGTAGACGATCTCCCGGTTCGGCTCGTCCCAGGCCGTGTTGAGCTCCGGGTTGCGGCCCATGGCGACCAGCGCGGCCTTGGCGACCAGCAGCGTCGGCGAGAGCTTCACGTCGCGGAATTCGCGGCGCTGCCTGAGCTTGTCGAGCAGCTCCATCGTGGCGGTGACGTCGAGGGTGGTCCACTCCGTGACGTGCGGGGCGGTGAAGGCCGAGTCGACCATCGCCTGCGCCGTCATCTTGCGTACGCCCTTGATCGGGACCCGCCGGTCCTCCGGGCCCGACGCGACCGGGCGCGGAGCCGAGACCTGCGCGCCGGCGGACGCCTGCTGGCCGCCGCCCGACGCGTACGCCTGGACGTCGTCACGGGTGATGATGCCGCCGGGACCGGAACCGGTGACCTGGGACAGGTCGATGCCGAGGTCCTTGGCCATCTTGCGGACCGGGGGCTTGGCCAGCACCTTGCTGGGCTTCACGCTGACCTCGGGCTGCGGGGCCTCGCCCGGCGACGGGAGCGGCTCACCGGTGGTCTCGACGGGCTCCGACGGGAGGGCCGCACGCAGGTCGGCCTGGCGGCCGACGGGCTGCGACAGCCCGAAGGTCTCGCTGACCTGACTGTGCGCCGTCTCCGCGGAGATGTCCTTGCCGGTCGCCGAGCGGCGGGCACGGCGGGTCGTGGCACCCTCGCTGGGGCCGTAGCCCACGAGGTTCGGCGTACGCGTGGTCTTCTCGCCCTCGGACGTGCCGCCGGCGGGAGCGGACGGCACCATGTCGTCAGCCTTCGCCGCGGTGTCGCCGTCCGCGGCGTTGCCCTTCTCGTCGACGCCGGAGCCGTCGTCGATGGTGATGATGGGCGTGCCCACCTCCACGGTGTCACCCTCGGACACGAGGATCTTCGCGACGGTGCCGGCCCACGGGATGGGCAGCTCGACGAGAGACTTGGAGGTCTCGACCTCGACGACGATGTCGTTGACCTTGACGGTGTCGCCCTCCTTCACGCGCCAGGAGATGATCTCGGCCTCGGTGAGGCCCTCGCCGGGATCGGTCAGGTTGAACGTCTTCACTTTCGTCTCCTTGCGTTCAGTACGCCAGCGCGCGGTCGACGCCGTCGAGGACGCGGTCGAGATCGGGGAGGTAGTCCTCCTCGACCCGGCTCGGCGGGTAGGGGGTGTCGAAGCCGCCGACGCGTACGACGGGCGCCTCGAGCGCGTAGAAGCACTGCTCGGTCAGGCGCGCGGCGAGCTCGGCACCTAGGCCCAGCGAGACCTGTGCCTCATGGACGACGACGACGCGGCCGGTCTTGTTGACCGACTCGAGGATCGTCGGCATGTCGAACGGCGACAGCGTGCGCAGGTCGACGACCTCGAGCGACTTGCCCTCCTCCGCGGCGGCGTTGGCGGCGTCCTCGCACGTCTTGACCATCGGGCCGTAGCAGAGCACGGTCACGTCGGTGCCCTCGCGGACCACGCGCGCCTGGTGCAGCGGCATCGGCTCGGCGTCGGTGTCGACCTCGCCCTTGATGTGGTAGCGCCGCTTGGGCTCCATGAAGATGTACGGGTCGTCGGACGCGATGACCTGCTGGATCATCCAGTAGGCGTCGGTCGGGTTCGAGCACGACACGACCTTCAGGCCCGGGGTGTGCGAGAAGTACGCCTCCGGCGACTCCGAGTGGTGCTCCACCGCGCCGATGCCGCCACCAAAGGGAATGCGGACGACGACGGGCATCTTCAGGCGGCCGCCCGAGCGGAAGTGCATCTTCGCGACCTGGGTCACGATCTGGTCGTAGGCGGGGAACACGAAACCGTCGAACTGGATCTCGCAGACGGGGCGGTAGCCGCGCAGCGCCATGCCGACGGCCGTGCCGACGATACCCGACTCGGCCAGCGGCGAGTCGATGACACGGTGCTCGCCGAAGTCCTTCTGCAGGCCCTCGGTGATACGGAACACGCCACCGAGCTTGCCGATGTCCTCGCCGGCGAGGACGACCTTCGGATCGGACTCCAGGGCCCTGCGCAGGCCCGCGTTGAGAGCCTTGCCCAGCGTGAGCTTCTCGATCGGCATCTCAGTTCACTCCCTCGAACGACTCGACGTACGCGCGGTAGGCGGCCTGCTGCTCGGCCAGGTAGGCGGTCTGCTCGGCGTACACGTTGTCGAACATGTCCACCAGCGTCGGCGGCTGCAGCGCGAGCGTCCGCTTGCGGAGGTCGGCCGCGACGTCGTCGGCCTCGGTCTCGAGATCGGTGAAGAACTTCTCCTCGATCGACGCGTGACGCGTGAGGTAGGCCTTGACGCGCTCGATCGGGTCCTTGAGGCGCCAGTGCTCGAGCTCGGCGGCCAAGCGGTACTTCGTGGGGTCGTCCGACGTGGTGTGGGCGCCCATGCGGTAGGTGAAGGCTTCGATGAACGTCGGGCCCTCGCCGTTGCGGGCGCGGTCGAGCGCCCAGCGGGACACGGCGTACGTGGCCAGCACGTCGTTGCCGTCGACGCGCAGGCCGGGGAAGCCGAAACCGTGCGCACGCTTGTAGAGCGGGATGCGCGACTGGCGGGTGATCGGCTCGGAGATGGCCCACTGGTTGTTCTGGCAGAAGAACACGACCGGGGCGTTGTAGGACGAGGCGAAGATGAACGACTCGTTGACGTCGCCCTGCGAGGTGGCGCCGTCGCCGAAGTAGGCGATGACGGCCTCGTCGGAGTCGGCGTCGCCGGTGGCGACCTTGCCGTCGGTGGTCACGCCCATCGCGTACCCCGTGGCGTGGAGGCACTGAGAGCCGATGACGACGGTGTAGAGGTGAAAGCGGTTGGCCTGCGAGTCCCAGCCACCCATGTCGACGCCGCGGAACAGGCCGGTCAGCTCAACGGGGTCGACCCCGCGGCACCAGGCGACGCCGTGCTCGCGGTAGGTCGGGAAGACGTAGTCCTGCGTACGCAGCGCGCGGCCGGAGCCGATCTGCGCCGCCTCCTGGCCAAGCAGCGACGCCCACAGACCGAGCTCGCCCTGGCGCTGCAGCGCGGTGGCTTCGGCGTCGATGCGGCGGGCGAGCACCATGTCGCGGAGGAAGCCCGCGATCTGCTCGTCGTCGCCGTCGAAGGAGAAGTCGGGGTGAGAAACGCGCTCACCCTCGGGGGTGAGGAGCTGGACGAGGGGTGTCTCGTCCGCCGTGCTTCGGGGATCGCTCACCGGAGCCGTCCTTTCAGGAGGTGCGGGGTCGCCGCACGTGTGGCGAAGGCTGACGCCGGGCCGGAGCCGGTGCGTCGTTGCCCGGGGTGGTGCGTCAGGGGTCTCCCGACGGACCGAGGGCCAACCTAGTCCTTGGGGGTGCCCCTGTGAAGGGAATCCGTCCAACAGCAAACCACGGGGCGGCACCGGTGTGAAGGGGGAACTCCACCGAGCCAGAGGGCCGCCGCGGCGCCGGCGGATGCGGCTCAGGTCCGTTCGAGGGTCTTCGTGCCGCCGGAGAGCTCGACGATCGAGGCCTCGATCTCGGCGGGAGTACGGTCCAGGCGGTCGAGGGTGAAGGCGTACCCCTGGGGTGTGACGAGGAGCTGTTCCTCGCCGTCGGTCTCGGCCAGCACGAACCGCGCGTCGGCCCAGGCGGTGGGGAACTGGCGCGGGAAGTGGACGCCCTCGGCGTCCAGCCGGAAGATCCAGACGGCCTCGGCGGCGCGGTCACGGTCGCGTACGTGCGTCGCCCAGCCCGACCATAGGCCGATCAGACCCGACAGGACGATGACGATGCCGAAGAAGAAGTTGTACCCCGTGCCGTAGAGGACCGTCAGGACGATCCCGACGACGACTATCACGACGCCGGGCGCCATCATCAGCGTCAGTCCCGTGCGACCGCCCCAGAACTCGCGGTTGCGTGCGATCGCCGCGTCGCTGGGTCCAACCACGAACTCGTCCACCCCAGCAGACTATCCGCTGAGGCGCCTCGCCCTGCTGCACACGCTGGCGGCCCGACAGACACAACGGGGTGTCGTCAAGGTCCCGTCAAGGATGGCGACGGCCGCGCAAAGAAC
This sequence comes from Mariniluteicoccus endophyticus, assembly GCF_054780035.1. Taxonomy (NCBI): domain Bacteria; kingdom Bacillati; phylum Actinomycetota; class Actinomycetes; order Propionibacteriales; family Propionibacteriaceae; genus Mariniluteicoccus; species Mariniluteicoccus endophyticus. The sequence continues at coordinate 24,711 of NZ_BAAGXC010000010.1, read as the reverse complement.
ACGTCAAGAAGATTCACGGATCGCCCGCGGGGGCGTTCGCTGGATCTCGTGATGGATCTCTTCTGCCTCTTCCTGATGATCGGCTTCTTCGCCCTGATGGCGATGCTGTCCGGTACGCGACTGCTCACGCCTCCCACGGAAGGCCCCCGCCGATGATCGAGAACGTCGTCGCCCTGGTGGTGGCGCTGCTCCTGCTCGGCTACCTCCTGTTCACCCTCGTCCGCCCCGAGGACTTCTGATGAATCCTGTTCTCCCCGCCCCCTCGGCCCTCACTCCCCTGGTGCTGTCGCAGCCGGTCGCCGGCGTGCTCCAGGTGGGCTTCCTGGTCGCCCTGCTGGCGGCCTGCCACGTCCCGCTCGGTCGTCTGCTCCACCAGACGGCGACCAGCGAGAACGACACCGCTTTCGAGCGCGCCCTCTACCGCGCCGTCGGCGTGGATCCGCGCCAGGAGCAGACGTGGCGCGCGTACGCCCTGTCGGTGCTCGGCTTCTCGCTGGCCGGCGTCCTGATGCTGTACGCGATGCTGCGCCTGCAGAACTTTCTGCCCCTGTCGCTGGGGCGCGCGGGCTTCCCCGCGGACGGCGCGTTCAACACCGCGGTCTCGTTTCTGACCAACACCAACTGGCAGTGGTACTCGGGCGACTCCGCCGCGGGCCACCTGGTGCAGATGATGGGCCTGGCCGTGCAGAACTTCGTCTCGGGCGCCGTGGGCATCTCCGTGGCCTGGGCGCTGGTACGCGGCTTCGCCCGCGAGTCCACCGACAAGCTCGGCAACTTCTTCGTCGACGTGACGCGGGCCTCGCTGCGCGTGCTGCTCCCGATGGCCGCCATCGTCGCCCTGCTGTTCGTCGCCGGTGGCGCGATCCAGAACTTCCACGCCCCGCAGGTCGTGGACGCGATCGCGGGCGGCACCCAGTCGATCCCCGGGGGCCCGGTCGCCTCCCAGGAGGCCATCAAGCAGCTCGGCACCAACGGCGGCGGCTTCTTCAACGGCAACGCCTCGCACCCGTTCGAGAACCCCAGCCCGCTGACGAACGTCCTGTCGATCTGGGCGATGCTGGTGATCCCGTTCTCCCTGCCGTACTGCTTCGGCCTCATGGTGGGCGACCGCCGTCAGGGGCTGGCGATCGTGTCGGTGATGTCGGCGCTGTGGCTCGGTTCGGTCGCGATCGTCTCCGCAGCCGAGGCCGCCAGCCGCGGCACGGCGCTCCAGCTCGCCGGCGGTGCACTGGAGGGCAAGGAACTGCGTTTCGGCACGTGGGGTTCGGCCCTGTACGCCGCCGCCAGCACCGGCACGTCCACCGGCGCGGTCAACTCGATGCACGACTCGTTCACCGCGCTCGGCGGCGGCATGGCGATGCTGAACATGATGCTCGGCGAGGTCTCGCCCGGCGGCGTCGGCACCGGCCTGTACGGCCTGCTAATGATGGCCGTGCTCACCGTGTTCGTCGCCGGCCTGATGGTCGGACGTACGCCGGAGTACCTCGGCAAGAAGATCGGTCGGCAGGAGATCACCATGGTCGCCTTCGGCATCGTCGCCATGCCGTTCGCGCTGCTCGTCGGCGCCGCAGTCTCGATCTCCACCCCGCAGGGCCTCGACACGCTCGCCAACGACGGCCCCCACGGCCTGTCCGAGATGCTGTACGCCTACACCTCCGGCGCCAACAACAACGGCTCCGCGTTCGGCGGCATCGCCGCCGGTGAACCGATCCTCACCATCGGCATCGCCATGCTCATCGGCCGCTTCCTGCCGATCCTGTTCGCCCTCGCGCTGGCCGGCTCGCTCGCCGCCCAGAAGAAGGTTCCCGTCACCGGCGGCACCCTCCCGACGCACGGCCCCCTGTTCGTGACGCTCGTGCTGGGCATCGTGCTGATCGTCGCCGGCCTGACGTTCTTCCCCGCTCTCGCCCTGGGCCCGATCGCGGAGGCCCTGCTGTGACCCCGCATACGCCCTCTGAGACCTCCCTCCCGAAGGAGACCCCCGTGTCCACCGTCGACACCTCGCGTCCCGAAGCCTCGACGGAGGCCGACGGCACGCACCATCATCCCGACGCCGCCATGCACCATCTGCCGGCGCCGAGGAAGTCCCTGACCACCCTTGTCGTCGAGGCCCTGCCCACGGCCGTACGCCGGCTCGACCCGCGTTCCATGGTCCGCTCGCCGGTCATGTTCGTCGTGTGGATCGGTTCGATCCTGACCACCGTCCTGGCGTTCGTCCACCCGTCGCTGTTCGCGTTCTCGCTGGTGCTGTGGCTCTGGGCGACGGTGATCTTCGCCAACCTGGCCGAGGCCATCGCCGAAGGTCGGGGCAAGGCCCAGGCCGCCAGCCTGCGCGCCGCGAAGAAGGACACCGTGGCCCGCCGCCTCAACGACGGCTTCGAGACCCGGGTGCCCAGCTCCGAGCTCGTGATCGGCGACCTCGTGGTGCTCGAGGCCGGCCAGGTCATCCCCGGCGACGGCGACGTCATCGAGGGCGTCGCCTCGGTGGACGAGTCGGCCATCACCGGTGAGTCCGCGCCGGTGATCCGCGAGGCCGGCGGTGACCGCTGCGCCGTCACCGGCGGCACCACGGTGCTATCGGACCGCATCGTCGTCCGCATCACCGCCAAGCCCGGCGAGTCCTTCCTCGACCGCATGATCGCCATGGTCGAGGGCGCCTCGCGCCAGAAGACGCCGAACGAGATCTCGCTGAACATCCTGCTGTCGGCACTGACGATCATCTTCCTGCTGGCCGTCGTGACCCTGCAGCCGTTCGCGGCGTACTCGAAGGCCGCCCAGGACGTGATCGTCCTGGTGGCGCTGCTGGTCTGCCTCATCCCGACGACGATCGGCGCGCTGCTCGCCGCCATCGGCATCGCCGGCATGGATCGCTTGGTCCAGCGCAACGTGCTGGCCACGTCTGGCCGCGCCGTCGAGGCCGCCGGCGACGTGTCGGTGTTGCTGCTCGACAAGACCGGAACCATCACCTACGGCAACCGTCGCGCCACCAACTTCCTGCCCCTGCCGGGCGTCGAGCGTGCCGACCTGGTCCGTGCCGCGCTGGCGTCCAGCCTCGCCGACGAGACGCCCGAGGGCCGCTCGATCGTCGAGCTCGCCACCGCCGAGGTCCCCGCCGACGCCGCCCGTCTGGAGGCCCTGACCGACGGCCTGGAGGTCGTCCCCTTCACCGCGGAGACCCGCATGTCCGGCATCGACGCCCCCGACGGCGCCCGCATCCGCAAGGGTGCCGCTTCGGCCGCCCTGGCCTGGGTCGCCGACAACGACGGCCACGCGCCCGACGAGGTGAACGACCTGGTCCACGACGTCTCCGCCGCCGGCGGTACGCCGCTGGTCGTCGCCGAGCACACGCGCGGCCGGGCGGCCCGCGTCCTCGGCGTCATCGCACTGTCCGACGTGGTCAAGGAGGGCATCCGCGAGCGCTTCGCGTCCCTGCGCACGATGGGCATCCGTACCGTCATGATCACCGGCGACAACGCCGTCACCGCCCGCCACATCGCCGAGGAGGCCGGCGTCGACGACTTCCTCGCCGAGGCCAAGCCGGAGGACAAGGTCGCGCTGATCCGGCGCGAGCAGACCGGTGGCGCCATGGTCGCCATGTGTGGCGACGGCACCAATGACGCGCCCGCCCTGGCCCGCGCCGACGTCGGCGTGGCCATGAACACCGGCACGTCCGCGGCCAAGGAGGCCGGCAACATGGTCGACCTCGACTCCGACCCCACCAAGCTCATCGAGGTCGTGGAGATCGGCAAGCAGCTCCTCATGACGCGCGGCGCGCTGACGACGTTCTCCATCGCCAACGACGTCGCCAAGTATTTCGCGATCATCCCGGCCATGTTCGTCGTCGCGTTCCCCCAGCTGCAGGCCCTCAACCTGATGCGCCTGCACTCGCCCCAGTCCGCAATCCTGTCGGCGGTCGTCTTCAACGCACTGATCATCATCGCCCTGATACCGCTCGCCATGAAGGGCGTACGCCAGCGCGCACTGTCGGCCGGCGCCCTGCTCCGTCGCAACCTGCTGGTCTACGGCCTCGGCGGGCTGGTCGCACCGTTCATCGGCATCAAGCTCATCGACCTCGTCGTCTCGCTCATCCCGGGGCTCTGACATGTCGCCCCGTACCGGGGCGCGACGTATCCGCCACGCCCGACGACCGGCCCGACCCCGACTCTTTCCCCGTAGCCCCGTCCCACCAAGGATCTCCACCATGAACCTGCTCCGCCAGACCGTCGCCGGCCTCCGCGCGATGGTCGCCCTCACCCTCGTCCTCGGCGTCGTCTACCCGATCGTGGTCGCGGTGATCGCCAACGTCACGATGCACGACCGGGCCACCGGCTCGGTCATCACCGTCGGCGGTCGCTCCGCCTCCACGCTCATCGGCCAGCGCTTCGAGGGCGACCAGTGGCTCCAGCCGCGCCCCTCGGCCGCAGGTGACGGCGGTTACGACGGCCTCGCCTCCGCGGGTTCGAACCTTGGCCCGAACAGCACCGAGCTGCGCGGCCAGGTGGCGCAGCGCCGCGCCGAGATCTTCAGGCGCGATGGTGCCGAGTCGATCCCGGCCGACGCGGTCACCGCGTCGTCGTCGGGTCTCGACCCGCACATCTCTCCCGAGTACGCCGAGCTGCAGGTCGCCCGCATCGCCCGCGTACGCCACCTCGACGAGGGTCAGGTCCGCGCCATCGTCGCCCGCCACACCGAGGGTCGGATGCTTGGCTTCCTCGGCGAGCCGCGCGTGAACGTGGTGAAGGTCAACGCCGACCTCGCGCGCTGAGCACGACATGAGTGAGACTGGTCCGGTGACCACGCCCGCGGCCCAACCGCCCACCCGTGGGGAGCTGCGCGTCCTGCTCGGGGCCGCGCCCGGAGTGGGCAAGACGTACGCGATGCTCGGCGAGGGACGGCGTCGGGCGCAGCGCGGAACCGACGTGGTGGTGGCGTTCGTGGAGACCCACGGGCGCCGCCACACCGCGGCCCAGCGCGAGGGGCTGGAAGTCGTGCCGCGCCGCACGATCACCCACCAGGGCGCGTCGTTCACCGAGATGGACGTCGACGCGGTCCTCGCCCGCCGGCCAGAGGTCGCTCTGGTCGACGAGCTTGCCCACACCAACGTCACCGGTGCGCGCAACGCCCGCCGTTGGCAGGACGTCGAGGAGCTGCTCGCCGCCGGCATCGACGTCATCACCACCGTCAACGTCCAGCACCTGGAGTCGCTGAACGACGTGGTCGCGCAGATCACCGGCGTACGCCAGCGCGAGACGGTGCCCGACAGCGTCGTGCGCGCGGCCGACCAGATCGAGCTGGTCGACATGGCACCGGAGGCGCTCCGCCGCCGCATGGCCCACGGCAACGTCTACCCGTCGGAGAAGGTCGACGCGGCGCTGAACAACTACTTCCGCCCCGGCAACCTGGCCGCCCTGCGCGAGCTGGCGCTGCTGTGGGTCGCCGACCGCGTGGACGCGGGCCTGGCGGACTATCGGCGTACGCACGACATCGACGCGCCGTGGGCCACGCGCGAACGCGTCCTCGTCGCCCTGTCCGGCGGGTCCGAGGGGGCGGCGCTCATCCGACGCGGCGCGCGGATCGCGTCGAAGGGCGTCGGCGGCGAGCTCGTGGCGGTCTACGTGGCGCGTTCCGACGGCCTCGTCGACCGCGACCGCAGCGAGCTGGCCGCGCAGCAGCGCCTGGTGACCGACCTCTCGGGGACGTTCAACACGCTCACCGGCGAGGATCCGGCCGAGGCGGTGCTCGAGCACGCCCGCAGCATCAACGCCACCCAGATCGTCGTCGGCATGACCCGCCGCCGCCCGTGGCAACGCCTGTTCGGCGCGCCCGTCAGCCAGCGCATCATCAGCGGGTCCGGCGAGATCGATGTCCACATCGTCAGCCACGACCTCGCCGGCACCGGCCACGGACGCCACCGCCCGGCGCCCCTGCCGGCGCACCGCCGACTGGCGGGTCTGTCCGCGGCGATCGTCCTCCCGGCGCTGCTGACCATGGCGTTCCTCGCCGCCCCGCAGTCCTACTCGCAGTCGCTGGCCCTGATGACCGGCCTCGCCGTGACCGTCGCCGTCGCCCTCATCGGCGGCCTGCTGCCGGCCATGGTGGCCGCCGTACTGGCGTCGCTGCTGGTGAACTGGTTCTTCACGCCCCCGCTGGGGACCCTCACGATCTCCGACCCCAAGAACATCCTGGGCCTGGTCGTCTTCGCCCTCGTCGGCATCGCCGTGGCGACCGTGGTGGACCGCGCGGCCGCGCGTGCTCGTCTGGGCGCCGAGGCCCGCGCCGAGGCCGACACGCTGATGTGGCTCACCTCGCAGACCCGCGGCGAGGCGCTGACGGTCGAGAACGTGCTCGCGCAGATCCAGCAGACCTTCCGCCTCGACTCGGTCGAGTTCCGCCGGCGCGACGCGATCACGTCGCCGTGGCAGGTGGTCGCCGCCGCGGGTACGCCGGACGGCGAACCGGACTCCCTGCTGGCGCTGGGAGAGCTGCGCGACTTCGCCGTCCGCGGCCGCGCGCTGACCGTCGCCGAGCAGCGCGTCCTGGCCGCGTTCGGAGCGCAGATCCTCAACGAAATCGAGCGTGAGGACCTCGTCGCCGCCGCCGAGGCGGCCGACGAGCTCCAGGAGCGGACGGACTTCCAGACCGCGCTCCTCGCTGCGGTCTCGCACGATCTGCGGACGCCGCTGGCCGCCATCAAGGCCAGCTCCAGCTCCCTGCTGGCCCCCGACATCGAGCTCGATCCCGACGACCGTCGCGTACTGCTGACGATGGTCGACGAGAACGCCGACCGTCTCGAACGGCTCATCGGCAACCTGCTGGACATGACCCGGCTCGAGACCGGCAACATGCAGGCCCGTCCACGCGCGGTACTACTCGACGAGGTCGTCCGCGCGGCCGTCGCGCCCCACCCACCCGGTCGCGTCCTTGTCGAACAGCCCACCGGGCTGCCCATGGTCCGCACCGACCCGGGTCTGGCCGAGCGCGTCGTCGCGAACATCGTCGACAACGCCCTGCGCCACCAGCCCGCCGACGAACCCGTACGCCTGGTCGCCGAGGTCGTCGCCGACCGCGTCGAGCTGCACGTCGTCGACACCGGGCCCGGCGTACCCCCGGCTCGGCGCGAACGGATGTTCCAACCGTTCCAGCGCCTCGGCGACTCCGGGAACGGTCTCGGCCTCGGGCTCGCCGTCGCGTCCGGACTCGCCCGCGCCACCGGCGCCACACTCGAGGCCGAGGACACCCCCGGCGGGGGCCTGACGATGGTCATGACCTTCCCGCCGGCCGTGGAGTCGCCGGCCAGCCCCGAGGATCTTGGCGCCGAAGGGCAGGATGGGGACCGTGACTGAGAATCGGCCGACCGTCCTCGTCGTCGACGACGAGCCGAGTCTGGTCCGCGCGCTCGAGATCAACCTGCGGGCACGAGGGTTCGACACGGTGTCCGCCTCCCACGCGCAAGGGGCATTGCTCGCCAGTTCCGAGCGCCACGTCGACCTCGTCATCCTCGACCTCGGCCTGCCGGACCGCGACGGCCTCGACGTCTTGGCCGGCATCCGCGGCTGGTCGTCGGTGCCGATCATCGTGCTCAGCGCTCGCCACACCTCCGACGACAAGGTCGAGGCCCTCGACGCCGGTGCCGACGACTACATCACCAAGCCGTTCGAGATCAACGAGCTCATGGCCCGCATCCGGGCCGCGCTGCGCCGCGGCGAGCCGACTTCCGCCGAGCAGCCCGTCGTCGATGCCGGTCCCCTGCGCATCGACCTGGCCGCCACCCGCGTGACACGCGAGGGCGAGGAGGTACGCCTCACACCGACGGAGTGGCGCATCCTCCACCTGCTGGCCCGCACCCCCGACGTGCTCGTGCCGCAGGCGAAGCTGTTGACCGAGGTGTGGGGTCCGGGCTACGAGCGCGAGACCCAGTACCTGCGCGTCTACCTCGCCACGCTGCGCCGGAAGCTCGAGCGCGACCCGAGCCACCCGGCTCACCTCATCACCGAACCCGGACTGGGCTACCGGCTCTCCACGCGGACGGACGGCGACAGGGCACAATGAGCGCCGGGGAACTGGCGTGCCCGCCTTCCCGTCCAGTCTGAGATGTCCCCCGACCAGACGAGGTGTTCGATGTCGCAGGTACCGCCCGGCAACAGTTGGCCGCAGCCCATGCCCCCACAGGGTCCGCCACTGTGGCAACCGCCCGCGAGCTCGCAGCCGGGCGCCATGCCGCCGGTCGGGGCCAACCCCCATGGGACCGCCGCCTGGCCGCCTGGCTGGCCGATGCTGCGGAGCAAGCCGCAGGCCGTCGTCGGACCGATCGTGGTCATCGCCATCGGCGGCCTGGTCGCCCTGCTGATCACCCTGATCACCGGCAGCGACAGCTTCGCCAAGGGCAACCCCATGCCGTTCTTGCTAGGCATCGTCTTCTCGATGGTCGTGGCCACGGTAGGCACGCTCTACCTGCACTGGCTCGACCGGTGGGAGCCGGAGCCGCCGCTGCTGCTGGCGTCGGCGTTCTTCTGGGGCGGCGGTGTCGCACTCATCCTGGTGATTCTCTTCACCATCCCGCTGGCGGGGATTCCCGAGGCGCTCAGTGCGGCGGTCGTGGCGCCGCTGACCGAGGAGTCTGCGAAGGGCCTGTTCCTGGTCGTGGTCCTCCTCGCGTCGCGCCGTGGTCGGTCGGAGCTGAACTCGCTCACCGACGCCCTCGTGTACGCCGGCTTCATCGGCATCGGTTTCTCGTTCGTCGAGGACATGATGTACATCGCCGGTGGCGAGACCGCCGGCGAGGCCGCCGTGGTGATGATCCTCCGCGGCCTCGGGGCCTTCAGCCACTCGGTCTACACCGGCATGACGGCCATCGGCGTATGGAGAGGTATCAACTCGACCGGCGCGATGCGCTATGTGTGGCCGTTCCTCGGCTGGTGCGCCGCGGTGTTCCTCCACGCCATGCACAACGGCTCCACCCTGTTCGGCCTGGCCGCGGTGCTGATCGCCATGGTCGTGTTCGACCTGGGCGGCTTCATCTTCTACCTCGTGATGGGCCTGCGTTCCCGCAAGCAGGAGAAGGCCGTCGTCGGCCAGCAGCTCCACCCGATGGTCAACGCCGGCTGGGTCAGCCCCGCCGAGGCCCAGTGGCTGTCGTCGCTCACGCAGCGCCGGGCCCGCATGTCGTTGCCCCACATGAGCTCCGCCGAGCAGAAGCGGTTGCGTGGCTTTCGCGACGACGCGACCGAGCTCGCCTTCGTGCGGGCGCGCCTCGACGAGCAGGCCCGACGAGGAAGGCCACTGAGCAAGGAGCTCCTCACCCAGCACGACCAGCTCGTCGCCCAGCTGCGCGCCAGCCAGGAGTGGGTCAACGGCCGCCTGCCGCCCGCGCCCACCGGTTGGACGCCCCCGCCGCCAGGCGTGCGGTGATGTCGTGACCATGCCCCCGCCCGGTTGGCCGCACCAGCCCGCACGCTCACTACGTCGCCCGCAGGCCGTGGCGTACCCCCTGATCACCATCGGGCTGGGCGGGAGTGTCCTCGCCGTCATGGCGATCATGGCCGTGGCCCAGGCCCGGCACGACCCGCTGATGTCGCTCCTGACGGCCCTGGTCCTGGCGGGGTGGGTCGCGCTCGGCATGGCGGCGCTGCGGCTGCTGGACCGGTGGGAGCCCGAGCCGCCCCACCTGCTCGCGGCCGCGTTCCTGTGGGGGGTGGGCGTGGTGCCGCTCGCGGCCTTCTTCGGCGACCTCATCGCCGAACAGGTGCCGGGCAGCTGGGGATCGTACGTCTTCATCCCCCTGCTGGCCGAGCTGTTCAAGCTGTGCTTCCTGCTGCTGGTGCTGCTCGCCTCGCGCCGCGGACGCAACGAGCTCACCTCGCTGACGGACGTCATCGTGTACGCCGGCACCGTCGGCCTCGGCCAGCTGTTCGCCACCGGGCTGCTCGACACGGCGGGCAGCAGGTCGTGGAGCGGCCTGCTGCGCCGCACCGGGGAGCTGGTGCTGGGCGCGTACTCCCCCGCGGTCGCCGCGGCAGCGGCCGGCATCGCCCTGTGGATCGGTCTCACCTCGCGTCCGCCCACGCGGGTCGTCGCGCCGCTGCTGGGCCTTGCCGCCGCCCTGTGCCTGTCGGTGCTGACGGCCTGGGCGCCGACCTCGATCGCCGTCGTGGCCATCCGCCTCGCCGCGCTGGCGACCCTGATCTGGTACGCCCGCGGCCGCGCCGGCGAGGGCGAGCAGGTGCTCGCCCGACACCTGCCCGTCATGGTCACCAGCGGATGGGTCGACCCCGTCGACGCTGAGTGGTTGAGCAGCCTCGAGGGGCGTCGCGCGTGGCTGCGCGCGGCCCGGCGCGCGGCCGGGCCCGTGGAGCACGGCCGGCTGCTCACGCTGCGCGACAACGTCAGCGAGCTGGCGTACGTGCGCGACCTCCTGGACGCCCAGGTGGCGTCGGGGCGTACGCCGGGGCCCGAACTGCTGGCACAGCACGACGAACTGGTCGGGCTTCTCCTCGACTACAGGCGATCCAAGACGTGACCCACCTCACATCGTGCTTACCGTGTCCACCTCGAGCAGGCCGGCGGCATCAACCTCCCGGCCGCCCGCGTCCTCTCCACCGACGCCGGCGAGACCGTCGCCGTCATCGACACCGCCTGATCCACCGCTCGACGAGGGCCGGTCCCATTCGGGGCCGGCCCTCGGTAATTCCCGAATCCGCACCGAAACAGGAATTTCCGCCGATAAGCAGGTTTGCCGCCATTAGGTGACTCGCTGGTAATATCGCAGCACCCGACGGAAGGCCCTTCATGACTGATCCCGGGCTCATTCAACCCACGGACGAGGAAACCGTCCGCTCAGATTTCGCCACAACGCTCAACCAGGCGGTGCGTGACAAGCGGTTGACCCTTGAACGCATCAGGGCCCGGCTGGCCTCCGCAGGCACCCCCGTGTCGATCGCCACCCTCTCGTACTGGCAGACCGGGCGATCTCTCCCGACCCGGTCGTCCAGCCTCCGGGTGGTCACCGAGCTCGAGCGCGTGCTCGACCTCAACGAGGGCACGCTGACGTCGCTGGCCAGCGAGGAGCGCCGCCGACGCAGCCGCCACCTCGCCGACTGGGAGAAGGTCATCCCCTCCGCCGACGTGGCCGCGGGCATCATCACCGAGATGGGCATGGAGCTCCCCCCCGGTGACCTCACCCGCCTCACCGTCCACGACACCCTGACCGTCGACCACGACCGCACCGAGGCCACCCAGCTCACCCGCATGGTGCTGCGGGCCGAGCGCTCCGGCGCCCTGCGCTGGCCGGTCGTCCTCGAGCAGGACGCCGAGACGGGTGTCGTCGCCGACGTCAACGCCGTCTCTTCCTGCACCGTCGGCGAGACCGTCGCCATCCCCGAGCGCAACCTCACCGTTGCCGAGATGATCCTCCCCCGCCCGCTTGAACGCGGCGAGCTCGCCATGGTCGAGTTCCTTGTCACCTTCGGCCGCACAAACCGCCAGAGCTTCCGCATCGAGCGCTCGTGCGTCAACCCCGCCCGCGAGATCGCCCTCGAGGCGCGCTTCCCGCGCGACGCGGAACCCCGCGAGACCGTCGCCTTCAAGCGCCCCCAGATGGAGGACGGCGAGGACATCGACCTCCGCGAAGTCACGCTCGACGGCCACGGCGCCCAGTTCATCGTCCACGACCCCGACCCGGGCGTGTACGGCCTCCGCTGGGAATGGGCGTGACGCGCCGCTAGATTCGACGCCGTGACGATCTCCGTACGCACCATCACGTCCGACGAGCACCTCGCGTTCCTCGCCGAGCGGGCCGAGCACGATTTGGTCAGCTTCCTCCAGACCCCCGCCTGGGCGAAGGTCAAGAGCGAGTGGCGCGCCGAGTCGCTGGGCTGGTTCCGCGACTCCGAGCTGGTCGGCGTCGGGCTCGTCCTCTATCGGTCGCTGCCGAAGATCGGCCGCTGCCTCGCCTACCTGCCGGAGGGCCCCGTCATCGACTGGGCCTGCGCCGACCTCGCCGACCACCTCGACGCGCTGGTCGCCCACGCGAAGCGGGCCGGCGCCTTCGGCGTACGCATCGGCCCGACCGTCGTCCGCCGCACCTGGGACGCCGAGACCATCAAGGCTGCCATCGCCGACCCCGGCATCCGGTCACTGACCGACGTCACCCCGACTACCGAGAACCTCGTTGCCACCCGCGTCCACAACACGCTGCGACACGCCGGCTGGCTGCCGCCCAAGCCGGAGGGCGAGGGTTTCGCCGCCGGCCAGCCGCGGTTCAACTTCTGGCTCCGCCTCGCTCACCCCGACGGCACCCCCAAGACGCCCGACGAGGTGTCGAAGGGCATGAACCAGCTGTGGCGCCGCAACATCAAGAAGGCCACCAAGTCCGGCGTGGAGGTACGCCTCGGCGACCGCGCCGACCTGCCGGCCTTCCACCGCGTCTACGTCGAGACCGCCGAGCGCGACGGCTTCACGCCGAGGCCCCTCGCGTACTTCGAGACGATGTGGGACGCGCTGCGCGCCGAGGACCCCCACCGCATCCGCCTCTACCTCGCCGAGCACGAGGGCGACCTCGTCGCCGCGACCACCTGGGTACGCGTCGGCCAGCACGCCTGGTACTCCTACGGAGCCTCCACCAACGCCAAGCGCGACGTACGCGGCTCCAACGCCATCCAGTGGCAGATGATGTCCGACGCCCTCGAGGCGGGCGCGCGCGTCTATGACCTGCGTGGCATCACCGACTCCGTCGCCGACGACGACCCCCACCTGGGCCTCATCCAGTTCAAGGTCGGCACGGGCGGCGAGGCCGTCGAATACCTCGGCGAGTGGGACCTGCCCATCAACACCCCGCTGTACCGGCTGTTCGACGCATACATGAATCGCAACGCGCTGAAGGCGAAGGCCCGCGCCGTCGCGGGTCGCGCCAAGGGGCTGGTGGGGAAGGTACGCGGCCGCTCCCGATAACGTGGGGTCCGTGACCGGACTGACGCTGACCATCGACGAACCGCGCTGGCGCAAGCACCTCACCGCCACCGCCGACCGCACGCCGGGGCTCGTCCCCGTCGCAAAGGGCAACGGCTACGGCTTCGGCCTGGCGAGGCTCGCCGACGAGGCGACGCGCCTGGGCATGCGCACCATCGCGGTGGGCACCCCCGCCGAGGCCATCCGCATGAGGGAACACTTCGATGGCGACATCGTCGTGCTCCTGCCGTGGGAGGCCAACGACCCCGAGGCCGTCCATCTGGCGCGAGACCCGCGTGTGGTGCTCACCGTCGCCCGCATGGCCGACTTCGAGGTTCTGGCCAACCTGGGCGGTGACCAGGCCCCTCGCGTGCTCGTGGAGTGCCTGACCTCGATGAAGCGCCACGGGCTCGGCAAGGACGACATGGAGGCCGCAGTCCACATGGCCGACGCGCTCCAGGTGGAGGGCTGGACGATCCACCTCCCCATGGCCGGCGACCACTCCGGCGAGGCCCGCGCCCTGGGCCAGCGCGCCCGCGACATACTCCGCGTACCGCTCTGGTTCTCCCACGTGCCCGATGCGTCCTACCGTGCGCTGGCGCACGAGTTCGGCCAGGACGCCACCCGCCTGCGCCTCGGCACCAAGTTGTGGCTGGGTGACCCCGGTGCCCTGTCGGTGACCGCAACCGTCCTCGACGTCCACCCCGTCCGGCGGGGGGAGCGCATCGGCTACCATCAGCGCCCGGTGCTGCAGGACGGCTGGGTCGTGGTCGTCTCCGGCGGAACCGCCAACGGCATCGGCCTCGAGGCGCCGAGCTCGGTGAAGTCCGTGCGCCAGCGCGCCATCTCCGTCGCCACCGGCGGCCTGGAGGCGGCCGGTCTGGCCCTGTCGCCGTACGAGGTCGACGGCGCCAAGCGCTGGTTCGTCGAACCGCCCCACATGCAGTCGTCGCTGGTGTTCCTGCCGGGCAAGGCGAAGGCGCCGTCGGTCGGCGACGAGATCCCTGTGGCCGTGCGCAACACCATCGCGACGTTCGACCGCACCGCTGCTGCCCGCGTGGACGACCCCGAGGTCTGACGTTCTCTCCTGCCGCGGACTTCACTGCTGCGGGGTGCCGCGCCGGGGACTGGGCTGCCGCGGTGGGGTGGGGACTTCGCTGCCGGGTCTACCAACTGCTCCCTCGCTCGTTCCTCGCTCGGTCGGGGCGGCCAGACCCACGACCCGGCGGCGAAGTCCCCACCCCCCGCTTTCAGGTCACCATCCCTGCTCTCCAGCGAGCCGCCCTTCCACTGTTCTCCGAGCGAGGCCGTCCGCAGCCGAGACGAGCGTGCCCGATCATCCAAAAGTCGCCCCAACCCGCCCGGTGTTGGGCGTGTCGCACCAACTCCTGGACGATTCGGCACGCTCCTCTTGTCGCTGGCGCTCGCTCGCAGAACAGAACGGCGCAAGGCCGAAGGCGCAAGACCTTCCTCAGAGCACCTTCCTCAGAGCACAAGGGCGCAGGGGCGTTCAGTCGTTGAGCAGGTGGGCGCGAACGGCCCGGGTGTCGTCGTCGGTCCAGCCGAGCGGGCGGAGCATCTCCTCCACACCGCCGAAACGGTCCTCCGCGTAGCCGAGGAACGCGTCCATCGACTCGGGGTTGGTCAGGTGCGACGACAGCGGGCGGCCCTCGAGGTTGGCCCGGTAGGTGTCGGACGCGACGAGCTTGTCCACGATCTGCTGCATGCGCTCAGAGCTCGCCGCGTAGTCCGCGACGATCGCGTCGCGCTCGGCGCCGGCGAGCGAGAGGGCGAGGGCCACGGTGGTCCTGGTGCGGTCCTTGCCGGCGGCGCAGTGGACGATCGCTGCACCCCGCGCGTTCCCGATCGCCCGCAGCGCGCCGACGACCGACTCGGGCCGTTCGACCAGGTAGGACAGGTAGTGGGACGCGAACGCGTCCTCGACCTCGACTGCCGGGAGGCGCCCGATCCACGGCAGAGCCTTGCCGACCGTCTCGGAGCCGACCATCGCCTGCTCCTCGGCCGCCTCCTCCGCCTGGGACTCCGCGTCACGCGCGTGGTCGGGAAGGTCGGTCGCCTCCTGTTCCGGCAGGTACGAGAAGTGGTGGAACGTGATGCCCGGATGGCCGACCAGCGGCCCGTCGCCCTCGTGGTGGACCTCGTACGCCGAGCGCAGGTCGACCACGTCGGTCACCCCGAACGTGACGAGCTGTTTGATGTCGGCGGGCGTGAGGTGCTGCAGGTTGTCGGAGCGCAGCATCCGCAGCGACTTGATCCGGCCCCCGTCGACGGTGGGGATCCCACCGACGTCGCGGGCGTTGACGAGTGAGTCGAAGGCGAGCCAGGCAGTCACGGTGCGAACCTAGTCCCCAGCGGTTACGCGCAGATGACCGGGGTTGGCCAACGGACCGTCGGGTTGGTTGAATCCCCCGTGACCCGACTCCAGGGAGAGCTCGTGACCATACAGACCCCGCAGGCCGCAACCATCGCCGGCGCCACAGCTGTGGACGACCCGCGACCTTGGTGGCGTCCTGTGCGTCTGCGTCGCGCCCTGCTCACCCAGCCGAGAAGCGCGTGGGTCGTGGCGCTGGCTGCGTTCTTCGCGTACACCCTTCTGGGCTGGCAGCAGTGGCGCCGGTTCCAGTCGCCGTCATGGGACCTCGCGATCTTCACCCAGGTCCTCCAGGGGTACGCGAAGCTTCAGCTGCCCGTGGTCGACGTGAAGGGCGCGGGCTACCAGATCTGGGGCGACCACTTCCACCCGCTGCTGGCGGTGCTGGCGCCCGCGTACGCCCTGTTCCCGTCGGCGTTCACGCTGCTCGTGCTGCAGGCGGGGCTGCTGGCGCTCTCAGCGTTCTTCATCGCCAAGACGGCCCACGAGCACCTCGGTCGGGGTTCGGGCTGGGCGCTGGGAATGGCGTACGCGTTCTGCTGGGGTGTGCAGCAGGCCGCCGCCGTGCAGTTCCACGAGGTGGCGCTCGGCGCGCCGATCCTGGCGATCGCACTCTGGGCGCTGATGCGGGAGAACTGGCTGACCGCCGGGATCTGGGCCTCGCTGCTGGTCTTCGTGAAGGAGGACCTGCCGCTGACCGTCGCCGCGTTCGGCGTGGTGCTCGCGTGGCGGTCCCGCCGCTGGTTGATCGGCGGCATCCTCGTCGTCTGGGGCGTGTTCATGGTGTGGCTGGCGATGAAGGTCGTCCTGCCGGCGTTCAACCCCGAGGGGAAGTACGACTACGGCAAGAACATCTCGCTCGGCGACATCCTCGCCGACCCGTTCGGCATCGCCCACCAGATCTTCACCAACGAGAAGAAGATGTCGACGCTGCTCCTGCTGTGCGTGTGCGTGATGTTCACGCTGCTGCGCAGCGAGCTCGCGCTCGTGGCCGTGCCGACGCTGGCGTGGCGGTTCCTGTCGGCCAACGAGGGCCACTGGGGCCCGACGTGGCACTACTCGCTGATGCTCATGCCCGTGGCGTACGCGGCGGCCGTCGACGGGTGCGCGCGCCTGAGGAGGTCACGGTTCTGGGCGTTGCGGGGCTGGGGGCTCCACGGGTCGGCGATGGCGTTGGCGGTGTCGATCGCTCTGCTGAACCAGATGCCGCTGCGGGATCTGCGCCCCGGTGAGAAGTGGGAGCTCGGCAGCCGCCAGGCAGCCGCTGCTGCTGCCGTCGACCTGGTGCCACACCGCGCGCTCGTCGCCGCCGACGTGTCGCTGATGAACCAGCTCGTCGGCGACCGCGACCTGTACTACATCGGCCAGAAGGGCAACCCCGTCGCCGAGTGGCTGGTCATCGACAACGTCGCCGGCGGGTGGAACCAGCAGGTCGACATCGCGACCTACGGCGGCCAGATCTACCCGGGTACGAAGTGGGAGACCGTGTTCGACGCGGAGGGGTACCAGGTCGCGCGGCGGCGATAGCTCCTCGTCTCGCTGGCGCTCGCTCGGAGGACAGGTGACCGGGGTCGCCCGGAGACAGAAACGTTCAGGCGCGGCGGACGAGCGCCAGGAGCAGCATCTTCAGGTAGGCGCCAAGCCGGGAGTCGCCCATGTCGGGCACGAGCTGGTTGAGCGTGGCGTGGCTGTGGATGGCGTGCAGCAGTTCGATGGCCGACCCTGTGGGCAGGGCTAGCCCGAGCCCGCGCGAACGCAGCTTGGACTCGATGGTCTGGGCGAACAGTGCGGACATCTCGTGGTCGAAGTGGGCGAACGTTCGCCCGAAGTCGGGGTTGCGGATGGCGTGCATGCGCAGCTCGGCCTGGAGCAGGACGTCCTCGCGCAGCGTCGGCTGGGTGGCGACGAACAGGTCCACGGAGCGGTCGATGAGCTGGTCGACGGTGTCGTCCTCGGGCGGGGTCTGCGAGGCCTGGTGAATGGCGGCCTCAGCGCTGTCGAGCTGGGCCTGGGCGCTGCGGCGGAGCAGGTCGAGCGCCAGGTCATCCTTCGACTCGAAGTTCGAGTAGAACGCGCCGCGGGTGAACCCGGCGCGCTCGCAGATCTCCTCGACGCTCGCCGCGGCGAACCCCCGCTCGGCGATCACGTCGACGGCCGCGGACATCAGCTTCTGACGCGTCTTCTCGCGGCGCGGGCTGATCGTCTCCATGGGAGTGGGGTTCCGTTCGATGTTGGTCGGCTTGCGTACCTCACCCTATCGGATACATTGGTGCATCGGATACACGCCTGTATCCAAAAGTCTCGACCGACAGGATCCGACGCTCTTGTCCAGCTATCTGTACGCCCTGGGGCGCCTCTGCTTCCGACGCCGTGGTCGCGTCCTCGCCGCCTGGCTGGCGGCGATGGTCCTGCTCGGCGGCATCGCCGGCGTCATCGGGGGCAAGTTCTCCGACGAGTTCGAGATTCCCGGCGCGCCGTCGCAGGAGGCGCTGACGCAGCTCTACCAGACGTTCCCCGAGGTCGCGGGCACGCGCGCGACCCTCGTCGTGGTGCCCCCGACCGGCCAGACCGTCGACATGCCCGGCCTGCGCGGCCCGCTCGAGGAGGGCCTGAAACAGCTCGACGAGTCGAAGCCCTGGATCTCCGCGGCGATGTCGCCGTTCGACCCGCTGGTCTCCGGCATGATCAACGACCGCCGCGACGCGATGATGGCCAACGTCATGCTCGACGTGGCGTCCACCGACGTCACCGACGCCCAGCGCGCCGACCTCACCAACTGGGCCAACCAGCTGCGCCCCAAGCTGCCGGAGGGCACCGAGATCGCGATGGGCGGCGACGCGTTCTCCGTCGAGATCCCCAAGATGTCGGCCACGGAGGGCCTCGGCGTCATCGTCGCGTTCATCGTCCTGATCGTGACCCTCGGCTCGGTCGTCGCCGCCGGCATGCCGCTGGTCACCGCCATCTGGGGTGTCGGCATCTCGATGCTACTGATGCTTGGCGCGACGGGTCTGACGGCCATCAGCTCGACCGCGCCGATGCTCGCCGTCATGCTGGGCCTGGCCGTCGGCATCGACTACGCCCTGTTCATCCTGTCGCGCCACCGCGAACAGCTCAGCCACGGCATGGACGCCGAGGAGTCCACCGCCCGCTCGGTCGCCACCGCCGGATCCGCAGTGATCTTCGCTGGCCTGACCGTCGTGATCGCGCTCATGGGCCTCGGCCTGGCCAACATCCCGTTCCTCACCGTCATGGGCATCTTCGCCGCCATCGGCGTCGCCATGGCCGTGCTCATCGCGCTCACCATGCTGCCCGCGCTGATGGGTTTCGCGGGCGAACGTCTGCGCCCGAAGAAGGCGCCGAAGCCCGGGGAGGCGTACGACGCCGGGGCCCGGGCCGCCGCCGAGGCGAAGGCCGCGCGCAGCCCGTCCGGCTGGTGGGTACGCGTCGTCACGAAGGTGCCCGCCCTGACCGTCGCGGTGGTCATCGTCGCGCTGGGAGCGCTCGCCATCCCGGCGCCCGACCTGCGGCTGAGCCTGCCCAACTCCGGCCAGCACGAGGTCCACGCACCCGACCGCATCTCCTACGACCTCATCGCCGAGAAGTTCGGCCCCGGTCACAACGGGCCGCTGATCGTGACCGCCGAGATCATCGGTTCGACCGACCCGCTGAAGCTCATGGCCGACCTCAAGAAGGAGGTCGAGGCCGTCCCGGGCGTCCACTCGGTGCCGATGGCCACGCCCAACCGCAACGCCGACACCGGTTTCATCCAGATCGTCCCCACGACCGCCCCCGACGACCCCGCCACCAAGGACCTCGTCGCGGCGCTGATCGCCAAGGCGCCGGAGTGGAAGCAGAAGTACGGCGTCGACACCGCCGTCACCGGCATGACCGCCGTCCAGATCGACATCTCCGACCAGCTCACCCGCGCGCTCATCCCGTTCGGCATCTTCGTCGTGGGCCTGTCGCTGGTGCTGCTCACGATGGTGTTCCGGTCGATCGCCGTGCCGCTGAAGGCGACGCTGGGCTACCTCCTGTCGGTGGCCGCGTCGTTCGGCGCGACCTCGCTGGCCTTCACCCACGGCGTCGGCAAGGAGATCATCAACCTCGAGAAACCCATGGCGGTCATCTCGTTCTATCCGATCCTGCTCATGGGCATCCTGTTCGGCCTGGCCATGGACTACGAGGTCTTCCTCGTCTCCCGCATGCGCGAGGAGTACGTCCACGGCGCCAACGCCAAGGAGGCCGTCCACAAGGGCTTCGTCGGCTCGGCACCGGTCGTGGTCGCCGCCGCGCTCATCATGATCGCGGTCTTCGCGTTCTTCGTCCCCGAGGGCATGGGCCCCATCAAGGCCATCGCGTTCGGCCTGGCCGTCGGCGTCGCCGTCGACGCGTTCGTCGTCCGCATGACGCTCGTCCCCGCCGTCCTCGCGCTGCTCGGCGACAAGGCCTGGTGGCTGCCGAAGTGGCTCGACCGCCGCCTGCCGTCGTTCGACGTCGAGGGCGAGGCGCTCGCCCACCAGCTCGAGCTGCAGTCGTGGCCGTCGCCCGACGACCCCCACGTCGTCGTCACCGAGGGCTTCGCCGTCCGCGGCCACCCCACCGCCGACAACCCCAGCGGCGACGTCACCCCGCCGGTCGAGCTGCGGCTCATGCCCGGCGACGTCCTCGTCGTCGAGGGCCCCGTGGTCCGGCGTACGCCGATGCTGCTCGCCCTGTCCGGCCGTCTCACCGGCTCGACAGGCCGGGCCAAGGTCGCCGGGCTCGTCCTGCCCGAGCAGGCCTCGGGCGTACGCCGCCGCGTCGCGCTCGTCGACTGCCTCCACCGCGACGGCAGCGACAAGCACGCCTCCATCCGCGACGACCTCGACCGGGCCATGCGCAACCCGCGCGTCGACCTCATCGTCATCGACGGCGCGGACGCGCTGCCCAGCCACGACGAGCGCGCGGCGGTCGCCGAGCTCGCCCACGCCGTCCAGGCGCCTCCGGACGGCGTCACGCCCCCCGCGGTGATTCTCGGCGTCGCCGACGCCTCCGTCGTTGCCGACCTCGTCCCCGACACCGCGTACCAGATCACCATCGGCGAGCCCGAGGCCCGCCACGCCGAACTCCAACTCGCCACACAGGAGCACTGATGATCAGCCTCGAACGCGCCAGCCACCACCTCCCCGTCCGCTGGCAGAGTCTCGTCGGGGTGCTGCTCGTCCCGATCCTCGTCAGCCTCGGCTTCCTCGGCGCCACCTGGGGGGCCACCGACCGTCTCCACCGTGTCGAGGCGGCCGTGGTCAACCTCGACCAGATGGTGGAGGTCAACGGCCAGACGATCCCGCTGGGGCGCCAGCTCGCGGCGGGGCTCGTCGAACGCCGCGACGACAACCTGCGCTGGGTGCTCGCCGACGCCGAGCACGCCAAGGACGGGCTCGAGTCGGGCCGCTTCGCGGCCGTCGTGACGATCCCCAAGGAGTTCTCGGCGAAGGCGACGTCGTTCTCCGGTCAGGCCGACAGGGCCAAGCAGGCGACGATCAACGTCGAGACCTCGAAGATCACCGGCATCGCCGACTCGGCGGTCGCCCAGATCATCGCCGACACCGCGAAGTCGTCGGTCAACAAGCTGCTGACCGAGAACTACCTCGACAACATCTACATCGGCTTCAACGACATGGGCAAGCAATTCGTCACCGTCGCCGACGGCGCCCGCAAGCTCTCCGACGGCACCACCGCCCTGTCCGACGGCCTCGGCCAGTCCGCCACGGGCTCGCGCGAGCTCGCCACCGGCATGCAGTCGTACGCCGACGGCGTACGCAAGACCGCCGACGGCACCGGCGAGCTCGCCGACGGCATGGACAAGCTGTCGGCCGGCGGCGTCGAGCTCGCGAACGGGTCCGCCGCGCTCGCGACCGGCCTGGGCACCATGGCCGAGCAGACGAAGGACCTGCCCTCGCAGACCCGCCAGCTCGCCGACGGCACCGCCCAGATGGCCGGTGGCGTCAAGCAGCTCGTCGACGGCGTCCAGCAGATCCCGGTGATGATGCGCTCCCAGACCATCACCCAGCCCGACGGCACGACCACGCCAGGCCTGATCCCCGGAGCCACCCAGTACGTCAACGGCGTCAGCCAGCTCGTCGACGGCATGGCGCCGGTGCTCGACCAGCTCGACAAGGTCCAGATCACCGACCAGGACCGCGCGAACATCATGGCGGCGGCCGACCAGCTCGCGACGGTCCAGTCTCAGGCGAAGACGTACGCCGGCCAGCTCCAGCAGGCCTCCCAAGCACCCTGCCCGACCGTGACGGGCGTGACCGCCGCACAGCAGCAGCAGATCTGCGCGGCGTGGGCCCAGAGCCAGGCGTACCTCACCACCGCGAGCCCGCAGACGGGCGGGCGTACGCCGGTGCAGTGGGCCAACGACATCGCCGCGTCGCCCGAGCTGACGCAGGCCATCGAGCAGACGCGCACGATGCTGCCCCAGCTGCCGCAGATGATCGAGGGCGCCAAGCAGATCCGCCAGCTCAAGCCCGGCGGGCAGGCGCTCCTGGCGGGCCTCGACCAGATGGCCGCCGGCATCGAGGGCCAGAAGGACCAGATGAACCAGGCCGTCAACGGCGCCAACCAGCTCGCCGCCGGCACCGACGCGCTCGCCGACGGCATGCCCGCCCTCGTCGGCGGCATCAAGCAGTCGGCCGACGGCGCGTCGAAGCTGTCGACCGGCGTGAAACAGTACACCGACGGCGTCACCGAGATCTCCAAGGGCACCCGCGAGCTGGCGACCGGCATGGACCAGCTCGCCGACGGCGGCCAGAAGCTCGCCGACGGCACCGATGCGCTGGCCGGCGGCCTCGAACAGGCGGACAAGGGCGGCAAGGAGCTCGCCAAGGGGTCGAAGGAGATGGCCGACGGCCTCGCGGAGGGTGCGACGAAGATCCCGCACTACTCCGAGACCGACCGCCAGGCCCTGAAGACCGTCGTGGCCGAGCCCGTCGCCCGCGGCGGCAACGCCGAGCTCATCCCCGAGGCCGTCGCCACCACCCTGCTGATGGTGCTGTCGCTGTGGCTGGGCGCGCTCGCGACCTACTTGGTCGTGCAGGCGGTCTCGACGCGGGCGCTGACGTCGACGCGCCCCACGTGGCAGCTCGCCGCGTTCGCCATCGCGCCGGGGCTGGCGATCGCGGCGGTGCAGGCCATCGCCCTGACCGCGATCGGGCAGGTCGTGCTGGACCTGTCGCTGTTCAAGACGATGGGCGTGCTGGCGATGCTGCTTCTCGGCGGTGCGGTGTTCGTCGCCGTCAACCACGCGCTCGTCGCCTGGTTCGGCGGCGCGGGCCGCATCGTGTCGATCATCATGGTGACCTTCACCGCCGCCAGCGGGATCATCTCCGCTGTGCCGGAGCTGTTCGACGCCGTGACACCGCTGCTGCCGCTGACGCCCGTGCTGCACGGCGTCCGCGCGATCATCACCGACAGCCCGGGCGTGACCGGCGCGGTGGGCACGTCGCTGCTGTGGCTGGTGGTCGCCCTCGTGGCGAGCATCGCCGCGGTGATGCGCCAGCGCTCGGTGACGCCCGAGCGGTTTACGTCGATGCTGCCGAAGCGTCTGCTGCACGCCTGATCCCCGGCGCCCGGGCGGGAACCCCCGCCGCTCGGGCGGGAGCCCGGCGTCCGGGCTGCGCGGGTTCGCTCCGCGGCTGGGACGCCGAGCCGTGGGGCTCGTCGGTCCGCAGCTGCTCCATCGATCTGCGAACGACCGCTGCTCTCCGAGCGAGCGCCAGCGAGACGAGGAGCAAGCCAGTCCCGTTTCAACCTCGTCAGCCGTCGCATGCTGGCCCTCGCCGCGTTCGGCACAGTCGGCGCGGTCGTCGGCTGCAGCAACACCGACAGCAACGCGCTGTCGACCCCGAGCTCGGTGGCACGGTGTTCGTCGCCGTCAACCATGCGCTGGTCGCCAGGTTCGGCGGCGCGGGCCGCATCGTGTCGATCGGGCGAGCCTCGCCGCGGTGATGCGCCAACGCTCCGTGGCGCCCGAACGGTTCACGTCGATGCTGCCGAAGCGTCTGCTGCACGCCTAGATCCCCCAGCTGACTTCCTTCCCAGGTCGAGTTCATCGAGAGGTTACCTCTTTCGACAGGTCTTCCCAGAGCGCGGATGAAGTCCAGTCTCTCGAAGCGTCGTTGCCAACTGACCGTCGGTCTGCTTGAGTGGGGCACATGACCCTGAGGTTCGTTCGAGTCGCCCTGGCGGCGACCTTGATCTCCGGTTTCGGACACCCCCAGCCCACGCCGATTCTGAACCCACGGCGTCATGGAGCGTTTCTCCGTCACCGACTCGCGCTGCCACACCCAAGGCAGGACTCATTTCACCTTGGATTCCCTGCTCGCGCGTTGCGCCATACCACGAAGAACGCGAGGCGAAACAGAACGACTACATAGGCAAGACGCCATGGGGGGAAGCTGACATCGCCTTTCTCTGCGGACGCCCGGATGGATACATGGACAAGAACGGGTTCGGCTTCTTGCACCTCTTCGACGGCCCACAGCCGTCGCATCGCGAGAAGTACCAGCAACTCACCGTTGGCACCGACATGACCTGGGAAGAGCTCGCAGATATGGCAATTAGTGTCGCCTTGGAGGAGCAGCCCCTGGTTCAAGACAACCTAAACTGGTGCTACCGATCAAAATTGAGGCGCTACGTGCGCAGGACTGGCGAAACCGTGGGAATCTTTGATTTCGTCGTGATCGTCGACCCCTCATACATGTCCATTGTCACCACATACCCGGGCCCCGATTGCCGGCCCGAAAAGAAGATTTGACCACATGTCCGGCGCAGAGATAGAGGTTCGCGCATGGATATACTGGTTCATGCGTGCCACAAGCAAGCTCAGCAATTATTTCATCCTCTTCAAGACAAGGGGTATCGACGCCGTACTCGATATGACGGATATCGCCTATCTCAATTACGGAGAATCACCTTCGGGCCCCCGTCAAATGGCGAAGGAGACGACCCAGAGAGTATTCGACCACCTTGCATTCCATCGGTCCGACTCATATGTGCGACTGGTCCAACTCGGCGACAGGGGCTGGGTGGGAATCGAGCCGGACGCTGTTAGGCCCACCCCAATCCGTCCCCTCCTATCGAGCAGCGAGCGCGTGATTTTGAACGCTGCGGCGATCACCGGCGATCCGCGCCACTCACAACTGGAGCAGCGTACGTTCGTTTGCTTCGCCTGGCAAGCTGGAGCCTTCTGGAGAGACGACTTACTTGTCTTCCCAGAGCCAGCCGCGATCGATGATCAACTCGAGGAAACGGGCCCCACTCAGACATCCAGCCCACCAAGCCTTGCTCGCCGCCTCCTATCACATATTGACACTATTCCCGACACCCCCGAG